>NZ_JASDCM010000010.1:0-138025 GCF_030407915.1 Pseudoalteromonas sp. APC 3250
TATTATCTTCAATTGGGTATATTTCACCAGCTCAATATGAAACAGACTACTATGATAATTTAAACGAGTCAGGTAAAGTGGCCTGACTTAAACAAACTGGTCTCCGATGAACTCGGGGCGATTCAATTTGCTTAAAGTTGATGGGGTTAAATATCTAAGTTTTTTTCGTCCTTTTTCTGTAGAAGATATGAAAGGAGTTCAAGCATGAGACCTAGAGTAAAACTAACCAACGCAAAACTTATCTCAATTCAATCTGATACAGAGGAAAAAGTTGAACGGGTGCTTTACGGCACATTTGCTGACGAAAATGAAAATGGTAAAGAAGGAGATGCTTTATTCACGATAAAGGTTTTGGAAATCAATGGTCTAGAAAGTAAGTGCTTTGGTGTTGACTTTTATATCTTAGATGCTGAATCTAAAGAGTTTGATGTAAATGCATTTGAGTTTAATTTAATGCATGAGTGTATGTATTCTCCTAATGAGTTATTAGAGCTGCGAGATATGCTCCCGGCTAGTTATTAGTAAGGGAATACGTTGGATAGAATATATTTAAAGGATGCCTACATAGTATCTGTTTACGACTATAAAGAATTTGAAAAAATATTTCTTGGCGAGTTTTTATCAGGGGGGGTTATTGAAGATGAAACATTCAGGTTTCGGCCATTTCAGCAAATCGTGACTTCAAAGATTGTTAGCAAATCTGCTGATGAAGATAAGTTAGAAATATACACACATAGTGGGAGTTGTTATGTGATTGATGCTGACCATAAGTTAATTGATATTTCATTTGTTGAACTGGTTGTTATGAGAGCAGGAGCTTATTCGGCAGATCGAGTTTTAGAAATGAGAGAGCAACTTAAGTCTCAAAATAAAAGCCATTGAATAGCGAAGATAAGAAGTCTGATGAGATTATTATTTGTCACTTACCTCTTTGAAAAATTTGACGATAATCAAATATTCATAAATGTTTATACAGCATCAATTGACTTAGTCAAAAATTTGCATTAGTATTAGAAATGTATATTTGTAAGAGAATTTTATGTCTAAAGCATTTTCAAAAGTCTTAGTAATGACGCTTATGCTGGTTGCCTTTGTAGGGCAAGCATTTGCGTATTCTGCTATGCCTTGCGAAATGTCATCAGGTTCTCACGAATCACACATGAACATGAACATGAACATGGATCATGGTGATATGAATAAAAGCAGTAATGGTCAATCAGAAGATTGTTGTGACGTTGAATGTATTTGTCCTGCAAATGCTTGCTCATCTACGACAGTCCTAAATTCCAGTATTGATTCGACAGATATTCAAATATTCAGTGAATCTGTAGCTGCTCTGCAATCTAAACAACCTCATTCAATTTCCACTTCCCTTTATCGTCCACCAATTTTTGCCTAATACAGGATTAGTGCGTCCAAATTTCTCGCACATGTAATTAATTTTTCTGTTAGTCAATATAGCGTCGTAGCGCTATAGATATTTTCCAGCGATGTCTGGGGGCAAAAATGATCAATAAGTATTTAAAAATAGCAGTAGTAATGCTGCTTTCACCTGCGTTTGCAAACGCCAACGAACATAACCATGCAGACAATCACGACGTAACACCTTTGGAGTTAATCGTTTATAAAACCCCTACTTGTGGGTGTTGTAAAAAATGGATAACTCATATTGAAGACAAAGGGATCGTTGCGCATTCCAAAGATTTCCGAAACATCGGCAACATCAAAACTAAGTATGGTATCAAACCTAATTACCGTTCATGCCACACGGCAGTGAGTAGAAATGGATTTGCCTTTGAAGGTCATATACCTGCTAAATTTATTCAGCAGTTCTTATCAGAAGAACATCCCAATGCGATTGGGCTTTCAGTTCCAGCAATGCCAGTTGGCTCTCCCGGTATGGAAGTCGATGACCGCTTTATGCCATACAACGTGTTAATTCTATTTAAAGATGGAACGAGCAAAGTCTATGCAAAAGTTAAGACATACGAGGAGCAATTCTAATGAAATTGAACTCTTCAAACCTTACTTCACTTTCAACTGCATTAATACTCGGCTTATCTGTATTCTCAGCTCAAGCTGAGAAAGTAGTGTCGCTTGAACAAGCTATCACCTTAGCTCAGCAAAATGATCCTTGGCTTCATGGTAGCCGATTGAAACAAAGTGCAGTTGAAAATAGAAGTATTGCTTCAGGTACTTTGCCTGATCCGAAAGTATCGCTAGGGATAATGAATTTACCAACAGATACTTGGGATTTAGATCAGGAAGGAATGACTCAGCTAAAGGTTGGCGTCTCTCAAATGTTTCCGAGAGGCGACAGTCTAGAGATCAAGAAAGACCAGTTACAAATTGAGTCCACGAAATTTCCACTGTTACGAGAGGATCGTAAAGCTAAGTTGAAAAGCCAAGTGTCACAACTTTGGTTAGATGCTTACTTAGCCCAACAAACTATTAAATTGATTGAAGATGATTGGTCTCTCTTTGAGCAGATGGCAGAAGTGGCTAAAGCTAGCTATTCAAACGTTGTTGGTAAAACTAGACAGCAAGATGTTATTCGTGCTCAGTTGGAAATCGTGCAGTTAGATGACAGATTAACTTCGCAAAAGCAGAAACTAGAAACGACAATCGCTCGTCTCAATGAGTGGCTTCATATTTACGATGCGGATCGTTTGAATGAATCATTCAACTTTGACGCGCAACCATTAGAGTTTAGCGTCTCAAAAGAATTGCCTTCGATTCAATTGAATAATCCAACAGTCCTAACAGCATCTAATTACTCAAGAAATCTATTGGCTCAGGAGCTTTCGAATCACCCAGCCATACTTGCAATTGATATAAAACGCAAAGCTTCAGAAAAAGGAATTGAGTTAGCCAAACAGCAATATGAGCCGCAATGGGGTGTTAATGCTAGTTATGCCTATCGCGACAATATGCCCTCTGGTGATAGCCGAGCTGATTTATTTTCTGTTGGGGTAACGTTTGATTTACCCTTGTTTACCGAGAACAGACAAGATAAGCAAGTTGCAGCTTCTATTGCAGATTCAGAGACTATTAAAACCGAGAAACTATTACTGACAAAGCAAATGATCAGTGTTTTAGAAAAAGAACTAAGACAGCTTAAACGCTTATCAGATAGACAATCTATCTATCAAGAACAACTCCTTAAACAAACTCATGACCAAGCAGAAGCGTCATTGACAGCCTATACAAATGATGATGGCGATTTTGCCGAAGTTGTTCGAGCAAGAATCGCAGAATTAAATGCCAGAATATCAGCCTTAAGAATTGATGTTGACGCACTTAAAACAGTTGCTCGTATCAACTATTTCTTTGCGCATTCTCAATCTAACTCAAATGCTGAACATAAGTCGATGCAAACTTCACACAAAACTAATCAGCACTTATCCAGTCAGCAATTTGGAGAAAAATAATGTCAACGAATACAAAAACAATTATTGCCATCATCATTGGGGCAGCACTTGGTGCTGGAGCATTGAGTTTATATCAAGGTACTGGCTCAAACAGTAATAGTAATGAAGCAACATCAGGAGAAAAAAAGCCTCTGTATTGGGTTGCACCGATGGATTCTAATTACCGCCGGGACAAGCCCGGTAAGTCGCCTATGGGGATGGATTTAATACCTGTGTATGAGGAAGAATCATCTGGTGATGACTTTGGCCCCGGAGCAGTAAAAATTGCGCCTCATGTAGTGAATAACCTTGGGGTTCGCACTGCACCTGTTGAACTGAAAAATATGCATACTGAAATCTCAACGGTAGGTTATGTTCAATATGATGAAGATAAGCTAATTCATATCCACCCACGGGTTGATGGCTGGATTGATAAACTTTACATCAAAGCAGCAGGTAACCCTGTAGAGAAAGGGCAGCCTCTTTATACACTATATTCTCCTCAGTTAGTTAATGCTCAGGAAGAGCTGTTAATAGCGTTAAAGCGCAACAATAGTTCTTTAATTTCAGCAGCCAAAGATCGCCTAAAAGCGTTACAGCTTTCAGCAGACTTTGTTCAAAAGCTAGAAAAGACACGAAAGGTTCAGCAAACAATTACCTTTTATTCACCACAAGCAGGTGTTGTCGATGGTTTGAAGGTTAGAGAAGGTTTTTATGTAAAGCCGGGAAACACCTTATTAAGCATTGGCCAGCTAGATCAAGTTTGGGTTGAAGCAGAAGTGTTTGAACGTGACGCAGCCTTAATTAAAAAAGGACTTCCTGTATCAATGACACTGGATTATTTACCCGGTGAGGACTGGGCTGGTGTCGTTGATTATGTTTATCCAACATTGAACAGTAAAACACGCACACTCCGAGTGAGATTGAAATTTGATAACACAGACTATCAATTAAAACCAAATATGTTTGCACAAGTCTCTATTCACGCTAATCAAGCTGATAGCACCATCCTCGTGCCTAAAGAAGCCGTTATTAGAACAGGTAAACAGGACAGAGTAGTACTTGCGTTAGGTGATGGGCAATTTAAATCTATTGAAGTGACTATTGGCCGGGTTGATATCGACAGCATCGAAATATTAGACGGCTTAAATGAAGATGACGTTGTGGTGACATCTGCCCAATTCTTGATTGATTCTGAATCAAGTAAAAGCTCTGACTTTAAACGAATGACTCATGATGAAGTGCCTAACTCTGTTTGGATGCAAGGGGATGTTAATAGTGTTATGGCAGGGCACCGCATGGTTAATATTTCACATGGCCCTGCTGAAGCTTGGGATTGGCCTGAAATGGTTATGGATTTTACTGTGGCTGAAAAAGTCGATATTGACTCATTAAAGTCAGGTCAATCTTTGCACTTTGAAGTGAGCAAAACCGAAGACGGTGGATATGAAATTACTGGAATTCATATCATGAGTGAGCCTGGTGATATGAGTGAAGAAGTATCTTTTGCAACAGTATCAGGTCTAATTAATTCTATTAATGTTGATACGCGTGTTCTAAATATTAGCAGAGGCCCAATAGAGAAATGGGATAGACCTGCTGCGACGATGGATTTTATCGTCGCGGACAATATAGAAATGGTTGATTTCAATGTCGGTGATAATGTCACTTTCACTTTTGAGGTTAGAGATGACTTAGTTATCACTGACATTTCTCTTGAATCAGATGAACAACACGGCAAGGAAAATAAAGCTGCTGTTGATCATTCTAATCATTAAGTGGGAGAAAAATAATGATTGAATCAATTATTAGATGGTCTATCGGCAATCGTTTCTTTGTTTTGTTGATTACCTTAATTATCGCGTTTGGTGGTTTGTATTCATTACAAAAAACACCAGTAGATGCACTCCCCGATCTTTCTGATGTGCAGGTGATAATTAAGACGAGCTATCCGGGACAGGCACCACAAGTAGTGCAAGATCAAGTGACGTTTCCCCTTACTACAGCGATGTTATCAGTGCCGGGGGCGCAAACTGTTCGTGGTTACTCATTTTTTGGTGATTCCTACGTCTATATCATTTTTGATGATGATACTGATTTGTATTGGGCTAGAAGCAGAGTACTTGAATACTTAAGCCAAGTAGCATCAAGCCTGCCTGATTCGGCAAAACCACAATTAGGACCTGATGCGACAGGAGTGGGTTGGGTATACATCTACGCTTTAACAGATAAGTCAGGAAACCATGATCTAAGCCAATTAAGAAGTATTCAAGACTGGTTTTTAAAGTATGAACTACAAACTGTTCCGGGCGTGTCTGAGGTTTCCGCCGTTGGCGGTATGGTTAAGCAGTATCAAGTGCAAGTAGATCCTGACAAATTGAGAGCTTACGATATTCCTCTAAGTTTAATACAAATAGCCTTACAAAAAGGGAACAAAGAAACTGGCGCATCCGTTGTGGAAATGGCTGAAGCTGAATATATGGTTACCGCAACGGGGTATATTCAATCAGTTAGTGATATAGAGAAAATTCCACTTGGTATTAACGAACAAGGCACGCCGTTGCGTATTGGAGATGTTGCCAACGTTAACCTTGGTCCTCAAATGCGCCGTGGTATCGCAGAACTTAATGGCGAAGGCGAAGTTGTTGGTGGTGTTGTCGTTATGCGCTTTGGTGAAAATGCTCAACAAACCATAAATGGGGTAAAAGAAAAGCTTGAGTCGCTCAAATCTTCTTTACCAGAGGGGGTGGAGGTTGTCCCTGTCTATGACAGATCGAAGTTAATAGATCGTGCTGTTGATAACCTTTGGAGCAAGTTGCTAGAGGAGCTTGCAGTCGTGGCTATTGTCTGTGTGGCTTTCCTATTTCATCTTCGCTCATCTATTGTGGCAGTTATTACTCTGCCATTAGGTATCTTGGTGTCGTTCATTATCATGTATATGCAAGGCATCAATGCCAACATTATGTCTTTAGGCGGTATCGCTATTGCGATTGGTGCGATGACTGATGGTGCAATAGTGATGATTGAAAATATGCACAAGCATATGGAGAAAACACCACTAACAGATGAAAATCGCTGGCAAATTGTTGCTAAGGCTGCGAGTGAAGTAGGCCCTGCACTATTTTTTAGCTTACTGATCATTACAGTCTCATTCTTACCTGTATTTATCTTGGAAGCGCAAGAAGGAAGAATGTTCTCTCCGCTCGCCTATACAAAAACCTATGCAATGGCGGCATCAGCAGGTTTGGCGATCACATTGGTGCCTGTTTTGATGGGCTACTTTATTCGAGGCAAAGTTGTTTCTGAAAAGAAAAACCCGTTAAACCGATTATTGATTGCTATCTACATGCCTGTTTTAAAGCAAGTCATGAAGTTTCCAAAATCGACAATAGTAGCAGCAATATTAGTGACTATCGTTGGCTTTTGGCCTGTCGATAAAATTGGTAGTGAATTCATTCCGCCATTGGATGAAGGCGATCTCATGTATATGCCTACTACCTATCCCGGTATTTCAATTGGTAAAGCAAGGGAGTTATTGCAGCAAACAGACAAGCTTATTCGCACTGTGCCAGAAGTTGAAACTGTATTTGGTAAAGTAGGAAGAGCTGAAACTGCAACCGATCCTGCACCTTTAACCATGATTGAAACCTTTATTCAATTGAAGCCACAAGAGCAGTGGCGAGAGGGTGTGACTACTGAATCGTTAAAAGCTGAGTTTGATAAATTGGTTAAGTTTCCGGGCTTAACGAATGCTTGGGTTATGCCAATCAAGACCCGAATCGACATGTTAGCAACAGGCATAAAAACGCCTGTGGGTATTAAAGTCGCCGGACCAGAGCTTGATGTGATTCAGGAAATCGGCCAACAAATAGAGCAAATTTTACCCGAAGTTACAGGCACAGCATCAGTTTACTCAGAGCGAGTTGCAGGTGGACGATATATCAAGGTTGATATTTCACGCGATAAGGCAAGTCGCTTTGGGTTAAACATCGAAGATGTTCAACAAGTGGTTTCTACAGCTATTGGTGGTATGAACGTTACCCAAACGGTAGAAGGTCAAGAGCGTTACCCTGTTAACTTACGCTATCCGCAAGACTATCGAGACTCTCCTGAGCAGCTATCACGATTACCTGTTGTAACACCAAGTGGTCAACGCATTGCACTAGGTGATGTCGCAGATATTCGAGTTGAGAACGGTCCGCCGGGGATTAAGAGTGAAAATGCTCGTTTAAATGGCTGGACGTTTATCGATATAGACGGTGTTGACGTAGGTACTTATGTTGAAAGTGCAAAAATACACTTGGCTAATAATCTAAAACTACCAGCAGGTTATTCAATTACTTGGGCTGGGCAATACGAATATATGGAAAGAGCGAAAGAAAAGCTCACCTATGTATTGCCTTTAACACTCGCCATTATTGTTATTCTACTTTACTTAAACTTCAGAGCGTTTAGTGAGGTGGCTATCATTATCGTTACCTTGCCGATGGCGATGATTGGTGGCTTATGGTTGATGTATCTGGAAGGGTTTAACTTCTCTGTGGCTGTTGGCGTGGGCTTTATTGCTCTAGCTGGGGTAGCGGTTGAGATTGGTGTGATAATGTTGGTCTATCTCAATCAGGCACTTGCTGAGCTTAAGGAAAAAGCTGAAGAGCGAGCTGAACCTATCTCTGATGATGCATATCAAGATGCATTATTGCACGGTGCAGGCTTACGAGTTCGTCCAGTAATGATGACAGTTGCAACAATCATTATCGGCTTGATGCCCATTTTATATGGTACAGGAACAGGTTCGGAGATTATGAGTCGTATTGCTGCACCTATGGTAGGCGGAATGACAAGTGCTGTGCTACTCACTCTTATTGTGCTCCCAGTAATTTACTCAATCGTTAAAAAGCCAGAATTAAACGCCTTTAACAAGGAGCTTTCTAAGGCGGAGCTAAAAAGTAATGCTTAGCGAAGTTAAGAAACCATAAATAGCAATTTCAATAAACTAAAATAGAGGTAAATATGAAAAAACTAATTAAATTTTTAACCGTAATCAGTGTCGTTTTTAGTAGTGCGGTATTTGCGCATGTGCATCTTGAAAAAAGTGTGCCTGCTGATAATGCAATGCTAATGAATCCTCCAGAAGAGTTAACTTTGGTGTTCACCAAAGAGGTACGTGTTGTAAAAGTTTCATTGGCCAATAAACAAGGCGAAGAATTTAAATTTGGATTCGAGCCTTCTAAAGTCGCTACTAGCAAATTTACATGGAAACTACCTAAATTAGCTCCTGCAAACTATACTGTGGATGTAACCTTCTTAGGTAACGATGGTCATAAAATGAAACATAGCTTCGGCTTTATGGTTCACTAAAATAGGCGGTGTGATTGATATGGAAATGTATATCTGGAATACAGTCATTGTACTGTCAAAAATTGTATTTTACGTCGGCTTTGCCTGTATTGCAGGTTATACATTTTTCAGGCAAATATTTGAGAATAATGAATCTCATACTAATACTGTAATAGCGAATTTAACGTGGACAAGAACTTATATAGTTATGGCTTTGATCGCTAATATTACTTGGTTCTTTGCCAGTACTGGTGCAATGGCAGAAGAGGGAATTCAGGGGGCGATAGACGCTGATATATTGGCTATTATGTGGGACTCCTCTGTCGGCACTGGAGCTTTGCTTCGAGCGCTTGGGCTAGTTACCGCAATAATCGCTTTAGCTTTAAGGTTCAAACTCGCTGTGAACTCGTACTTAAAACAAAGCGCTTTAATGTTGAGTTTATTAATCCTTGCATACTCATTCACGTTACTGGGTCATATTTCTGAGTTAGGCACAATTGAAAAAGGCTTGCTTATTTTGCATGTGCTCGTTATGGCATGGTGGTTTGGGGCGTTATTGCCACTAAAACAGGCTTGCCATCAGCTAAGTTATGCAGAACTTCATTTGCTGATGGAAAGCTTTGGCAAACAAGCAAGTTTTACATTGAGCCTATTGTTGGTAGCAGGCCTCTGGCTCGTGATTCAATTGGTCGGAAGTCTTGATGCACTAATAAGCTCAAGTTACGGACAAACACTGTTGTTTAAATTGGCCCTTGTAGTGTCTATTTTGGCACTTGCTGCTAAACATAAACTAATACTCGTTCCACAACTTAAAAATAGTCAAGGCAGAGAGGCTTTATCTAAATCTATCTCGATAGAAATGGTAGTAGCTTTTGCCATTTTATCTGTAACTGCTGGGCTTACTAGTGTTGTTGGTCCTGCAAATTAAAACCTAAAAGAGAAAAAGAAAATGAAAACAATAAATATCCTACTCGTTTTATTAATGACGTTTAGTTTCGCAGCAAACGCTCATGGTGATAAGAATAAAGACAAAGGATTGTTTAAAGGTGTAGATACACCAGCCGCAAAAGTTGTTTTGGCATTTCATCAAGCACTTGAAACTGGCAATCAAAAACAGGCTAGAGCGCAGTTAGCGGATGATGTCACCATTTTCGAGGGAGGCCGCGTTGAAAGGAGCGCTGATGAATATGCTCATCATCATATGTTGTCGGATATGAAGTATTTAGCAGCGATGAAGAGCGACACACTTGAACATCAAGTGACGATACTTGGAAATACAGCTATCTCTGCCTCGCGTAGTCAAACTAAAGGTACTTACAATGGTGAAGAACGTGATTATCAAGGGATGGAAACAATGGTTCTCGAAAAGCAAAACGGTGAATGGAAAATTACGCACATTCATTGGTCACACTAATTTATTGGTCAAACCTCGGAGAGTAAAATGAGAATTAAAGATCCATTACATCAAATTTCTACACCGCGTAGACGCTTTGTACAAGGTTTAGCTGCTGGCGGTATATTAGCTGCTTTTCCAAGCATTCTTCATGCTGCTTCATCTTTAGTGGCTGGAACAATAACAGGTACTGTGCCCGAACTAAGTGGAGAAATAATAGATCTGGTGATAGATGAGTCACCCGTAAACTTCACAGGTGTTGTAAGAATGGCTACAACAATCAATGGCTCAATACCAGCTCCTACCTTGCGCCTCAGAGAAGGTGATGACGTTACTATCAGGGTAACTAATAAATTATCAGTGCCGAGTTCAATTCATTGGCATGGGATCATTCTTCCGTATCAAATGGATGGCGTACCGGGTATTAGCTTTAAAGGTATAATGCCGGGTGAAACCTTTGTTTATAAATTTAAGCTGCAACAAAGCGGCACATATTGGTATCACTCACACAGTGGCTTTCAAGAAATGACAGGTATGTACGGCGCATTAATTATTGAGCCAAGAGAAAAGGATATTATTAGTGCTGACAATGAGCATGTTATCCAATTGTCTGATTGGACTGATGATGACCCAATGGATTTGTTCCGCAAGTTAAAAGTACAAAGCGATGTATTTAACTTTAATCAACCTACTGTTCCAGAGTTTTTTGATGACATTTCAAATAGCAGCGTTTCAAATGCGCTACAACGCCGGGAAATGTGGAATAAAATGAGAATGAACCCTACAGATCTTGCAGACTTATCAGCATCTGCAATGACTTTTTTAATGAATGGTTGTGCGCCTTTGACAAACTGGCGTGGAATGTTTAAAGCTGGCGAAAAGGTTAGGCTTAGATTTATTAACGGTTCTAGCAATACGTTTTTTGATGTAAGAATACCTGAGCTGAAGTTAACAGTTGTACAAGCTGATGGACAAAATGTTGAACCTGTGACAGTAGATGAATTTAGATTTGGTCCCGGTGAAACTTATGATGTACTTGTCGAGCCAAAAAATGATGCATATACGATTTTTGCACAAAGCATGGATCGCTCAGGTTATGCTAAAGGTACTTTATCAATGGCACCTAATATTGATGCACCAGTACCTGCTCTAGATCCCGTTGAATGGTTAACGATGACAGATATGATGGGGAATATGGCCCAAGGTGGTGAGCATTCCGCGATGGCAGGTATGGCAGACATGTCGGGCATGAATTCTAATAAAATGGATCATAGTGCAATGGGTCATGGAGCGATGGCAATGGATCATAGTAAACATGGAATGACTAAAAACCCATTAGCTGTTGCTAGCACTAAAGTGCGTCATGCAAAAACAGAGTATGGAGCTTCTGTTGATATGCGTGTTGATATGCCTAGAACAAACCTTGATGATCCCGGTATAGGTTTACGTAAAAATGGACGCCGTGTTTTAACACTTGCAGATTTACATTCTCTTGAGGGAATTACAAACCAGCAAGAGCCAGAGGCTGAAATTGAATTACATTTAACTGGAAACATGGAGCGTTATAGCTGGTCATTTGATGGCTTGGAATTTGGAAAAAGCACGCCAGTTCACATGAAGCATAATCAACGTTTAAGAGTTATTTTACAAAACGATACAATGATGACACATCCCATGCACCTGCATGGTATGTGGAGCGATTTGGAGAATGAAAAAGGTGATGTACAGGTTCGTCGCCATACTATCCCTGTACAACCAGCGCAAAGAATTAGTTTTTTAACAACACCTCATGACGTAGGTCGCTGGGCATGGCATTGCCATTTATTATTCCACATGGATGCAGGTATGTTTAGAGAGGTAGTTGTATCATGAAAAAATTAATACTAACCAATACGTTAAGACTATTATTAATAGGTTTGCCCCTTATAAGTGTATCTGTATCTGCAAAAGATGAGATGACTGAGATGGGTGATTCTAAAATGCAAGCACAAGGTGGAGATGCACCTAAAGATGCTAGAGACCCCCATGCTTATGCAGCAGGTACAACTTTGACTGAAGGTCCTTATGCACTCAGTAGCGACAAACGACTGACTTTGGCAGATGAGCATTCATTTTACGCGCTACTAGGGGATCGTCTTGAATATAATGAGCAAACAAACGCAGGTGTTTTTGACTTTCAGGCATGGTATGGCACTACTTTTGACAGGTTAGTCATAAAAACCGAGGGTGATTTTAGCAAAGGAAATCTAGAGGAGAACCAAACAGATATTTTATGGGGCCATGCTGTTTCAACATATTGGGATACACAAGCAGGGATTCGGTTTGATTACAATAAAGACGGTGAAAACCGACAGTGGCTAGCTTTTGGCCTTAGGGGGCTTGCTCCATATTGGTTTGATCTCGACATGACTGGCTACTTGGGCGAAAAAGGCAATACAGCACTATCGCTTAGAGCGGAATATGAGCTATTACTCACACAAAAGTTAATTGTTCAACCACGTGCAGAGTTAACGCTTTACGGTAAGGACGACGTCCAAAATAACCTTGGTAGTGGTTTATCGAGCAGTACTATTGGTTTTCGGGTTCGTTATGAGTTTACCCGCCAGTTTGCTCCCTATGTTGGCGTTGAGTGGACAAATAAATTTGGTAATACAGCCGACTTTGCGAAGTTAAATGGGCAAAGTACTCGTGATACTGCTTTTGTTGCAGGTATCAAGTTCTGGCTCTGATGTGAAGAAATACTATATTGACTTGATGAGAGCTACCGCAACTATATTGATGGTAGCTTTCGTTTTTTGGGATTTAAACCATTTTAGTTATGTTAGGAAAGGCCTAGCTAATAGTTTTTTTGGAAAGAACTAAGAGCAGTAATAGTAAGCTACTTCTTATTTTCAGTCGGTGCCAGTCTGGTGTATACCGGAATATCAGCTAAGAAGTAAAGTTGGCGAATGGTTAAGGTTAAAGAGTCAAGGCAAAAAACATCGCCATTGAAAGACGTACAATAGGCCATTTTATCACTTTTGATGAACGGGAATTGGGTGTGCCCGGGATAGAACCGATTGTTGCAAAGTACTGCGCTTAAAGCTGAACAATTGGAAAAATGATCCCTTACTCAATACCTAGTTATGAGCGTAGGGTTTTTATTTCTTTTAATGGTGCTCATGCTTGGCTTCAATCTCATGAGTATAAATTAGACACCCCTTTATACTTGTGAAGTTTAAGCTGTTTAAAAAAGTAAAAAGTAAAAAGTAAAAAGTAAAAAGTAAAAAGTAAAAAGTAAAAAGTTTAGGTTTTAGTTCAAAGGTTGATCAAGATCATAAAATTATTTTTATAAAGTGGCTAATATTGTAGGTGCTAAAGAAGGAATGATAATGTTTGGACTTTTCAGGTGGTTTAAAATAGTGATAATTACTCTGTTGCTTACGCAGCATAGTTTTGCTATTGCTAAACCAATGAATTGTGAAGAGCATCATAATGGCTCATCCGACACGCATATTATACAACCAAGCAAAAATATGCATCATCAATCAATGATTGACAATAGTCACTATCACACTGAAAATTCGCAAGACTCTAAACACCTTCATGGTGATGAAGACTGTGAAAAATGTAAAGCTGGTGATTGTGTTTGTTGTGAAGGCGGTTTTTGTACAAGCTTTCATTTAAATGCCTATCTTGTGGAAGCGCAAGACGAAGGTATTTGCAATATTCATTCTGAGCTAATTCTACAGCGTATACCCCTACCAAAATCTGGTATCCATCTCTTACTTTATCGTCCACCAATTATTGGCTAATCACGGGATCAGTGCGCCTTTTTTTCGCCAGTCCCATCAAAAATAAAACGATTTACTGATTGGTTTAAATTACCAACCGTTTTGAACAATTAGCACAATATTTTTTGGAGGCATGATGAACATGCTCAAACTATTGCTATTTACAGTACTTAATGCTGTCGATTTTGACCGAGATTTCTCTTTTACCAAAAAATTAGTTTTTAGCTTATTCACTAGAATTAGTACTTGACCTGTGTCTTAGACACAGGTCTAAGCTGAAGATGAGAGTACAAACTTAGCTAAAAAACTGAGGAGTGAATATGAAAGTTGCGGAGCTGGCAAAAAGCCTTGGAACGACTGCTGATACGGTGCGCTATTACACCAGATTAGGATTGTTAAAACCTGCTAAGTCAGTGAACGGCTACAAGTCATACTCGAATAAAGAAGTATCGAGACTTAAATTCATTTTAAGTGCTAGAAACCTTGGTTTTTCCGTTGCAGATATCAAGGAAATTATTAATGAATCTGAAGATGGTAAAAGTGCGTGCCCATTAGTCAGAAGCCTGATCAAAGAGCGGCTTGAAGAAACAGAAAAGCAGTTTCAAGCAATGTTGGCACTTCGAGGAAAAATGTCTTCTGCGCTTTCTCGATGGGAAGAAATGGAAGACAAAGCACCGACTGCAAACATGGTTTGTCATCTCATCGAAAACTTTGAGCAAATTAAAAAAGCATAGGAGGAAAAAGGGTGGCTACTAACACAAATATAAAAACTGAATCAGGCTGTTGCTGTCAGGCAAAAGCTCAATCCTCTTCGTGTAAAAGTAAGGAGAATACGTTGGAGAAAGTATCACATAACCAACAGCTTATCATTGAAGGTGCTGGGTGTGCTAGCTGTGTAGGCAAAATTGAAGGGGCGTTGAAGGCAACTCTTGGAGTCGTCAGTGCGGAAATGAATTTTGCTGATAGGACAGTAACAGTTTATGGGACAGCTAAAACAAAAGAGTTGATCAAAGCTGTTGAGTCAGCGGGGTATAACGCGAAGCCAATTGATGATAGCTCAGCAACAGATGCGCTTGATGAGAAAGAGGCGGCGGATTTTGCATATTACAAAAAGCTAATGCGCGATACGTTTATTGCCCTTTCACTCGGCGTTCCTTTGATGATCTACAGCATTGTGGTTGGAGAAATGACGGTTGAAACAAACCTTGAGCGCATGTCTTGGCTGGTTGTAGGCATTTTAACTTTTGGTGTTATGTATTTTTCAGGTAAGCATTTTTATGTTGGCGCTTGGAAAAGCTTTAAAAACCACTCCGCTAATATGGACACTCTAATAGCTTTAGGAACAAGTACAGCTTGGTTGTATTCGATGGTTGTCGTGTTTGCACCTGACGCTGTTCCATTGATGGCACGGCATGTTTATTTTGAAGCTACCGCCATGATCATTGGCTTAATTGATTTAGGTTTAGCATTAGAAATCAAAGCCAGAGGTAAAACCTCTGAGGCCATTAAACGTCTTATCGGCTTGCAAGCCAAAACAGCAACCGTGGTTCGTGACAACAAAGAAGTTCAGATAGGTATTGAGCAGGTTTTATTTAACGATATTGTGAAGGTAAAACCGGGTGAAAAAATTCCCGTCGATGGCGTGGTATTGGAAGGACACACCTCTATTGATGAGTCCATGCTGACAGGCGAACCTATGCCTGCTGAAAAAGCTGAAGAAGATGAGGTTGTCGCAGGTACTTTGAACAAATCAGGCATGATTTTATTTAGAGCCACACGCGTTGGTAAAGACACGGCGCTTGCACAGATCATCAATATGGTGAAACGAGCACAAAATTCGAAACCGCCGATTGGCCGTTTGGCCGATGTTATTTCAGCTTTTTTCGTACCTGTCGTGATGATCACCTCTGTGTTAAGTGCGCTAGCATGGCTTAACTTTGGACCTGAGCCAGCCATTGCTTTTGCCATCGTTTCAGCAACTACTGTGCTTATTATTGCCTGCCCGTGTGCTTTAGGCTTGGCAACACCCATGTCTGTCATGGTGGGAGTAGGAAAAGCAGCAGAAGCCGGAGTGCTTATTCGCAACGGTGAGGCACTGCAAACCGCCTCTAAAATCACTGCCATGATTTTAGATAAAACGGGCACTATTACTGAAGGGGCACCTAAGGTAACCGATATTATTTTAGCAAAAGCTACTGACGAAAAAGACGTACTACAGCTTGCAGCAAGTTTAGAAAGCGGCTCAGAGCATCCTTTAGCGCAAGCGATTGTTGAAAGTGCGTTAGATCAGGATATTGAGTTACTAAAAATTGAAGCCTTTAACGCCATTACGGGTTTTGGTGTAGAAGCAAGCTGCAACAACAAAGCCCTGCTTTTCGGAAACGATAAACTAATGAAGTTAAAAGGCATAGACCTCACAGGCTTTGTTGAACAAGCGCAGTCTTTAGCCAAAGAAGCCAAAACACCTATGTACTTTGCTGTAGATGGTGAACTTGCAGCAATCATTGCTGTTGCAGATCCTATCAAGTCAGACTCAATCTCTGCTATCAAACGGCTTCAGGCTAATGGTATACGCGTCATCATGTTAACGGGTGATAACAAGGAAACCGCTGCCGCCGTAGCTAAAAAAGTGGGTATTAGTGAGTTTCTTGCTGAAGTGCTGCCAGAAGATAAAGCCAACAAGGTGAAAGAGCTACAAGAAGGCGGCGAAATTGTTGGTATGACAGGAGATGGCATCAACGATGCTCCTGCGCTAGCGTTAGCCGATGTTGGCTTCGCCATAGGCACAGGGACTGATGTAGCTATCGAAAGTGCTGACATTACCCTAATGCGTGGTTCACTTCATGGCCTTGCTGATGCCATAGCGGTAAGCAAAGCTACTTTACGAAATATCAAACAAAACTTGTTTGGCGCGTTTGTCTATAACGTAGCCGGGATTCCTTTTGCTGCGGGGGTTCTATATCCCTTCTTTGGCATTCTGCTTAGCCCTGTAATTGCAGGTGCTGCAATGGCGTTTTCGTCATTGACTGTAGTGTCAAATGCAAATCGACTTCGCTTTTTTAAAGCAAAAGAGCATTAAGGAGAATCACAATGATGGTTATTAACTTATTAGGCTTAATGTTAATCGCGCTGATTGTTTGGTGGTTTTGGCTATATAAACCCAATAAAACAATCGTTCAAGGTAATGAAGTACTCATTGAAGTGAGGGATGGTGTGTATTCCCCATCCTCAATTCAGGTGTCTGCTAGCCAACCTGTCACTCTGAAGTTTATGCGCAAAGATCAATCCCCCTGCGCTGAAACAATGCTTATTCCTTCATTGGATATAAGCGAACAGCTTAAATTAAATGAAATTACTCAAATTACCCTATTGAACTTATCACCGGGAGAGCATGAGTTTCACTGTCAGATGCAAATGTATCGCGGTGTCTTAAAAGTCGTTTAGGAGGGCAATATGAAAAATCAACACCCTAATTTTTGGTCAACACCTACAGGCTGGGCTGCACTGGCACTTATTGCCGCAGTGACCTACTTCTTAGTGCTTGAGCATGGTCAACATATGCTGCAATTTCTTCCCTACTTGATTTTATTGCTATGCCCCTTGATGCACGTATTTATGCATGGCAGTCATGGTAAACATGGTCACGATCATTCACATGCGCCTGATGAAAAAAAGGAAGAGAGCTTTCAAGAACTCACGGATAAAAATGCAGCCTATCACGATGGCTACATACAAGGGTTAGAAAAGGCACGTAAGGAATCACATAAAAAGGAAAGCAGTGATGAATGAAACATATGATTATGGCTTATGGTCAATGGTGATACTGAACTCAGCAATTTTTATCTTTTTTGCCTTTAGTTTTGTCAAACCAAAAACATCAACTGATTGGAGAAGTCTAAGCGCGTTCTCTGCCTTTATTGTTGCCCTATTTACTGAAATGTATGGCTTTCCTTTAACTATCTATTTTCTGTCGGGGTGGCTGACGGAGACCTATCCAGAAGTAAATTTCTTTGCGCATGAAAATGGGCATTTATTACATACTTTCTTTGGATTTCAAGGTGATGCCCATTGGGACCCATTTCATATAGTGAGTATGGTGTTAATTGTTGCAGGTTTCTTTATGTTGTCTTCAGCATGGAATGTATTGCATCACGCGCAAAAACATCATCAATTGGCTACAACTGGATGGTATGCAAGGTGTCGCCACCCACAGTATGTAGCTTTCATTCTAATCATGTTCGGCTTTTTATTGCAGTGGCCGACAATCCCAACACTTGCGATGTTTCCGATCTTAGTCGTTGTTTACGTCAAGCTAGCGAAACGCGAAGAAGCACAAGCGATTGCTGAGTTTGGTTCGGAGTACCACAGGTATATGGAATCGACACCAAGTTGGATCCCAAATTTTAATAAAAGTGTAGAAGGTAAAAATCATGAAAACGTTAACTAAATCAATTTTATTTATTAGTTCACTACTTATAACCACTAGCTCATTTGCCCAAAACAATGAGCATAAGCATGAAGGTGCGAACAAAGCTGATATGCATCAAGGCATGGCAATACCACATGAGAACATGGGAGAAATGCACAAAAAGATGATGGAAATGAAAAAGGAAGTCCATGCCATTAAAACTGAAAAAGATCCTGAAAAGCAACAGCAGATGATGGTTGAACATCACCGTTCAATGATGAAGATGATGCAATCCATGCACAAAAACATGGAAGAAATGCCAATGCATCAACAAATCAAGATGGCTGAACATCATTTAGAAATGATGGGGAACATGATGCCGCAGATGAACCGTAAAATGGAAGAAATGAAAGATAGCAATCAACAGCATTCACACAAACATTAGGAGAAAAATTATGAGCGATTTAAATCATAGAGTTGGCGTTAAAGAGCAAAATTTAGTTGTTCGAAACCTAAAGCTTAGCAATGTCACAGAAGAAAGCTGTGACGAGTTAGTAAAAGAAATAGATCAGCTTTTTGGTATAGATGAAGTTAGTTACAACATCAAAGAAGGTGAAATACACCTTGCCTATGATGCCGCAAACGTAAGCCTTGATGGGATTGAGGAGGTAATCCGTAAGTATGGCGCAGATGTTCATGATGATTGGTGGACACATACTAAAGAAAGTTACTATAAATTTGTTGATCAGAACATCAAAGATAACTCTGTTCATAAGCCTTGGAGTTGTCATCAAGCACCTTCGGGGGCTGGCCGGAAAAACAAATGAATTCATAAAAAAGTGTATAGATAATTAGTTAGTCAAATGAGGTAACAGTGATGAAAACACCCTATATAAAAGCTCTTTTATTGCTTACATTCGGTTTATATTTAGTGGGTTGTTCCAATACCACTTTTTATCATAAATACATGATGAGAGGTCAGGTAGTAGAAAGTTCTGATAATCGAACTCTAATCTGTATTGGTGCTAAGCATGGCGCAGAGGTTGGGCAAAAATACAGTGTTATTAGATTCCATGAAAGAATAGTATTGAGTGAAGGTGAAGATCCCTACACTATCGAAAAGGTAGGAACGGTACAAATTACTAAAATTGTGAATGATCATTTCGCAACTGTAAAGCTAGTGTCTGGTGACATTGCAGCGAAAGATATGGTGGAACTTGAAAACTAATAAAGTGGTGGCGAAAGCCACCACAAGAGCATAACAATAAAACTTAATGAAAAAACTTTAGTGTTATTTTGTACAACCTTTGAGATTGTTTGCTCAGTTCTGGTTATCTTGATGCCAGTACGACAGAAAGAATGTTACATATGAATTAGAAAGGTGTGGGCTGGCATCCTAGGTCTAATCTTAACAGTTAAGGGGCCGCCGAATAGAGCTATACCTTTACATCAGCAGCATAATCAATGCTCCCGCGATCATAAATAAGTTTTCAGATAGCGATACAAATCCAAGTGGCACACTGCTATCGCCGCCTACACAGGCACACTTTAACTGGCGTTTGTCGATGTAAACGGCTTTGAAAACTGAAATTGCTCCAACTGTGCCGATAAACAATGAAAATGGTGCCACTGCGAGAGGCTGTAGTTGGGCAACCATACCAATACCTGCATATGCTTCAATGAAGGGATAAATATAACCATATCTTATCCATCTCATCGCTAGTAAATCATAAGTAATAAACGAATTTGTGAAACTGTATAGGTCTTTCAGTTTTTGCACCGCTAAGAGCGTCATTGAAAAAGCTATAAATAGCATCAGTGTTCTGATGGAGATAAATGAGCCGGAAGCAAAATGTTGAGATGCGACAGCAAGAAGTGCAGCTATCGAGAAAATGGCTACAACGGGCGTGTAGGTTGTGCCAGTTTGACCTGCTTCATCTTTACCAAAATACTCTCTTAAGTCATCGTATCCTCCGACACGCTTTCCTTCAATAAAGGTTTGTGGCGTAGTTTTGACATCATGCTTAGCTTTGAAGTCATCAGCTTGTTGTCTTGACGTGAGCTTATGATCTTCTACATCATACCCTTGCCTCTCCAGCAAATCTTTCGACCTTAAACCATAGGGGCAGATATGTTCGTCAGTGACCATTCTGTACAGGGTAGCTGTCTTAGTCATCTTAGTCTCCTTTGTTCAGTGTGCCTTCAAACTTTGGGAGCGGTCGTTGCTCAGCCTGAGCTTGTGAGCTGACCTTTCCATTTTCAGAAATATCTTTAATCAGCCATTCCATTTCTTTTATTTCTTTTCGTTGGGCTTTAATAATACCATTTGCCAATTCACGCACGCGTACATCCTCCAAAGTTGAATGCTCACTAGTAAGAATAGCAATGGAGTGATGAGGAATCATCGCTTTCATGTAAGCAGTGTCAGAAATTGTGCTTTGAGAGCGAACAAGATAAAGACATATGGCAAACAGTATTGTCGCCAATAGAAAAATAGCCATGTTGAGCTTCTTGTTACTGTACATGCCAAGCATAAAGGCCAGCATGATCATTGCCATACCTGCTCCCATATACAACGCCATATAGATACGCGTTTCACTAAACCATATATGTGATACTGCGTAAGTGTTGAGATACATCATGACAAACATAGCAATGGTTGAGGTGATGATCATTGCAGCAAATCTTGAGTATTTCATAAGTAATCCTTACATTGATAGTGTAAATATTTCCCACTGTTAGCCTATTATTCTCTACATGTGGTCATGTTCTCGAAAAAGTGCAAGTAATGAGCCAGTATCAATAAGAGTATTTGTAATACGATTGACTCAATTTCAGCTTATATCTAAAGTTTAAGTTTTGAACTTATGATAGACACAGGCTAAATTGGCTTTAGTTAACAATCTAATGGGAGAACTCAAAGCACTACAAGCTGAGCTTCAACAAATGGCAAGCTCGTGTACAAGTGAAGCGTGTGAAATAATTAAGTCACTTTATAGTTAGAATTGTCATTCATTTTCTATCCGTAGTGTACGAATTTCTATTTTTTATTACGTTCATGTACGAAATTTATTTAATATACTTTCGTTCATTTAATTGTTAAGGTGTGCGAAAGTTACAGGTTTCGTATATATGAAAGTTGGTTTTGCAAGAGTTTCAACTAAAGAACAAGATTTAAATGTTCAACTGTCCAAGTTGGACGCTCAGGGCTGTGAAAAAATATTCCAAGGCAAACAGTCTGGTGCTTCGATTCGAAATGAAGAAAAGCTTTAGGAACTCATCGACTTTATCAGGGAAGGTGATGAAGTTATTGTTACTCGCCTCGACCGTTTGGGACGGTCGTTAAAATCTATTCTTGAGGCAATTGAAAGCATCCATAAGAAAGGTGCTTGTTTGAATATTATCGACGGCTCTCTCAATACCAAAAATGATAATCCGTTTGCCACTGCCATGATCAACCTATGTGGAGTATTTGTGACTGTGCATAATGATTGAGATTGATCTCATTTTAGACTGAAAGGTTTTAAAGGGATGCCGCCAATCTCTCTTTTTATGAAAGTATGATTTTTTAATCATAATATCTGAGACTCAATCAGTTATATTACGATAATTTGATGCTATTTGCTAACGGCAGCTCCTCCGACATTGCGGACATTAGCATCAATGAATACCTTATGATTTCACTTAGCCAAAAGCGGAAGTTAGCTTTTGAGTTATTAACGAAAATTCAGAGTGTAAAGCAGACGTTGAAGAGTCAATAATAAACTTCAATTTAAACACTCTAGTGCATTAACGGCTGCAACTAATTTTGTCGTTCTAGAATTGGCGGAATTTTGCTGTTCCATATGAGAAGTAAACACACCAGTCACCATTCAATAGTTTGGCAAAACCTTGTGTGACTCATACTTGTGATACCGCTGACATGAATTTGTCAGCATTTCTTCCGTTTTTATCTGTCCACATTTAGGACATGCAATAGTCGATTAATGTTCTATATTCTGCCCGTATGCCTCTAACAGAGTTTATCTAGTGACTTAATGATCCCGCATGCTTCAATAGTATTGTTCGAACCACAAGCACTAGCCATCTGTTGTAATTCAGCTTTAAGCGCCCTTAATTCTTTCATGCGTTTATTCACTAGTGCAAGTTGCTGATCAATTAATGCATTAACGCTAGAGCAGCTTTCTTCTGGCTTATTTTTTAATTCGATAAGACGTTTAATATCATTGAGTGATATATCTAGGCTGCGACAATGTTTTACGAACTCCAATTGTTTAAGTGCTTTACTATCATACAGCCTGAAATTACCTTCTGAACGGTTTGGATTTAACAGTAATCCTTCTCTTTCATAATATCTAATCGTTTGTATTGAACAGCCCGATTTTTTAGACAATTCGCCTATTTTCATCAATTTCCCCCAGACATTTGACTCTATAGTTACTATAGAGTCTATAGTATAAGTATGCAACGAAAAGGATATATAAAAAATGACTGAGAAATATTTAAACAATACGAATATCGTTAATTTTGAACACAAAGATATCCAATCCTTGATCGATCAACGTAGGTGGAAAAACTTGGATAACTTCAACAAAATTGGTGCCGCTTATCAGTTTGTAAAAGATGAGATTTTCTTTGGTTATAATGAAAGCGATGATATTGCAGCAAGCGATGTGCTAGCAGATGGTTATGGACAATGTAATACTAAGGGTAATCTGTTAATGGCACTATTGCGTGGACTAGGCATTCAATGCCGATTTCATGGGTTTACCATAGACCAGCAACTACAAAAAGGTGCTATCCCAAGCTATGTATTTTGGTTAGCACCTAAATACATCATTCATAGTTGGGTAGAAGTTTACTTTGAAGGGCGTTGGATAAACTTAGAGGGCTTTATATTGGATGAGCAATACTTAAGCTCTCTACAGGAGAAATTTGACCAAGTAAAAGATGATTTTTGTGGTTATGGTGTTGCAACAAAGTGCTTTTCATCACCAGATACAGATTGGCGTGGAGAAAATACCTATATTCAAAAAGAAGGTATTCATGATGACTTTGGGCTTTATGATTCCCCTGATGAGTTCTATCTCGAAAAAGGGACTAACTTGTCGGGGTTCAAACGCTGGATATATCAACGCTTGATACGTCACTTGATTAATATGAATGTATCAAAACTAAGAAATAGAAAAGTACTAGAGGTACAAAATGCACAACCATAATCATAGTCATCAACATGGTAAAGATGACCGTATTGGTTGGGCATTTTTCCTTAATGTGACATTCACTATTATCGAATTTATAGGTGGTTGGCTCACTAACAGTACGGCGATAATGGCAGATGCAGTTCACGATCTTGGTGATAGTCTTTCAATAGGTTTTGCGTGGATTTTAAGTCGTTTTTCAGATAAAGAAGCATCAGATAAGTTTAGTTATGGTTATCGTAGACTTACTCTCTTTGGCGCATTGATAAACAGTATTGTTTTAATCATTGGCTCAATTTGGATTTTATTTGAAGCAATTCCAAGGCTGTCCAATCCTGAAATGCCTGTAGTCGAGGGGATGTTAGGGCTAGCGATACTCGGCGTTGCCGTTAACGGATATGCTGTATTAAAATTAAAAGCGGGTGAAACATTAAATGAGAAAGTGCTGACATGGCACCTTCTTGAAGATGTACTTGGATGGGTTGCCGTTCTTATAGTCTCTATCGTACTGTTGTTCGCTGAACTGCCGATATTAGATCCCCTTTTATCAATAGGGTTCACGCTGTTCATCTTGTTTAATGTTTTCAAAAACCTGAAATCAACACTCGTTTTATTTCTTCAAGCTGCACCCGATAAAGAGACTCAAAAGCGTATTAAACTATCACTAATGGAATTTCCTGAAGTTAATGGTATCCACCACATGCACTTTTGGTCACTAGATGGTGAAAGTCACGTTTTAACAGCGCACCTTGAGCTGAGTGACAACTTTGACGTTAAAGAATTAATTAGGCTTAAACAAGAAGTTGCAGCTAAATTATCTTCCTATCATTTATCGCATACAACGATAGAGTTTGAGTTTTTAAATGAAAATTGTCGGGATGAAGCGCAGTAAGCTTTATCAATAAAATGTTGGGCATACAATATAAAAAGCAGCTTAATTAGGCATAACCTAGTAATTAAGCTGCTTTTTTGTTTTTAAATTTCGTCAGATTGCTGTTTACTACTCTCAGCGCCATGCGCCCATTGATATAAAATAGGCAATACAAACAAAGTTAAAATTGTAGAAGATACAATACCGCCGATAACAACTGTTGCTAGTGGTCGTTGCACTTCTGCACCAATTCCAGTGTTTAACGCCATTGGAATAAAACCTAAACTTGCGACCAGTGCCGTCATTAAAATAGGTCTTAAACGAATGATGGCACCTTCAATGATCGCTACGTAAAGGTCGCCTTTTTCATGCCAAAGATCTCGAATAAAAGCCAACATAACCAAGCCATTTAATACGGCAACACCTGACAATGCTATGAAGCCGACACCTGCCGAAATAGATAAAGGCATGTCTCTTAAATAAAGAGAAATTACGCCCCCAGTTAATGCTAACGGTACACCACTGAAAATGATCAATGCATCTTTTAATGAACCAAATGCAATAACCAAAATACCTAAGATAACAATTAGTGTGATCGGCACAACTAAGCTTAATCTTTTACTCGCTGACTCTAGCTGTTCAAAGGTTCCGCCATAATCAAGCCAGTATCCTGCTGGAATTTCTCCTTCCTGATTAATTTTAGCTTTCACTTCTTTGACAAAACCGCCTAAATCTCTACCACGAACATTGACGGTAACCACAACTCTTCTTTTACCTCTCTCACGGCTAATTTGAGCAGGTAAAGACTCAGATTTAAGCTCTGCAACTTCTTCAAGTGGCACATAGTTACCATTCTCAAGTGGAAGCGGCAGATGCTTCAAGCTATCGATATCCGTTCTTATTTGCTCCGGTAGGCGAACAACTAACTCAAATCGTCTGTCACCTTCATAAATGATCCCCGCAGATTCACCGCCAATTGCAGTAGCAACCCAGTCTTGCAGTTCGGTAACGCTCAAACCATACCTACCAAGCGCTTCTCGTTTAGGAATTACTGATAAAGATGGAACACCTGTGACCTGTTCCATTCGGGCATCAGCAGCACCGTCCACGGTTTTCACTATATTTAGAATATCTTTTGCGGTGAGTAATAACCGATCCAAATCATCACCAAATATTTTGATGCCGACATCAGCTCTAACGCCAGAAATCAATTCATTGAAACGCATTTGAATAGGCTGAGTGAATTCATAGTTGTTGCCCGGAATGTTTTTCAGTACCTCTTCCATTTCTTCAACTAATTCACTCTTTGGCTTTGAAGGTTCGGCCCATTCTTTACGTGGTTTTAAAATAACAAAGATATCAGCAATACTCGGTGGCATTGGATCAGTTGCTACTTCTGATGTGCCGATGCGCGAGAATACTTTATCAACTTCAGGAAACGCTTTAATACGTTGCTCAAGTACTTCTTGCATTTCTACTGATTGCTCTAGGCCGGTAGAAGGTATTCTTAGCGCTTGGACTGTTATATCCCCTTCATTTAGCTGTGGAACAAATTCACTACCCAGCGTTGTTGCTAACCAAAGGCTATACCCCATTAACAGCGTTGAGAATGAAACAATAACCCAACGAAATTTCAACGCCATTTTTAACAATGGTTCATAAATAGACTTGGTTGAACGAATAACTACACTTTCTTTTTCGCTGATTTTACCTTTCATAAACACAGCTACAGCAGCAGGAACCAGTGTAACTGAAAGGATCATTGCGGAAATTAACGCCATAACGACAGTTGCCGCCATAGGGTGGAACATTTTCCCTTCAACGCCAGTTAGCGTGAAAATGGGGATGTAAACAACAGTGATAATTGCCACACCAAACAAGCTTGGACGTATCACTTCTGAAGTGGCTTCAAAAACGGTATTTAGGCGTTCTCTTAAGTCTTGCCTATGACCGTTGTGTTGGGCCTGTGCTAACCTACGGACAGAGTTTTCAACGATGATTACAGCCCCGTCCACTATCAAGCCAAAGTCCAATGCGCCGAGACTCATTAAATTGGCAGATACTCCTGCTTGCGCCATACCTGTGATTGTCATTAACATGGAAATAGGGATAACAGCAGCGGTAATGAGAGCTGCACGTAAATTTCCAAGTAGAATAAATAACACAACAATAACTAAAAGCGCACCTTCAACGAGGTTTTTGGTAACGGTTGCAATCGCTTTATCTACTAACGTTGTTCTGTCGTAAACAGGCTCTGCGGTAATGCCCTTTGGCAGAGATTTTTGTATTTCGCTGAGCTTATGTTCCACTTCTAAAGCAACGGTGCGAGAATTCTCACCAATCAGCATCATGGTTGTACCAAGCACTGTCTCAATGCCATTACGAGTAGCAGCCCCTGTTCTAAGTTCTTTGCCTATAGCAACATTGGCAACATCACTTATTTTTACAGGAATACCATCGTTCTTTTTGATGATGACATTGAGGATCTCATCTATTGTCGCTAGTTGCCCAATGGAGCGTACTAAAACTTGCTGTCCGTTTTGTTCGATATAACCTGCGCCACGGTTGTCATTGTTTTTACGTAATGCATCAGATATTTCTTCAAAGGTTACCTGATGAAAAAGTAATTTTTCGGGTTTAGGCGTTATGTGATATTGCTTGTTGTAGCCGCCGATACTGTTGACCTCAATGACGCCTTTAACTTGAGCCAATTGCGGTTTAATGATCCAGTCTTGTATTTCTCTTAAGGCAATAGCGGTATAAGGCTCTCCATTAGGCATTTTAGCGTCAGGAGAAGCTTGTACGGTATACATAAATATTTCGCCAAGCCCTGTCGAAATAGGACCCATTTCTGGCTCTAAGCCAGAGGGAATAACGCCTTTTATCGCAGCTAATCTTGCATTGATTAAGTTGCGAGCAAAATAAATATCGGTTCCCTCTTCAAAGATAACGGTTACTTGAGATAATCCATATCTTGACAGGGAGCGGGTGTGAGACAGCTTTGGCAATCCGGCTAAGGCGGTTTCTACAGGAAAGGTCACCCTTTGTTCCGCTTCCAAAGGTGAATAACCGGGGGCAGAAGTGTTTATTTGTACCTGCACGTTTGTTATATCTGGAACAGCATCAATGGGAAGTTTTTGATAACTCCACATGCCAACGCCGATGATTACCATCAGCAGACTTAATACTAAATAGCGTCTATTTATTGCAAGACGCAAAATTGATTCAATCATATTGCGTCTCCTAATCGTCGTCTTCTACTTCAGATTTCAAAATATCCGCTTTTATCAGATAACTGTTTTTGTTTACATATTCAGCGTCTTTACTGAGGCCATCAATGACCTCGATATAGTTTTTGTCTGAACGTCCGAGCACAAGTGGCGCAAACTCGTACTCTTCATCTTCTTTTACAAAGACACCAAATTGTCCTCCCAGTTCTTGTATCGCAACTTTCTCGACGGCTAAATCCACCTCAAATCGGTTTATCTTTACGCTGCCCATTAATAATTGGCCTGAGGTTAGGTTTAGCTCAGTGTTATTTAAACGTACACGTGCTAAAACATAAGACTGATCTTTAGCTGGAATTATATTGGTGATGGTTGAGTTGAATGCCTGTTCACCATGCTCAATATCAACAGGTTGACCGACTTTGATTTGATTATATTGGCTGGTAAACACCTTAAATTCAGCCCACAAGGTGTCAAAATTGACGATTTCAAACAAGCTAGTGTTTTGCGTGATACCGCCAATATTTCCATTTCGCTGTAAAACAGTCCCAGAAACAGGGGATGTTATTTTATAGGTATTTAAGCTTTCATTAGATTCAATAACGGCTAATAGATCTCCTTTTTTTACCTTATCACCAACAGTGGAGTTAATTGTCTTTATAACGCCGTTATATCTAGCGCCAACTTGAAATAATTGTTCAGCGCCTATCGTCGTAGCGCCGTATACAGGGATAGTTTGGTTCAACGTTTTTGAAGCTAAATAGGCTGTTTCAACACCAAGCCTTTTTGCCATGTTATTGTTTATTTTGCTAATGCCTTCTTCGCCTTCATGTTCATCTTCACTAGCGATAACACTTTGAATGGGTGATAGATACCCAATAAAAATCAATAGTGCGAGTAAATAGTTTTTCATTTTGAATTCCTAAACGATTCAGTTAATAACTGAATCAATAAATTGTTATTAAACTTAAAGTGATGTTTATTTAGAGTGACAGCGCTTCGTTTGTTAGTTTTTCTATCTCTGCGCCATAAATTAGGGCAGCAGATGCCGCATCAATGAGGGTTCGCCGAGCATTTAACAGCTCTTGTCTAGCCGATACATAATCAAGATATCCATATCGACCTTTTTGATAGGCGTCTTGAGTATCTTCCAGTGCATCTTCAAGCATTGGGATAACCGACTGCTTTAATGAATTAGCTGTTAATATGGCTTGTTTTCTATTGGAGTATGCTCGTAGTAAGTGATTTCTAAACCTCAACTTAGTCGCCTCTTTCTCTATGGCAACTTGGTCACGCTCTGCTAGCGCACTAGCGATTGCACCAGAATTTCGCTTTTCAGCAAACAAAGGTAAGCTAAAGCCAGCGACCAGTGCCGTATCATTGGCTTCTTGAGAGCGCCTAACACCAACAGACCATTTGATATTGGCCGTTGACTCTGTTTTAGCCAACTGTAATTCGGCCTCTTTTAGTCGCTGCTCACTTGCATAAACTTGAATAGCAGGGTTTTTCTCTAACTTCGCAAAAAGGCTGTTAAAGTCACTATCATTGCCAAACTGAAAAAGATCCCCTTGTACTTCAGAGAAGGTTACAGAGTTTTCCCCCCAGTAGGCTGCTAATGAGAGCTTCAAATATTCCAAGCGCTTTTGTTCAGATTGAAGGGTGAGGTTAGCCTGAGCAATAACTGCTTTTGAGCGTTTCACTTCAGCCTCAGGAGTAGCACCTGCGCGGTTACGCTGAGATACAATCTCTAACGTTTCTTGTGCTAAGCTCAAAGCATTTTCTGCCAATATAACTCTTTGTTGGGCTGCAAGTACTTCCACGTACTTCTCAGTGACTTGAGCCATTAAATTAAGCGCAGAGACTTCTTTCTCAGCATTGAGTAGTGCTCTTGATTTTGAAACAAGTCCAATCCGCGCTGAGCGTTTATCTCCCATTTCGATAACCGAAGATAGAGCGACTGTTAATTCAGCACTGTCGAATGCATTAAATTCACCTGAGCCTGCAAAGTTCTCAGCTTCAACTTCTAGTTCATAAGCAGGATTTAAACTTGCTGTTTGTTCTTGTCCTGTTAATGCGGTTTGTTTGAAATCAAATATTTTGAGTTCAGGATTTTGTTTAAGCGTCCACTGAATTGCCTCTTGAAGATTTAACTGCTTTTCAAAGGCATAAACATTAAATGTAAAAAGTGACAACGCGAGAAACGCGATATATTTAAGCCGAGGTGTTACACACCTCAAAATTGCTATCTTGCGATGCACACAGGTATTAAGTGCCATGTATACTTTCCTATAAATTTATATGTTTTTTTCGGTCATTAACATTTGACCTTTCATAATTTTCTATAAAATTTAGGCGTATTTAGGTGGGCGGAATGGCACCGAGATATAGCCTTTTAGCTCAGGAGAAACTAAGGCGTAGGTAAGGAAATATTCTATTGCTTGGAAAATGTTACAGGAAGAATCAGCATTTAAAAATAAGTGACAACAGCAACAAAAATTACAATTATCAATTGAAGAGTTGCTATTATTCACCTCAAGCATATTGGAGTCTTCTGGAGCTTTTAGCGGGGTAATAGACTTAGTTAGTGATGAACTAAAAGAACTTTCACTTAAGTTTATTTCAAGCTCTTCTAGCGAAAAAAACACAGACTGCACCGCGATTAAAATCATTATCACGTATGATATATTTGATTTGATATACGATGAGTGCATTATTTTCATTTCTCTGCTTAATACTTTAGCTGTAAGATGCGGCGAGCACCGTTTAAAACGACAAGAGCAATTATCAAACCAATCACTAAATCTGGATAACGACTGCTTGTTGCTGTAACTAATAAGCCAGCTAAAATTACACCAACGTTTGCGATAACGTCATTTGCGGAAAAAATCCAACTCGCTTTCATATGAGCGCCGTCTTCTTTGTTGCCAAATATCAAAAACAGACAAGCAACGTTAGCGATTAGTGCTATTCCACCAAATATCATCATTAAAGAAGAGATCGGTTCACTACCGTAAACAAAGCGTCTTACGACTTCGCTCAAAGCACCTAGCGCTAGAATAACTTGAAGCACACCAGATATATGTGCTGCTCTAAGTTTCATGCTAATACTTTTACCTACGGCATAAATAGCTAAACCATACACAGCAGCATCAGCAAACATATCTAATGAGTCTGCAATTAGGCCAGCAGACTGTGCAATAATCCCAGCAATTACTTCTATAAAAAACATGACTCCATTAATGGCTAACAACCATTTTAGGGTTGATGCTTCTTTCATCTCATTTTTTTGGGCTAAGTCTTTTGCTTTTGCAGCTTCGGTGCTGCAACTTTGTTTAGTTGACTCTAACTCTGCACCGAGTTTAAGTTGTTGTAACTTTTTTGTTATCTCATCTAAATTTTCATCATGAAAAACTTTGACTAAGCGATTAGGAATATCAAACTGCAATCCAACTGAAGGCTGAATTGAGTCAAGTGCTAATCTGATCAATCTCTCTTCTGAAGGACAGTCCATTTGAGGCACTTTATATGTACTGACAAACGCGCCACTATAGTTATCTAATTGTGTATCAATTTTTACGTCTTCGTTGGTAGGAGATGATTGACACTGACCACTACATTTTTCTGACATATTTAACATTCCGAAACAATATTAAAATAAGTATAAAATCTATAGTGGCTATAGAGTCAAATAAAAAGTTATTTAATTTGAAAAGATTGGGAAGTAACTCAAATAGCTATTCCAAGAAAATAATTGTTGGGGGGTAGTGACAGCAAACACTGCTAACATTATTTGGACTGCCCGTTTTATACCGATGTTTATCAAAGATAAAAAATAGAAGAGCTATCTAGATAGAATAAATTAACCGATGATCCTAATTCCACATTAAAGTCGCGTTGGTGTGTTACTAATTGTACAGAGGATCTAAAACAAGATTTAAATTTAAAAGTAAGAGCAACGACTATATTGTTGGAACACTTGTCATGAGATACGCTAAGCCTAATGTCCGGTTTCGTATCAAAGTGAATTTTAGCTGAAGTAATTTTGTACCATCGTTTACGACTGCTTCAGGCTCAAATCTGACGAAGATTTCCTAGTACTCACCCAATCTGGCTTGATGAGAAATAATCTCAAACATTATGCGTAGCCACATATTCGCTCAACTTGAGCGGGATCTTATAAAAGCCAGAACCACAGAAGGTCGTGAAGAGGCTAAAGCTAAAGGCAAACACATGGGCAGATTGCCTGCTTTATCAGACAAACAAGCGAAAGAATTATATAAAGATAAATTAAATGGTGAATCGATCTCTGCATTAGCGAAGAAATATTCTGTTAGCCGCCCCACGGTTCACCGAATTATTGAAAGAATGGAACAAAAGAAATAATAAATAAAAGGAGACGTTATGTGGTCTGATAAAGAATCAAAAATTGATTTCTTAAATTTTAATGAAACGGCTGAGTCAATAAAAGATCTTATAACAGAAAAGGAGTTAATGCCTATTAGTATAGGCGTTTTTGGTGATTGGGGCGCTGGAAAATCGACGATTCTTGAACTTACTAAGGCTTCTCTGGAAAGTGATGAACAAGAATATATCCAAGTACATTTCGATGCATGGACTTTCCAAGGGTATGATGACGCTAAAGCGGCGTTACTAGAAACAATTGCATCTACTTTAGTTAAAAAAGCAGCAGACGATAAAAATCTCAGTGCAAAAGCAAAAGAGTTTGCTGGACGAATAGATAAGATCAGACTGATGGGATTGCTAATGGATGGTGGTGCAGCATTAGCTGGTATACCAACTATGGGTGGTATACAGAAGATCATGGGACTATTCAGTGGTGGTGACGATGGTGAACTGGATGTTGATGATGTAAAAGGTGCTGTCGATGGCGCTAAGGATGTCGCGAAGAAAAACAAAGGTTTGATCAAAGATAATAAATCATTTTCACCTCCTAAAGAAATTAAAGAATTCCGAAAAGCATATTCTGATCTGTTAAAGGAGTTTGATAAGCCACTTATTGTCTATGTCGATAATTTAGATCGCTGCTCTCCATTTAATGCTATTTCGACCCTTGAGGCGATCAGGTTATTTCTATTTTTACCCAATACTGCATTTGTTATTGCCGCCGATGAGGACATGATCCGCTTGGCAGTGCCTGAGTATCACAAAGGTGCATCTCAACGACATCAAACTGATTATTTAGACAAGCTTATTCAAATTCCTGTGCATGTACCAAGACCCGGCGTTCTGGAGATAAGGGCATATTTAATGATGCTTACTGCTCAAGATCACGGCGTTACCGATGCGCAATTAGAAACGATAAGATGTGCCCTTGAAGAGTCATTAAGGCTGTCGTGGAAACAACCACAAATTACCGTTGACGAGCTACTTCAAGATCACGAGATTGAAAAGCATTCCGAACTCAGAAGTAAATTTGTGGTTGCTGAACAGTTAGCTCCACTATTAGCTGAATCCACAAACATTAACGGCAACCCTCGCATAGTTAAGCGATTACTCAATCAGGTTAAGATGAGAAAGAAAACCGCTCATCGCAGAGGAATGCAGCTTGATGAAAAAACTATCACTAAGCTGGTAATTTTTGAGAGGTGCTTAGGCACTCAGGCTACCAACAAGCTTTATGAATTAATTGATAAGGAAAACGGATATCCAAAAGTATTAGCGGATCTTGAAAATTCAGAAGTCGAATTTGACGAAATTAATTTACCTGAAGAGTGGAAACTCGACCTAGCTTTTATTGATAAATGGTCGAAATTACCTCCCATGTTCACTGAAATGGATTTGACACCAGCGGCATATCTGAGCAGAGAAAGCATTCCAATGGGGGCTGTTAATTCGGTAATGTCTGGAGCCGCTCAAAAACTCGTAGAAGAATTAATGAAGCAAAAGGTAAGGGTCAGTGGCGTTAACTCTACTGCGATTACCACAACTCCGAAGGAAGAATACATGTCAGTCATGGATGGTTTGATTGAAAACTTTAAGTTGATTGGTGATTGGACCGAAAGACCAACAGGCATTTATGGGGCTGTGTTACTTGCCAAGCAGGATGATAAATGTAGCTTAAGTCTTCTTACATTTTTAAAAAGCTTGCCCCGCCAAAGATGGCTTAATCCAATTTTAAAAGAACTAGAGGGAACTAAGTAATATGGGTACGTCCGCATCGTCAACAGGACCAAATAATAAGAGTCCACTTATTCCATCTTGGGCAGAGCAAGGAGATCCTGTCACAATAGAACCTGCATCAGGTACTGATGGGGATGAGCAAGCTGGCTCTGATAATAATCAAGCTGATGATCAGAATGACAATAGCAATGATATTGACAATGACAAGGTTCAACAAGAAATCGGTGGTTCACCTACAGCAACACCGCCTCCAAATAGGTTTGCCAGTGCCAGAAGAGCATTTGGTAAATATGCGCAAACAGGTGGCTCAACCTCAGATCTAAGGCGTTCATTAAAAAGTTACTCTAGAAAAGGCTCTGGCGGAGGTAAAAGCACAAGCAGGAGACTATCAAGCGGCATAACTGCTGGTTCTGGATTGCTTGGTGTCATGCGTGGCGACACCGTAACGGTTAATAATCAAAGCTTATCATTAGGTGATCTAACTGGGCTATCGACTGATCAAGCAATCGACAAAATTGCTAGCCATTTAGCGCCTGATAATGCCGATTCGGATGCTGTAAGAGTTGCGTTGGATTACGCACTAGAAGAAGCACTCCCCGATACAGAAGAATTTGACCCAAACAGTTTTACTGACGAAGTTATCCAAGAAGCCATAGGCTGTTATTTAACAGACCTTATTTTTCAGGATGTGGTTGAAGGCATGGGCAGAGCTTGGTTTCATGTTGAGCCAGCAAGCAAGCATCATCAAATGGAAGTTGAATTAAGGGAACTAATAAAAGTGATTACACAAGAGCAGTTAGACAAAGTAACTAATGGCAACCCCAGTACTATTAGCAAAGAAAATATTACTAAAATTCAAGCCGATGCTATTGCTATGACGGTTGATGAATGGGAGAGCTTTAATGACTAATTTTTACTTTAACCATGACCCTGCTAACTTGCCTGACTTTTCTGATGATTGTCATCCTGTCCAAATGTTTCATACGCATCAAAATGACATCACTAAGCACAGCTTGGTGTCAAAACAACTACTACAAACAGTTCGTGATTTAGGATTGAATGTAGATGCTGATTCAATAGATCTGATAACAATTGCTACCGCCGTTACCGCTGCTGATACATTTGAATTAAGGGATAATGCAGAAAATGCATGGGCTAGAAAAATGCATTTGCATGTTCCTGTAACTGATGAGGATATGTGGAATTTTGTAGAACCTGAACTGAGTTCTTTGCTCAACTTTCTTACAGGCGATCAATGGCTGTTTACTTTTGAAAAAACAACTATGCCGATGCCGACTCCTAAAACAAGTGAGCAAGCGAAAGCAAAAGCAAAATCATTAATTGGACTCAACTCTGTTTGCCTTTTTTCTGGTGGTCTTGATAGCGCAGTTGGTGCAATTGATATTTTGAACGGAGAATCAGATTTAAAGCCTCTCTTGGTTAGTCACGCTTATCGTGGTGATGGCGCTAAGCAAGAAGACATTAAGCAATTATTATCCCCGCCATTCGGCGAATTGTCCTATTCAATGTCTCCCCATATTATTAAGCACTTAGAAGGTAAAACTGACATTAGTATGAGGGGAAGAAGCTTTAACTTCCTAGCTATGGCGGTACTTGGTATATCAGCCTTAAGAAATGCTAATTGCGATAGCAGTATTGAAACTATTGTCGTCCCAGAGAATGGCTATATTTCTATAAATCCGCCGCTTACCAGAAGACGGATTGGTAGCCATAGCACTAGAACTACTCATCCTAATTTTCTAAGCAGGCTTGAATCTTTGCTTAGAGACACTGGGTTTCATGTCAAATTTGTAAACCCCTATCAATTCAAAACTAAAGGTGAAATGTTAGCGGAATGTGTTGATCAAGACGCAATTAGAAAAGCAGTTCCCCTAAGTGTTTCATGCAGTCATTGGCACAGAGAACATAAACAGTGTGGGCATTGTGTACCTTGCCTTATTCGAAGAGCGTCAGTTTTTCATGCTGGTTTTACACAAGATGCGCCATACAAGACAAAGCGGTTGAGAGATCTTATCAAAGAAAAAGATACTCGCGATGATCTCCAAGCGGTTCAAACTGCCATTATTAGATTGAAACAATCCGATAACTATCGTTCTTGGCTTCGAAGTTCAGGGCCAATACCACAAGAAAAAGATATACGAGAAAAATTAGAATCAACTATTAAGCGAGGATTGGCAGAGGTTGAATTATTTCTCCAAGCGGATAAATCGTCATGATGGATCTTCATTGCCACGTTGATTTATATCCAGATCATCAAGAGGTATTGAACGACATAAAAAGCAGTAATTATTACGTGCTATCAGTAACTACGGTGCCTTCAGCTTTTGAAGGTACTGTCCAGTTAACAAGTGGCATAAAACACTGTAAGACGGCCTTGGGGCTTCACCCTCAACTTGCTCATCTAAGAAAAAATGAATTAGCACTATTCGATAAGCTAGTTGATAGAACTAGATATATTGGAGAAATTGGACTGGATGGCTCAAAAGGTTACGCTGATTACTTTGATGATCAATTAGAGGTTTTCACGCATATTCTAAAAAAATGTGAAGGCTTTGATGACAAAATACTAACTATCCATAGTCTTAACGCGACTGGTGAAGTTCTTGAACAACTTAAGTTACATCCCAATGCTGGTACTTCTATTCTTCATTGGTTTTTAGGTACTAAGAAGCAAGTTCTAGAAGCCGTCGAGCTAGGCTGTTTCTTCTCTATTGGGCCAGCCATGCTAACTTCAGCCAGAGCTAAAAAAGTAATATCGTGGATACCTCAAGATAGAGTTCTACTCGAAACTGATGGACCTTTCGCCAAAGTGGCGGGGAATATTCTGTTTCCTTCAAGTGTTGGCACTGTTACTGAATATCTGGCTGAAATTTGGTGTAAAAATAAGGCTTTGATAATAGAAAAATTGTCAGTAAATCTTAGGTGTTTAACATCAATCAAGTAACTAATTATACGTCACGTAATCTTATAACAATTTTATTCAGGTTTAATCGGTTTGTTTGAAGTATTTGTATTAGCTATAGCACTCAGTATGGACGCGTTTGCAGTATCCATAGGCTTAGGTTCTAAAAAAGTAGTAAATGCTGAAAAGCTCTTTATTAAAGCCGCTGCTTATTTTGGTTTTTTCCAAGGCTTTATGCCTCTTTTAGGCTATTACAGCGGTAAAGGTTTATCATCTTGGATTGAAGATTATGCACCTTGGATAGCTTTTATTTTGCTAGTATTTATCGGTGGCAAAATGATTTATGAGTCCCAATCTGAAGGAATTGAAGAAGATATTGCTAATGTTACTCATCGTGTACTATTTGTTCTTGCTATTGCCACCAGTATTGATGCAATGGCGGCAGGTTATGCAATCACATTGCTTGAGGTAGATATAGCCGTAGCTTGCTTGATAATAGGCGTCACGACGTTTGCCTTTAGCTGGATTGGTGTGAATATCGGCGAAAGAAGTGGCGTATGGCTGGAATCTAAAGCTGAACTATTTGGTGGTTTAGTGTTAATCGCAATCGCATTTAAGATATTACTTGGTTGACACAGAACCACCGAATACTAGGCTACTTACCTGAGCAACATGCATTGCCTTCTTGAATAGGAGGACACTTAACTGTTCCATAAGAGCAATAAACGCAACAATCACCTTTTAACGGTTTAAGTAGTGCTTTACAGCTTTCGCATTCGTAATACCATTGGCAAGCGTTTGTAGGCATGGTTTCAACTTTGCTAAATCCACATTCAGGGCAAGTGATTTTAGATTCTAGTTCTATACCTTGCATACTGGTTCCTTAATGGGCTTAACAATATCTAAAATAGACATTACGACCATCCAAATGATCCCAAAGTAAAATAAGTAAGTGCTCCAGTCGTATTGCCATAAAGGATAAAGGGTCAGCAATACTGCAATTGGGCCAATGACACTTAAAACGCCTCTCAATGAATCTCGATGTTGATACCAATTATAGAAATTAACTAACAACGCTAGTGAAGCAAATAATGGCAATAAGGTGTTCACCGCTATCCCTTCAAAATGTGAAAGAAAACCTAACCCAAGAGCAGATGCCAATGAGCCGAGTGCAGGAAAACATGCTGTGCAGCTAAGGGCGGCTAGCCAAACGCCACCAGAACCTACTTTATCTAGAATTTTATTGATCATAACTATCTACCTCAATTTTTAAGGTAGTATAAACTCCGTACATAAGTACGGGGTCAATAGCTATTTAAGTGAATTTATTACCGGGCAGGATTGAGGGTCTTGATTGGCCTTGCAAGAATCTGTCATATCTTGAATTACTTTCTCTAATCGCTGTAAATCAGCAATTTTATTACGAATGAGATTAAGTTTTTGCAACCCCATCGACTCAATATCAGCGCAACTGTCACTTAGTGACATAAGCGATTCAATTTCTTTCAGCGTAAACCCTAATGCTTTAGCTTTCAGAATAAATTTGAGTTGACTGGTAAGGGCATCGCCATACATTCTGTAACCAGACTCTGGTTTTAAAGGTTGCTCTATCAGACCTTGGCGCTCATAGAAACGGATTGTTTCAACATTGATATCTAAATCTTTTGCCAGTTTTCCAATGGTTCTCATAAACATACTCTTTAGAAGCAGAAATATCATTATACAATTAATGCGGATTGCCTAAACTCAATTTTATTGCATGAACGGGGTCGCTAAGCGTCCTCTTTGTAGAATTAAGTTCACATATCCAGATCACTCTGACCGTCTCTTGTTCGCTCTTGCTGCCTGTCAGGTGAAGTCTAAGCCTAATCAACAAAACTGTAAGTTGAGATATGAGCTACTACATCTAATCTATTGTTTCGTTGAAACTAATTCAATAATTTCACCAGTAGACGTATCCACTCTTATTTCTGTATGTTGCCCTGAATGCTGAAGTTGATTTTGTAAATCGGCATTAATCAGTTTGAGCTTATCTATTTCTGCGTACATTTCACTCAACAACACTAATAACTTTGTATCTTTATTATCGATTTCCTTAGTGCCGATATTATTTTTTTGCTTTTCTTTAGCAAGCTTGCTTTTTAGTTCGGCTACCTTTGTTCTGAGTTGTTTTATTAAATTATCTTTATTTTTTTCTTCCCAAGTTAATTGAGCTTTTTCAATACTTTCTCGTAACTTTACCCATTTTTCTTCTTCTTTAGATAGATTCGCAATATTTCTTTTAGCTCTCGTTGCTACTGCATTTTTGGTTATCTTGCTGCCATCAGATTTCATCTCTTCAAAAGCACGTTTTATATCATCATATGCGCTACTCATGCTTGTTCTCCTTGGTTTGTATGCGCTTTGCCTTCATCTAATACATAGTCAGCTGCTGCTATATTATTTTTCCAGTGAATAGCAAATAGCTCGTAATCTTCTTGCTCTTCTGTGGTTGATGCTGCATATGCCTCTAGTTTCTGGGTCGCATCTTTTTTTATCACTTGCCAATTGACCTTGTGGCGTTTGGTAATGATTTTACTACCACAATACACACAGCCACTAGGGATTCCTGCTCCTTTTATCTTGCAAGCTTCTCCCGCAGTGCAGTACCCCGTAGGCAAGCCACGTATGTTTTTAATATTTTTGACGAGAAATTTTTTCAGTTCTTCAATTGAACTGAAATGGATCTGCTTAATCACAGTCGAATCTTTACTTTGACTATCAGTAATACCTATTATCAGATCTTTAGATGTTTTATTAATTTGCTCACCAGCACCACCTTTAAGTGATTGTGACTCGGCTTCATCTATTAACTCTTCTGCAACACGGTCAATTAAAATCTCATTAAACTCTTCAGTAGTTTTAATTAAAGTTGTTGAGGCCAAAAATGCTCTTCGAGTATAAACAAACGTCATTAGGCTGGTTAAATGTTTAAATTGATATCTAATATCATCAAGCTCACCTAATTTATTGGCAATGACAAAGTAGGCCAACGTATGTCGAAACATGTGAGCGGTTAATCTAAACGTATCGCCTTCTTCGTATGGGACACCTCTATTCTCTCCTCTAACTTCTTTGTAGTTAGATTCAAGGCGTTCAAGCTCTGCTATATCATCATCGTCTAGAGTTAAGTCAAAAAGCTCAATGTTTTCACTGTTTTTAACCTCAAATTTTGTGAATCGCCCAGCATCGCTAAAACTAACACTACAGCTACTATGTGAAACCCCGAAAAGACGGTTTCTTTCTAACCCTTCTTTCAAGTTGTGTGCTTGACTACTTGTTATATTGGCTCTGCATGAAGAAAGTACAGCTTTTGCCCTTTCTTGCATACCGAACACATATTTTTCGTAAATACCAACACACTCATGTACTTCAGCGTTTGAAAACCATTCCATCTCAACCTTACTGTTGTCGGTTTTGGTCATGATTGCCGTAATGTAATAAATATCATCTTTGTAATTGGCACAGCCAACCTTGCATGTAAGTACTTCGTTATATCTCATGCCTGTATAGGCCAAGATATTAATGTATGTGGCTAATTTTAAATCTTCTAATTCTTCGGATAATTGAATGAATTCCACTTCATCGGGTAAGTTTCTTACATGTTTTGCTATTAGCTCACCTGTACTAATTTTGGGCGGTGGTTCAACGGAGCCTTCATTTAAACTATCTATTAAGCGTGCATTTAATTCTAGCCATCGTTCTATCTTATCCTTAGAGTTTTCAACTATTTTTTCTGCAAACTTCAGAATTTTTTTCATTACTTTAGTAGGAATGACAGGGTGCGAATAAGTGACTGGTCTCGGATGGTGTAACTCGTTTAGTTGGTTAAGTACATCAATAAAAACACTACACACCTTAGGGCCAAAAAGACGAAAGCTGCGCTGCACGTCAAATAGTTTAGTAAATGAGTGTGATTGTCTGTAAATAGCTATTTTCCTGACTTCATATAAATAGTCTTTTATGAGATTCCTAATAACTAAGTCAGATTTGAACTCCAACTCATGAAATGAGTGATAACCTCTTTGTCTTAAGAAGGCTGCAAATAAATTTAGATACGTTACATCATTTTGAAGTGTAGAGATTTTTAGAGGTTTACCGCCTACAACATCACCATGTGTGAGTTTAATTAGTGAATAAATTCGAATTTGATATGCTAATTCATCAACACCTTTAAAATTCACATTTCTTTGCGTTTCTTCATAGCTTATCCAAGTGTCATCGCCAAAGTGAATAGTGCCATGTTTAGCAATATTCAATGCTCTGTTTTCCCACAAAGCAATCGAATTAAAAGCGCTAGTATCATCAACTTTAAAATCTTCTAACACCTGAACCAAAGGTTTTATAGTGATTTGACCTGTATGTGTTTTTACAACAGCGATATCAAGTAGTTTTGTTTTAGTTATCTCTTTGGTCATAGCAAACCTGTGTTTTTCCAATGAGGATGAATACCCTCTGTTCTCAATAGTTCTTTTCCATCAGTCACAGCTTGAGCATTAAGCTTGGCAATATCAGCTAATATTTCGTTAACCCTATTTTTCAACTGCTCTATGTTTTCCAGTTGCTCTGTTATAGAGTCAAATGTTGCGGCTGAGTTTTCCATATCAGCAACAACAAAATCCCGGTATGACAAAAGTTTCCAAACATGCAATGCGTCAGCAACACAGCGATAGAACGGACACCACAAGCATGCGTTAAAGTCGGCACATGCATGCTCGTTTGTATCTCGCTGGTCTAATAATTTCCTGTTTTGTGATTCGAATGCCACTACTGCGGATTTATCTTTTGAGTTAATGCATGTGCCATTCGGGACTTTTTTACCGTCTTCTGGTGGAGTCTGCAAAATGATTACTTTGTCGGTAACATCGCGAACAAAATAGTCTGCCATTGTTTTTGTCGCTCTGTTGATTGTCATTGCAACATCTTTGTTATCTTGCATTAAATAATGACGCAAGAACGTTTCATAAGAGTGCTTGCCAGCTTTTTGATACCACTTAAATTCTTTGGCAACTTTTCGGTAAATGTAGTTAAGCCCTGATTTTCTGATCTTTTGCGAATTAAATACGATATCACACCCAAGCTCAGTCAATATCCTATCTATAGTGGTCTTGAAACGTGATGCTGTTAATAATTGAATCTTTACTTCTCCAATACTATTTACTTTGGGAAAAACAAAAATTCTTTTTGATAGGTTCTCAATAGAAGGGCGGTAAATAGACGTAAGTTTAGTCGCAGCCTTAATATCAAATATTACTGGTTCGACAACGTCGCCGTATAAGACGCCTTCTTTTTCTAGATCTTCGGCTTTAATTTCAAATTTATGCCATTGTGTTTGATAATTAGCTCGGCGTTTAAATAAACGAAGAGCAGGAGTTTTACTTGAATGTAATGGCGTGTTAAAGAAAAATAAGTCGTCAGTATCAAGCTCTAGCGTAGGAGTTGAATTCCAACCAGTTTTCAATATGACTTTTGCTGCATAAAGTGTAACTTTGTCTTTAATTGTGAGTAAGGTCTCAGAAAGCCCTTTTTCTATGTAATATGCTAATTCTACTACTTCTCTATATGAGTAGAGCTTATCTTGATTCTGAGAGAGTTGCTCTTGATGTTGTGCAGTTAATTCGGTGTTGACCGGAAAGCTTTTAATAGTATCTAGACCATAAAACGATAGTAATTTGTCGATAGCGCTCTGATATTGATTACCAACAAAAACCGACAAATCGCCTTGTTTTGATTTTAGTTGAATTGCCTCTCTTATAGCCTTTAGTATCTCACAGTTATTTTCAACAAAAGCATGAACCCCATGATTGGCAATAAGCTTCATTTGTTCATCTGTTAATGATGATGCATTTTCTTTCAATGCTCTAGCCATACTACCTATGTAACCTTTGAGAGTGACGATGCCTATGCTCTCGCCATCAATTCGCTTTGTAAAAACTTTATGGTATTCGACTAGGTTTTGATAAAATTTATAGGCATTGTCATATACCCACTCATGCTTCTGCCATTCGGTAGTGTCACTTTCTTTAAGGTAATAGCCCAATGAGTAGGGTAATAAACTTTCCTTTGCGATTTTTTCACCCGTAACAAAGTGGTAAAGGTCCAATGCAGCGTTTAGTAGCAGTAAAAACTGCTGGTTATTTTGAGTTTCTTCTTGGTAATGCTTATAAAGGTATTTAAATCCCTGAAGGCCATTTTCTGCAAACCCTTGAATTCCACGCTCACTAAGCAGCTTAATTATTGGTGATGCTACGCTACCAGCACTATTCAACCACCTTGGAAATGATAAAGTTGAGGATCTAACTCTTGTTGTATTAGCTTCCGAAGCGCTTGCTATCTGATTTTTCAAAAAAGCATCAACTTCATTGCCAAATTTGGATGATATGCTTTGTGCATACCCTATCACTTCGGCTTCAGTTTTAAATTGATTGACTCTAGCTTTACCCCACACATCGGGTAGTATAAATTTTAAAAAAGTACGGAAGTTGTGATTGCATATAAATGATGAAACGAATTCCCTATCCTTTAATGTTGCCAATAATGGCAGTTTGACGCGTTCAGTATTCTTAAAAGTATCATGTAGACAAATATTTATAATAGCAGTCGCAGTTTTGAGGATGTTGTCTCTAATAGAAGAATCTTTGAGGCTTAATTCTGGAAGGACGAGATAGTCCAGATATTTTTTTAGTAATTTACGAGTCTCTTTTACTTGATGGAATTCAAGTTCGAATAATTTAGTTATGTCGATTGAAGTAGCCCCATTTACTAGCCTAAAAGGAGCGTTGATAGCGTTATCATAAAAATGAAACTTAGCTATGTTTTCTAAAGCTTCTTCTATACGAGTAGCATAACTAGGTAGCTTGACATCATTTATTTCATTAATGCAAAAGTATTCCAGTTCTTGCCAAATTTCAAAGTCTGATAGAGCATTTAATCCCGAAGTTTGAATTGATGTCGCAGTATCTGCACTAACCTTATTAAGGGCTAGAGGAAGAATGTGCTGTAAACTGACACAAGCATTCCGCAAGCGACTCATTGAAATAGCAGTGTCGTCACCTGTGCTAATATTGCTTTCTTTGTCATATGCCCTGTTAAATAAAACGTCTAACTGTTCGGCTAGAACAATTGAATGAGGTTTAAATCTAGCAGGAATACGATTGGACTTCCGCGTTTTAACTTGCTGTAGCATCTTCAGCCTCACGCATAAGCAATTCGTTAACATCACCGTAGATATCTTTTACCCACTCTGACATCGCTCCGTATGCATCCACTGATACACTTTTGGCAAAGTCGATGTAACGTTTGGTTGTTTTAAAGCTTTCGTGACTCATCAAAGTCATTAGTGTTTGTCGGATGGAACTTTCTGATTCACCTTTGTCAATTAGGTATTTAGCGACATAAGTAGCAAAGGTAGCGCGTAAGTCATGGAATGTGCGTAATAGTATTTCTAATCCCTGCTTCCTTTGTTCTTTTCTAACTATGGAAATAGTATTCCCCGGTGTATCTTCGCTTATCCGCGATCCTGAACTATTCATAAACAAAGGAAGCGGATGTTCGCTATTGTCCATACCATGATTAGTCTCATGTTTGGTACGTCGCTTCATATTTTGAATTGTCAAAGTGTGATTGTACAAAAGCTTCATTAGAACTCGCGCTATTGTTAATCTCACTGGCTTATGTCCTTTTCGTACAATGTTCAATTTTGGAATACGTTTCTCGTTTTCTTTTTCATCAGGGTTAAAGAGGTCTTTCTGGTCGATGGCCGAAATTTCAAAAGATCGAAGTCCACCTAACAAGGCACACTGCAAATAAAGTTTATAAGTCTCTTTTTGAGCTGTATTCGTCTCCAGTAACTGTTTAAGTTCTTTTGGAGAATATGGTTGTAGACCTTTGTCTGGTGAGTCTTCTTTTTGTTTCAATGTATTTGGAATGCTCAAATTACTGACCCATTTCCATAAGCCCCCAGAACGATTGTTGCTGGTAGGTAATTGAAACAACGAACTGACACCTGATTTAGCTTTCGATTTAATACGTACCTGTTTGTATTCAAGTGAGAAGGGGAGGCTATCTATAGCTCCGCGCTTATGGCTCCATATATAGAATGCTTTAACAGCTCTAATTCGTTCTTGAGCGCTGTTAAAGCTTATGCGTTTAGACTTATCTTTGGTTTCGACTCTTTCACATAAATGTTTGTGATATCTCCACACAGGTAACCTAGAAATATCATCATCTACAGATTGTTTTGAAAGTGGTGCAGCTATTACTTCAAAATAGGATGCATCATCTTTATCCAACCAATCTAAGAAAGCTTTTAAGTGCTTAGCTATACTGCGAACAGACTTAACATCTAATGGCTTTCCCGGTTGGCTGGCATGATAAGCGTCACTAAAAGCCTCATTGTCTATTTGATTCTTTTTGAGACTGAAATGACCTTCAAAGCGGTGCATTAAAAATAAGTTCATTTCTTGGCATTCGGTGAAGCGAGTCGGGTGATATAGCACTGGAAAATTAGGTTCTATTTTATCGTGCCTATATGAGTGAGTTCTGATGCCTTTTTCAGTCTTAATAGGTTGCCCTGATTTATCGAGGTGAAAAGACATTCCTTTTCCAAAGTTGACTGATGTTTTAATTATTTTAGTTTTTGTTGTATTTCGAAGTATCATTTTCGTTCACCTTTGATTCTTAGCTAGAGTATGTGTGTAAAAACTTTTTTGTTCAAGTTTATTGAGGGTATGATAGTATTATATCAATTCGGGGGTGATTTTAGATGAAAGCCAAAACTTAACGGCTTCTCAGCTCAAAACCATAATTACCCGCTGTGGTGAAGGAACTAAACTTATTTGTACCGGAAATTTAGCACAAATAGACAGTAATTACTTAACCGCAGTTACCTCAGGGCTTACTTATATTGTAGAGCGATTTAAGCACTTTGAAGGTGGCGCTACTGTTAATCTTAATGGTGTGGTAAGAAGCCGACTAGCGTCGTTTGCCGAGGAGAATTTATAACTTGCGCTTAACACCTTGGCTCTATAGTCTACAGTTTGATTTTTGAGCTAATAATTAGGTAGGTCGTTGAATTTTTTACCGCTAAAACATTATCATCGCTCTGTTTTTGTGGCGTTAGCAATCCCTTTATTGGTGGCCTCTTTTTTGTGTTTGCATTTTTATAATATAAAAATGGACCGTGCAATAACAAAAAAGACCACCGATTTTAGTGCGTTATCGGCGCAGCTTGACCATGATATGCAAGCCATGGACGATTTACTTAATGCGATGTTTATTATGTATGACAAACACGCCCCACAACCAGCGAATCATGCCTTCACAAAAAACATTAATCAATACGAGCATTATTATTATAGCCAGATAGCACATTTTAATGGCGAAATAGTAGGAAAAGGCCAATTCAGCTATTCCGAACAGGCATTATCACGCTGGCAAAAAGTCATGTCGCTGGCTCCGTCTTTCAATACTGCTCTAGCGCTGCTTTCGTCGCTGCATTCTGTAGCCTATGTTGATGAGCGCGGCTTTGCTTTTTTAGCTCGGCGTAACAATACACAAAGTTATATTTTAACGCAGGTACTTAATGGCGACTTTAAACCTTTACCTTCAGCGAACACACTCACTTCAAGTGCCGTTATTAAAGTAGACAATAACGCATATTTTGCAGTTGGCCGACAGCGAGAGCTTAACTCCTCAGATTATATTGTTTTAATATATGACTTACAGGCTATTTCTAGTTGGTTGAAAAAAATAACCTCAAAGCAAGGCGAGTATGTTTTTATCAACCAAGAGAATGAAATTATTGCCAGTTCACAGCAGCCAATTAATCAAGCCATAAAGTTATCGACCTATTGGCCTAATATTAATAGCCCCTCACAAAAGAGTAATGCGCGAGCAGACTCATTATTTTTAATTCAGCCTTCAAAAAAGAACCCTATTCATCTGGCGTTTCTTGCTGACAAGCACACTCTCTCAAGCGGTATTGTGTATGAAGTATTGATAGAGTTTATTTCGTTAGCCTTATTTTTATGTTTGATGTTTTACATCTTTTTTTGGTTAAGCAAACGTATATTTATCAAACCTATGACCGAGTTGATGCGTTATTTAGAGCATCATAACGATGACAATAGCGGGTATTTAAATTATCAAATACCGTTAAACTGGCAACCTTGGTTTGCTCGGGTAAAAGCTATTTTTGCGAAAAATGAGCATTTAGTTATTTCTTTGCAAAATGCTAATCAAAAGTTAGATGATCAAGTACAGCAACAATCGCAAAAGCTAAAACATAGCGACCAAGCAAAAGAGCGTCATTTAGCGTTATTAAACACAGTACTTAATAGCGTGCCTGATTTTATTTATTTTAAAAATACAGAAAGCATTTTTTTAGGCTGTAATAAAGCGTTTGAGTTGTTTGTAGGAAAAACTCAAGGTGAACTCCTTGGGCAGCAAATACACAACATAAGTAACGAGTATGAACAAATTAGTTTTCTGGAATATCAAGTATTACAGCATAAAATGCAAATTCAGCAGCGCATAGATGTTGCTGAGCGAACTTATCAGTTAACCATTGCTCCCTTTTACAATGAACAGCAACAATTATTAGGAACTATGGGGGTTGGTCGTGATATTACAGAACAACAACATACTTTGTATGCATTAAAAGAGTCTGAATCTATATTTAGAAGCGCAATTGAATTTGCCGCAAATGGGGTGTTTTTACTCTCGCTTGAGTACGCTATTTTACAGGTAAACAAAGCCGCACGAAAATTATTTTCCAAGCATGATAAATTAACCGATACTCCTTTTTATGCGCTTTTTAATGATACGCAATGGCAGGAGCTTGAAGCATTACTACAGCAATTATTAAATAATAAAAAAAGGGTGTTTCACTTAACCTTGGCTCATACCCAATTAAATGCCTGGTTACAGTTGAGTATGTCGTTAATTTGGAATGAAAATAGTCAGCCGCTTTATTATGTTATTCATATTCAAGATGTTACAGAACTTACCAAAGCCAAAGATGATGCAGAGCGTGCCACGTTAGCTAAAAGCCGTTTTATTGCTAATTTAAGTCACGAAATACGCACCCCCCTCAATGCCGTGTTGGGATTATTGGATATGCTCGCAGAGCACGGGTTAACACAGCGGCAAATTCAACAAGCTAGCCAAGCAAAATATGCGGCCAATAATTTGTTGCAGATGCTAAATAGTATGCTTGATTTTGCCCGCGTTGAAAGTAAAGAAGCAACGCTGCAATTAGCGCCATTGTGCTTAGTTGATTTGATTGATACCTGCGAAAGTTTAATTTTACCTTTATGCCAAACAAAACAGATACAGCTAAAAATCGACATAGACTCGCAAATTTCTCCATTTTTAGTCGGCGATACAATTCGTTTGCAACAAGTATTAGGTAACTTACTTACCAATGCCGTTAAGTTTACCAATAAAGGCAGTGTGACATTAAAAATGACATTACAGCCGAGCCAGAGCCATACAGAGCAGCGTATTTGTTTTCAGGTTATCGATACGGGAGTGGGGATTGCTCAAGCGGATCAACGCCGTTTATTTGATGCCTTTACACAAGGTGATGAATCATCTACTCGCTTGCATCAAGGGGTTGGCTTAGGGCTGGCAATTGTAAAGCATAGTGTGGCATTAATGGGAGGTGAAATTGCAATCAGTAGTGATAAAGGCCATGGCTGTCATTTTTACTTCACGCTTGATTTAGCGACAGATACCGAGAAATCAGCAAGCTTTACAGATAGGCTATTACTGATCACCAGCGCGAAGAGTCAGTTGCTTAATCAGGTTATTACCGCGCATCCTTTTTTCAATAATCAAGCTCTTGAAATAGTCGTAACTGATCCTGATTGTTTGCAACAAGCACATACCATTGTAATCGATGCTGATGACGTACCTGCCTTTCTCACGTCAGCAATAAAAGCAGTATTAAACACTCGTACTACTTCACTCATCGTTATAGAGCACTCGCAACCGAATCAACTTTCAATAAATGACTCTTTTATTAGCCAGTATTTACCGCGCAGTGCATTGGCGCAGCGGTTACTTAGTTTAACCCCTGAAAAGTTAAAGAAAGTAACTCAATATAAAGCGGATAAACCACAAGAAGAAATAGCGGGAACCTTAGTATTAGCCATAGATGATAACCCGCTCAATCTCGACATTATTAGCAGTATATTGTGTAAAGCCGAAGTGAATGTTGTGACTGCTAGTGATGCTAAACAGGGAGTTGAATGGGTGAATATATTACGCCCCGATTTAGTTTTAATGGATATTCAAATGCCGGGTATTGATGGCTATCAAGCAACCCAAATAATACGCCAACAGTTTGACGCCCAGCAATTGCCTATTTTTGCATTAACTGCACATTGTGAGCCTGCCGATATTGCACGTTCATTGAATAGTGGTATGAATAAACATTTAACTAAGCCCGTGGTTGCGCCTATTTTATTTGCATCGATAGCTGATTTAGGCATATCTAAGCCTTGCTTTTTTGATAAAACCTTCGCTTTGACACAGTTCAATGATGATGAGAAGCTATTGCAAAGCATGCTTACTAAGTTAGCGGTGTTAAGTGAGTCATATTCAGCTGAGCTTCAAAAAGACATACCTACTATTGAAATGGTACGCTTAGTGCATAGTCTAAAAGGGATAGCAGGAAACTTAGGGTTTAACCGATTGTTATTATGTGCTCAACATACTGAGCAATTATTAAAAGTGGGCGACAAGAGCGCCAATGCTGCAATTAAAGAGCTGATAATACAGTTAAAACAAGTTCATATTTATATAAAAATTTTAGATGTAAGCAATGATAAATAAAGCAAAAATATTAATTGTAGATGACGATGCGCTTAACCGAATCATTTTAGAAAAAACCTTAAGTGATGAGCATGATGTTTACTTAGTGACAAGCGGCGAAGACGCGCTGGCGTTTGTTAAACACACACAAGTAGACTTAATCATTTTAGATATCATGATGCCTGGTATGAATGGTTATGAAGTACTCGTACAGCTAAAAGAGAACAGTATAAGCCAGGCTATTCCTATTATTTTTATCTCTGCAAACAACCGTCATGAAGATGAGGTAAAGGGGCTAGAGCTCGGCGCAATGGATTATATTGGTAAGCCATTTAGTGCCGCTATTGTGAAAGTTAGAGTGCGGAACCAGTTATTAATTAAGCAAAAAAATGATTTGCTAGAAATGCTTGCCTCTATTGATGGCTTAACAGAAATACCCAATAGACGTTATTTAGATGAGAACTTAGAAAGAGAGTGGCGTAGAAGTAAGCGTAACAACTCTCCTTTGTGCGTTTTACTCATAGATATTGATCATTTTAAACGTTATAACGACTACTATGGCCACCGAGCTGGAGACGAATGTTTAAAAACAGTGGCAAAAACGTTAGCCGCGCAATGTGAGCGTGGCGGTGATTTTGTTGCGCGTTACGGCGGTGAAGAATTTGTGGCCGTATTACCAGAAACCAATCAGCAAGGTGCAATCGCTTTTGCCAACAAGTTATGTAACGCCGTTAATGATTTGAATATTGAACATAATGCGTCTTTAAACGCTACACACGTCACCATTAGCATCGGTATTGCTTCTAGTGAGAGTAGCCAAGCTTACACTGAAAAAGCATTGTTAGAAGAAGCTGACTCCGGTTTGTATAATGCGAAAAAGTTAGGGCGCAATCAAATTAGCGCCCAATAAATGCTGTAGTTACTTAGTTTGTCAGCATTTGCAGTGCTGAGGCACCAATACCAACTAATTTATCATTTTTAAATACCAACGGTGTGCATTCATCTTTAGTCATTTTACCATCTGAATGGATGCTGTGCGTTGCATAAAATAAGACTTGGTAAACATCCTCTTCTTTTTTGAGTAATTCGGTGAAGTCAGGTGTTTTTAGGGTTTTTAATACCGACTGATAAGAGCTATCCATTGCCAAGCCTGAAATAATTTCACGATTATTCTTATGTGTTGCTTGCCAGCTAGAAGAACTATTACCAGCCCAATGACCTTCCGCTTCGCCATCGGATACAGCAATAACACAGCCAGTTAAAAAAGGAGCGGTGAGGGCGGCGATTAAAAGTGTTTTTTTCATTTTTTATTATCCTAGATAATTAATTACAGACTTTAGAGCAAAGACTAGGCCAGTTTTTTAATCCTTAAAAATCAATGGGTTGTTTTTGTTGTGTTTGGTGGGGTGGTGGCTTTTTTAAGAAATAAAATTAAAAAGCCACTTTTTAGTTATTTTGACTAACTTAATTTAACGGCATTAAACCAAGCGATTACGCGACTCGTGTTGACTAAATGCAGCGATATTTAAACTCACTTCTTTAACCAAGCGCACAATAGATTCGGTACTGGCCCACGCTATATGTGGGGTTAGTAGTAAGTTATCTCCCGTGTAATTGGCCAGTGGATTGTTGTGCTCAGCAGGCTCTTTGGTTAGTACGTCAACACCTGCACCAGCAATCACATTGGTTTTTAAGGCTTGTGCTAAGTCGGCTTCGTTAATGATCCCCCCGCGCGCGGTATTAATAATTAGCGCAGTCGGTTTCATCATTTTTAATTCATTAAGCGTAATTAAGTCACGCGTTTCATCATTAAGTGGGCAATGTACGCTGATAATATCCGCTGTTTTTATTGCGGTTTCAAAAGGCGTGCGTCCTTGGCGACACTCAGCACCTTTGCGCTCTGCAACAATGACATGAGCACCAAAGGCTTCAGCCACTTTAGATACAGCATTGCCCAGAGTTCCCCCACCAATAATGGCTAATGTTTTACCCTGAATGTCATTAAAGCTGTAATCAAGGCGACAAAACATTTCACTTTTTTGCCATGCGCCTTGTTGGCAGTCCGCTTGGTAGCGATGAGTATTGCCTAATAAGTTAGTAATTAACGAAAAGGTATGCTGCACAACCGAGGGGGTTGAATAACCAGCAACATTGGTTACCGCAATACCTAAATCTTTCGCGGCATTTAAATCAACATTATTGGTGCCGGTGGCACTAACACAAATAAGTTTGAGTGATGTTAATTGTGCCATGGTGTCACGATTAATCACTACTTTATTGGTGATTAACACCTCTGCATTTTGGCTATGTGCTAGCACTTGCTCTGGGCTAGTTAGCTGATGCACGGTAAGCTTTCCCAGTGCTGAGATACAATCAAGTGAGGTGTTTGCCAGTGTAGCGTTATCAAGAATTGTTATGTTCACGGTGTGTCCTAATAGTGTATGTGTTAAGGGAATAATAACCCCTGTACGCAAAATGCTTGTGATAAAAAGAGTATCATCTATTTGAATGTTATTGGGTTTATCATGTTGCGTTTACATTAGCAGTTGTAGAGCCATATTTAAATGTGGTCTGCCCACTGACGGTTAACTTGCATGTTATTATGATCAACTGCCTTGCTAAGTTAACTTGAACAAAGTGCTGTTAGTAGGGTCTACCCATTTAAATTAATAATTAATAGCCATAGTTTATACGTATGCGTTGTTAGCAAGACAGCTTGGCTCGGCGTTAAACTATAACGCTATGAAAACTCAGTAAATCGAACTTTAGTATTGCTAGTTTCGTATTTTTGATTGAGTTATAATCAAAATCAGACACAGCGGGGCGTTTTAACGCGCCGTTTTTAACTTTGTAGATGCAGTAAATGATTGAATTAGAAGATAAGTACGCAGATATAAGACCTTACAATGACGATGAAGTTGCCGCCTCATTAACGCGATTAATTAATGATAATGCGTTTATTGATGTAATTGCAAAATACAATTTGCCACGCTTTATATCCGCAGTTGGGTTTTTAGCACGCGCTATAATAAAGCATCAGTTGCGCAAAAAGTGGGGCAAAGTTAAAACGGTTGAAGATGTACAAAATGAAGTGGCACATTACTTAAATAAATTAATAAAACGTACCACCTCAAAAGTCACTTTTTCTGGCTTAGAAGACTTAGACCCTAATCAAGCCTATCTTTTTGTTTCAAACCACAGAGATATTGTACTTGACCCTGCACTGGTTAATTGGGGCTTATTCCAGCATAAAATGAAAACAGTGAGAATTGCGATTGGCGATAACTTGCTGCAAATTCCTTACATTACTGAGCTTATGCGCTTAAATAAAAGTTTTATTGTGAAACGCTCAGCAAAAGCCCCAAAAGAGATGTTAAAAGCGCTGACTCAGTTATCGGCTTATATTTATGATTCACTCAGTAGCGGGCACTCAATTTGGATTGCACAAAAAGAAGGGCGCGCTAAAGATGGGGTTGATCAAACTGATCCTGCGCTTTTAAAAATGTTGCAACTTAATGGCCGTAAACAAAAGAAAGAATTTGGCGAATACATTAAAGAGCTCAAAGTGGTGCCGGTTGCAATCTCTTACCAATACGAACCATGTGCAATTGCCAAGGCAAAAGAGCTATATCATAAACAACATCATGGCAAGTATGTTAAATCGGCGGGTGAAGATATTGCCAGCATTGTTGAAGGGTTTAGTTCAGCCAAAGGGCATGTGCATTTATCGTTTGGTCAGCCCATTGAGTCAGGTTGTGACAGTGCCGATGAACTGGCAAAAACCATTGATAAGCAAATTATTGATTCGTTTTACTTACACCCAGGCAACTTTATTGCTGCTGGTTGCACTGAGGCGGTGATCAATAAAAATGACGCAGCACAGTTTGAAGAACGTTTGGCCAAGGTGCCAGAAGAGTTAAGGGCTTTGGTTTTAGCTATGTATGCCAAGCCATTTCATCGAAAAACACAAGTAGATGAACAAAGCTGTGAGCAGTAATTAACAGTTTAAGCTAACAACAAAGCAGCAATTTATTTGCTGCTTTTTTTTTGCACAAAAATAGCGCTATACTCAGGCTATGCTTTTAATACCGGAGGGTAAAATGCAACAAATTGAAATATTTGATATTCCTAGCCCTTGTAAAGGTATTTGCTTAGTTAATAATCGCGGTTATTGCAAAGGCTGCTATCGCAGTCGCGATGAACGTTTTTCTTGGAATTCGTTAACGAATTCCCAAAAGAAAAAAGTATTGAGTTTATGCCAGCAGCGCTATAAACGTTACTTACAGCAAAAAAATAAAGTGGCACAATCATCACCGCAAGCAGATCAACAAGGTTTTGATTTTTAAAACTGTAGGTTGTATTTTGACCTGAGTTTTGCAACTGCGCCGTTATTGTGTAACTTATCCAGTGTTGCTTCTAGCTGGGGAACAATATCCGCATGACTGTTATGTAAATAATGATAAAGCGGGTAGGTTGTAACTACTTGTTTTTCATAGCAGCCTAAAGAGGGGGGAATGGTTTTATTTGCCATCGCAAAATCAATAAGTAACGCTCCTTGTACTTTTTGCTGGATCAGTAAGTTAAGCTGCGTATTATTATTTTTAACTTCAATTACCTTACCTTGAAAATCAATACTGTCTAAATATCGCTGTTGCACAGGGTAACTGGCAATAATGGCAATGCTATCTATGGTTTTAGTGGAGCTGGGCTCACAGTGTTTATAAAGCTCAAGGTTAAATTTAAAGAGTGGATAGTTAACTCGAATTAAATTTTTATAGGCACTTTCAATACTGATATCGCGAGCAAGCTGCCCATCCAACATGCCATTATCCGCTGCAAATAATGCATTTTGACGATTAAAATCGACAATATTTAGTTTAAAGCCCATATCTGCATAGGCCAATTGTAATAGCTCAATGGTATAGTTTGCTTGTTGAGTGTTTTGCGGGCGATTAAATGTGTAGCTATAACTGTGCGCAAAAGACATATTACTAAAAACTAAGCACAGTAATACCAGCAATCCGTTAAAGCGTTTAAGCACGTCAGTATTTCCAATTAATTGCGGCAAGATAATAAGCGGCTATAGTAACAAATTGTCTGTCTTTTGCACAGTTTGCATTAGTAATCTTGCAACAGTTACCACCAACAATTATTGATTACGTTGAATTATTTACAGTCGCTTATTTTTATTAGTTATTGAGTTAGTTTTTTATAAGTTTAAACGTATAATCTACGTTTTATTGAGCGAGGGGTTGTTGACCTTTGCGGATGAAAATTTGTTCAAACTAGGGGCGCTCGGCGCGAGTTGTTTAATCTAGTGGGCTAGTAAAAGTCGAGCAAAGCCTCCGTGTGCTGCTCACGGCCCTTACCTGTATTCATGCAGGCAACAATAAGTTTATAGCCCCTAATAATTGGAGTGAATATGAGTTTTAATCTGTGTAACTTGCCGCGAGAGCAAAAGTATCAAATTCAGTTAGATTACGAGGCCTCATTTTGGGCTTATCAAATTAAGCGCGGTAAAAAAACGCGTGAGCAAGTGTACGACACTCTGCATAGTCGTCCTGTTGCAGAGCAAGGTGTTTTAAAACAAAAATTTGAGCAGTATTTGGCTATTATGCTTAGCTAGGGTTTGCCTACTATGCTTGTAATTAAACAATTAGAATCAATTAAAACGCCCTTAGTTAATAAGTTTTATACGTTACATCACGTCCGCGGCCGTGCTAACAAACAGGATCAAGTCTGGGTCGCTTACGATAATAATACGATTATTGCCGCCTGCCGGTTACAGAATAAGCCCACTTTTTTATTTTTATCAACGGTGTTCGTGGCTCCTTCTTATCGTTTAAAGGGGGTGGCAACCCAGTTATTAGTTGCCCTTTTAAATGCGCAAACAGAACCAGTTTACACCTTTGCTTATCAACGCCTTACTGATTTTTATCAAGCACTTGGTTTTAACCAAGTGTTAACATATACTCCTGCATTATTAACGCTATTTGATGCCTATAAGCACCGAAATATTACCGCATTGAAATATCAATAAAACATAAATTAGCAATAGGACAAGCATGGGTATGAGTATTAATGGGTTTATCACAGCCATATTTGTGCTGTTTATGCTCATAAGCGTTGAAGTAACAGCGCAAGTAAAACGATTATCCCCAAGCGAAGGCTTATCTCAAAGTTACGTTAATACCATGCTTATCGATAACAATGGGTATTTATGGCTCTCTACTGAGGGAGGCCTTAACCGATACGATGGCTATCAAGTTATTCCAATCAATGGCCCTAATGGTGAGTTAGAAGAGGCGATCATCGATCGCATATATCAAGACCAACAAGGGCATATCTGGATTGCCTCCTTATTAGCAGGCTTGTTCAGATACGATCCGAAAACGGATACCTACCAACAATACATAGAAAAACCTGTCACAGAAGAGCAAATACTACAGCAGTCCGTTTTTACTATGTTAGCCACCGATGATAAAACCTTATGGATTGGACAAGGCCGAGAGTTTGCAAAACTCGATATAGACAACGGCTCTATTACCTCATTATTTACACTTCCTGAGCAATTTGAAAATGCGTTTGTGCGTACTTTGTTTCATTATAACGGTTATATTTTTATCGGTAGCACAGACGGCGCGTATGTTTTTAACATCGCAACACAGCAGGTAAGGCCACTCGAGTACTTGAGCGAAACGGATGTACATATTTATCAAAAGAATGTGAAATCATTTGCGCTAGGTAATAACAATCAGTTGCTTGTAGGTGCGGTTAAGGGCTTATACGCTGTTGATATTAGTAATTTAGAGGCAATGTTTAACAACCGCGAACAATCATTTACAAGCCAAAAATTACTGGCCGATTTGAATGTTTGGGATATTGATAATCAGCAAGGAGTGCTCGATTTAGCAACAGATAAAGGCCTGCTTTGTTTTAATTTAACTACTAAAAAAGTGGTAAAAAATAAACGTATCCAACAGAGTAAGTACACCCTCGCCGATAACAGTATTATTGATATGGTGAAAGATAAATCGGGCGGAATGTGGCTAGCCACTAAAACCGATGGTGCGTTTTATTTATCGGGCGACAATTACAAGTTTTATAATGTAGAGGGAAATGCACTGGTTGGGGATGGTTTATCACATCATTCGGTATGGTCAATTAAGGAGTTCCAAGAAAAGCTATGGTTAGGCACACACAATGGTTTAACTGCGGTTGATTTAAAAAGTAATCGCTCAAAGGTGTATTTAAAAGATTATAAAGTCGATTTACTGACCACAGAGTTTACTATTTTCAAAATTATGCCTTACAAAGATAAACTCTGGTTGCACTCAAACCGAGGATTATTCATTTTTGACCCGCAAACTCAGCAACTTACCCAACCAAAAACCAACAGTCCTACCAATCAGATTTTTTTAAATGATTGGATGCATGGCCTGACATTGCTACCAAACGGGGATTTGTATTTTGTACACCCAGATCATGGTATGTTTAAATATAATATTGATAGCCGACAATTAGTTCACTTAAAAGGCGAATTAGCACAATTTGACCCTTTTTTAGCGCATGGCTTTTTACCCCCATTACCGAACCAACCCGAGAAGCCATTATTTTTTAGTGGTGGCGTTTTATATCAATTTAACCCCAATGATTTAAGTTTAAACACCATTTATAAAGTGCCAAAACACCATGAAAATGTAGCCGTTAGTATTCTTTCCTACGTGGTAGATGGGCAAGACATACTTTGGCTATCGTTATCTAATTTTGGGCTGATTGGTATAGATGCAACGACCTATGAGTTAGTGCACACAATTGATTTAGATAAAAATAAACTCGGTACCTTGTTGTACGATATGGTTCTTGATGAAGAGGGAATGATTTGGATGAGTAGCCATAAAGGAATATGGCGACTAAATCCTGAAACAATTCATTTTCAGCAATTTACAACATCAGATGGGGTGCTCTCTGCTGAGTTTAATAATGGCGCTATGGCTAAGTTAGCGGATGGTCGAATTGCCTTCGGTAGCCTCAAGGGTTTTACCTACTTTGACCCTAAAGACAATAAAAATAGCCAAGGTTTATTAGATCAGGTCAATATCACGCGCATCAACTTAATGTCTCGGGACTTGTCTATAAATTTACAGCAGCCATTAAAAAATATCACTTTAAATCATGATGATATCGGGCTTGAGATTGCATTTTCAGCGATGTCATTTAGCTTCCAAGAGCGCATTATTTATGAATATCAGCTCGATAAAGGTAAAAAAAGTTATACCCGAAATAATCGAGTGGTGTTTCCTAAATTAAACCCCGGCAGTTACCAGTTAAAAGTCTGGGCAAAAGATCCACTGACCGGCGACTATACTGCGCCAGCAACGTTAAATATTAAAGTGAAATATCCGCTATGGCGTGCTCCATACTTTTTAGCGCTTTATGCCATTTTATTGATCACCATAGTGACTGCATGGGTAATGAGGCGCAACAAAATACAGCGTATCTTATTGGCAGCACACAAAGAAAGCCAAGACAGTGAGGCGCGTTTAAAGCTTGCACTAGAGGGAAGTGAGTCCGGGGTATGGGATTGGCAGGCGAGCCAGTTAAATATTTATCAGCCTAGATTAGTCAACGAATTAGGCTACGAGGATGACTCTGTGAGTTTAGATGACTACCTAGAAAAAATTCACCCTCAAGAGCGTGCTATTTTTAGGTTGGAGTGGTTAGAATTTTTATCAACAGATAAAGGGTATTTTAATTGTACCTACCGATTACGCCACGCCAAAGGTCATTGGCGCTGGTACAAAGATTTTGGCAAGGTGGTTGAATGGGACAAAAAAACGCCGCAAAAAGTAGCCGGTACGTATACCAATATGACACGCGAAAGGGTGTTTGAAGAGCATGCACGGTTATTTACCGCCGCGTTTGAACAAACCCGAGATTGGGTGTTTATCTTAGATAAAAACTTTAATATACGTGCCTCAAATAAATCACTGCAAAGCGCTTTTGGCTTATCAGCAGAGCCTCGTTCAACCCGTGCGCTTAATTTGGGAATGTCCCGCAGTAGCTATTTTGATTATTTAAGAATTATGCAAAAGCTTGAAGTGGGCGAACATTTTACATGTGAAGACACTGTCGTTCTGGCAAACAAAGAGCAACGCCATGTACTGGTTAAAATAAGCGCCGTAGCTGATGAAAGCCAAAGGCTGAGTAGTTACGTGATTATTTTAACGGATATTCATGCACAAAAGTCAGCTGAGAGCGAACTGCATATACTGGCTAATTACGATTCACTTACAGGGCTGCCAAATAGAACCTTGTTTAACGACAGAGCTATACATGCCATCGATCAGGCACGCCGCCATCAGTGTAAAGTGGCTTTGTTACACGTTAATATAAAACGGTTTAAGTATTTTAATGATTCATTTGGCACAGAAAACGCCGATGAGATAATAAAGCTGGTGGCAAACCGCTTGAAAACAGCATTACGTCCTTGTGATAGCGTCGCGCGTTTAGGCGGTGATGAATTTGTAATTCTAGTTGAAGATATTCAGCAAATAGAAGAAGTATTACTTATATGCACCAAACTAATGGATTGCGTGAGTAAAGACATCGTTATGAACCAGCAAAGCGTCAATGTGCACCTAAGTATTGGTGTGGCTATTTTCCCTGATGATGCCGCGCATTATAAAGCACTATTGAAAGCATCAAATGTGGCGCTTTATTATGCTAAAGATGGCTTGGAAGGGTGTTATAAGTTTTACAAACAAGAAATGAATCAACGTGTTGAAAGAGCGATGCATTTAGAATCACAGTTGATCAAAGCTTATCATGAACATGAATTTTGTAATTATTATCAACCCATTATTAATGCGTCTACGCAAAAAACAGTGGGCTTTGAGGTGTTACTACGCTGGCCTGATAATCAGTTAGCGAGTACGCAAGAGTTTGCAAACGTAGCTGAAAATATAGGTTTAATCACTAAAATAATGCTACAAACATTTAAGCGTGCTTTGGTGCAGTTAGCTCGTTGGCGTAAAGTGTGTCCTGATCTATACCTATCAATTAACCTCTCAGCACTGGATTTTGAATTTATCGGACTCGTCCCTGAAATATCCCAAGCACTAAACAATGCAGCACTGCCGCCCGAGGCTATTGTATTTGAAATAACAGAGTCTATTTTAATGCGCGACTCAGAACATGCGCTTAAAAATATGGACTTATTAAAACAACTAGGCTGTAAGTTGTACATGGATGATTTTGGAACCGGGTATGCCTCGTTAACTTATTTGAAGCGCTTTCCGATTGATGTATTAAAAATAGATCGCAGCTTTGTGCAAGATATTGGTATTGATTCTGATAACGAAGCGATTATTCAATCTACACTAACTTTAGCAAGCAGTTTAGGTAAAGAGTGCATTGCTGAAGGGGTTGAAAGCGCACATCAGTTGGCTTTTTTAAAAGCGCAAGGTTGTAGCTACTTTCAAGGTTACTTGTTTAGTAAAGCGGTGCCTAAAGAGCAGGTGCTTGAGCTTATTGAGCACGATTGGCACCCTGTATTCTCACAAGCTTAAAGCGCCGCTTAATACATTATTTTATTAAGGACGCTTACCACAGTGACGGCAAAATAAGTGTGAGCTGCGTTTATTTAGCTCTGCTTTTATCGCTTTATTGGCCTCTAGCTTACTTAGCCCTAGCTTGTAGCGTAACTCCTCAAGGTGATGCATCTGCTCATCAGTGAGCTTACCATCGGTTATTTTCTCGTGGGTGGCATCTTCAAATAGCTGGCGACGTTTGCGTATTTGCTCTGAGAAACTCGACGCTAATAAACCGGTTGGTATGGCAACCATCCCCATACTCACCAAAGTGATTACGCCACCAAATAGTTTACCAATAGGCGTTATAGGCACAACATCGCCATAACCAACCGTAGTTAGGGTTGCCATTGCCCACCACATGGCTGCAGGAATAGAGCCGAACTTGTCTGGTTGAATGTCGTGCTCTAATAAATAAATACCGCAAGAGGCTAAAATAAGTACCACAGACATAATAAAAAATGCCGCCAGTAATGAACTCGACTCATCAATAAACGCCTGCAATAACAATTGCATTGCTCGAGAGTAACGGGTGAGCTTAAATACCCGCAACAACCGCAGTACCCGTAAAAAACGTAAATCGATAGCAAAGAAAAACATTAATAAACTAGGCAAAATGGCAATTAAATCGATAATTGCCAGAGGTGATAAAATATATCGAATCCGTTTTTGTGTGTTTGAGCAATTCATGGAGGCGTACTTTACGCGATCGACACAAGTCCAAGCACGTATTAGGTATTCAGCACTAAATATAGCCACTGATACCAGCTCCAAGATTAAAAACTCGCTATAGTACTCGGTTGCGATGCTGTGCACCGACTCAAGCACAATCGCCACCACATTAATCATAATTATGCTGATCAGTATGACATCTAAAATGTGTCCCGCTCGCTGATACTTACCTGACGCTTCAAATACTTGGTTTATGGTTTGTCTTAGTTTACGCATAGTACCTATTACAATGTGAGCAGCATATTGATACTGCCTTCTTCAAAATCACGACTTATTTTAAACCCGAGTTTACGAGCCAACTCAATCATGCCGGTATTTTCTGGCAGGGTGATACCTTCAACCGTTTTCACGCCTTGGCGTCTGCAGTGAGAAATAGCCGCGTTCATTAAAATACGCCCTAACCCAAGTCCTTGGCAATCAGAACGTACCACAATGGCAAACTCTGCTTGTAAGTTGTCGGGATCCATAATCACTCGCGAAACCCCTAATGTGTGTTGTTGCTCGTCTTGTGTTTGGGTAACAATAAACGCCATTTCGCGGTCGTAATCAATTTGCGTCATTTTAGCGAGTTGATCATGGTTAAATTGTGGCAATTCACCAAAAAAGCGCTTGTACCTATCTTCTTTGCTTAAGGAGCGGTCAAACTCTTGATGTGCCTGCTCATCTTCTGGTTTGATTGGTCTGAGCGTTGCTAAGGTCTTATTTTTTAGGGTCACGGTTTCAACCAACTCAATAGGATAAGGGCGGATTGATAAACGTTTTCGGTGCGCCTGAACCTGATACTGATTTAAGTTCATGGTGGCATCAAGGACTAAAAACTGCCCATTACTGGCTAAAATAGGATTTAGCTCTAATGAGGTGATATCGGGTTGATCGACAACGAGTTGAGAAATTCGGGTCAGTAGCGCACATAAACGATATTTATCTACTTTTTCTGGCAGAATGCGATCTTTAAGAACTCCCTTATCATGGGCGGCGGCAATTAAATATTTAGCTAGGTTCATATTCAGTGGTGGCAAGGCCACCGCCGCTTGAGCGTACTCAAGCCCTGTGCCAGCTTCACCTAATAAAATAACTGGCCCAAAATTAGGCTCTGTTTTAATGGCTATGCGCAGCTCATTGGCGCCTGCTCTCGGTGCCATTTTTTGTAATGAAAAGCCATCAATAATAGCATCAGGGTAGGTGTTTTTTATTCTTAACAGCATGGCAAATGCCGTTTGCTCGACCTCTTGTGCATCATTGAGGTTGAGTACTACGCCACCGACTTCAGACTTAGAGGGAATACTGGGGCTCATCAATTTTAATGCGACCGGAAAACCTAGCTCTATTGCTTGCTCTTTTGCCTCGGTAGGGGTGTAGGCTACTTCAGTTTGGATACAGTCTATACCGTAGCTACTTAAAATTTGACTCGCTTGATGGGTTGATAAGTAATGTTGCTCATCATTTAAAAACTCTTTAATAGCTGCTTTCGCTGCTACTTTATTAATAGTCGCATCATCGGTGTTTGATTCTGGCGTTTGGGTTAAATGTTTTTGGTTACGACGATAGCTTACTAAATGCATAAAGGCACCTACTGCGCCTTCTGGGGTACGATAGGTCGGAATGGCGTTATTTGCGCAGATGCGTCTGGCTGCGAAGGCGGCATCTTCTCCCATGAAATTAGTGATCACATACGGGCGTGCCATTTTTGGTAATTTGTTCAGTGCCTCAACAATAACCTGAGCGTAATTTTCACTCGGGGCCAATGCCGATGGAGTATGAATGATCAGTAAGTTTTTAACTTCTTTAGCATTAAGCAGTATTTCTAATGCGTGTTTGTAACGCACTGGCGCAGAATCGCCAAATATATCGACAGGGTTTGATGTTGTGTCTGAATGTGGGATCACTTTATTGAGTGCTTCGCGCGTTTCATCACTAAGCTGAGCAAGTTTACCTGAGCTTTGAATAAGTTCATCAACGGCCATCACTCCAGGGCCGCCGCCATTAGTTAATATAGTTAGCTGCTCTACTTGCAGTAATTTGGGGTGCATTGCCAAGGTTTGAGTGGCGGCAAAGAGTTCGCGTAAATCATTTACTCTCAACATCCCTGCACGTTGAAACATGGCATCATATACTGCATCTGAGCTTTGTTTTCCGCCGGTGTGTATTTCAGCGGCAAGAGCGCCTGCACTGGTTCTGCCTGTTTTAATAGCGATCACGGGCTTAGAAAATGCCGCCGCACGCGCGGCAGAAATAAAGCTGCGAATATCATTAATGTTATCTATGTAAAGTAGGATAGCTTTGGTTTTAGCGTCGCGGCCTAAAAAGTCGAGTATTTCGTCAAACTCAATATCTAAACAATCTCCCATAGATACAAAGTATGAAAAGCCAATTTCTTTATTTTTAGCCCAATCAAGAATCGTTGAACAAACAGCCGCTGATTGCGACACAAAAGCCAGTTTACCTGGCGTGGCAACAGTGTGCGAAAAACTCGCGTTTAAACCTATATGCGGAATTAGTAACCCTAAGCAATTTGAGCCAAGCAGCGTCACTTTATGCTTTGCAGCGTTATCTTTAAGTTCTTGTTTTTGGGTACCTGTTAGGCCATCAGCAATAATAATAGCGCTTTGGCACCCCAGCGTACCTAGCTGCTCAATAATTTTCATTAAGGTGTTTTTATTGGTACAGATAACGGCTAAATCAGGTACTTTGGGGAGGGCTTCAATACTTGAGTAAGCCAATACGCCATGCACTGCAGTATGATTGGGTGTAACAGGCATGATGGGCCCTTTAAACCCGCCTTGTAATAAATTACGCATTACCACATTACCAGCCCGAGTAGGGGTGTTTGATGCCCCAATAACAGCGACTGAGCTTGGATTAAAAAACTGGCTAATACGTTTTAGACTCATTGCGTTTCCTTGGCTGATTAAGTTTTGCTATCTATACCTTCTCAATGTAACCTGTTTATAGTGTTTTTTCGAGCGTGAACGTGCTTATTATTGATATCGGTCAAGGAGACTAAGGTGAATAAAATATCGAATGTAACCGTTGTTATGGCAGCAGCGTGTTTAAGCATTGGCCTAATTGCATTGGGTTTTATTATAAAAGGGGCTGCGCTTGATATTAAAGGGATGGAGCGCACGGTGCAGGTAAAAGGATTAGCTGAACGTGAAGTTGTGGCTGATACCGTTATTTGGCCTTTGCAGTTTAACGATGCCGACAACAATCTTGAAAAGCTTGTTGAGCGAGTTGAGCAAAAAAACGTTGCGGTGATTGCCTTTTTAAAGTTACACGGCTTTGATGATCAAGAAATATCGACAGGCACTCAATCTATTATAGATAAGCAAGCCCGTGAATACGCGAATGATAATCAAAAGTTTAGGTATGTTATTAGCTCAAATATTATTGTTTACTCCAATGCTCCTGATAAAGTTAAAAACGCACTGAGCAAAGTGAGTCAGCTAGCTAAACAAAATATAGCTATTGTGCAAGACAACTATCAAACCCGTATTGAGTATATTTTTACTGGGCTTAACGATATAAAACCAGCCATGGTGCAAGAAGCCACAGAAAAAGCCCGAGAAGTGGCAGATAAGTTTGCTAAAGATTCAAATTCACGCTTAGGTAAAATTAAAACCGCTCGCCAAGGGCAGTTTAGCATTAGCGATCGGGATTCAAACACGCCGCAAATTAAAAACGTACGTGTTGTTACCAGCGTAGAATATTACTTATCAGATTAGAGCCGCCACTTGTTCAGTAGAGCGCTGTAAATAAGCGGCGCTCAGTAGCAAGGTTATCTCGCTTGGGGGATTATTTTTTAATGCCTCAAGTATTTGTAATTTTGCTGCAGGATTTTGTTTTTGCTCTATTTCCATTAATGCGAGCAAGGCCGAAAATTCATGTTTTACCGGAATGTTTGGCTTATGTGCATAGGCGATGTAACTGGCAACCGGAGTGAGCCCTTGCTTATTTGTATGTGCTAATGCATGTAGTAACTCTTCGTTAGATTCAAATAACATTAACGAGCGAACATAGTTAAAAGGCAGTTGTGTGGGCATTGCTTGCTTAAATACATTATGCAGGGCGTTATTGCCAGAGTCGTCTGTACTAATAAATCCCTTATTTAATTTAAGTGCAGGCGTAAAAAAGCTCAGCGCGTCTAAACTGGTTAGTTTTTCAATAAACGGCGCTGGTGGCGTATTAGTGGTTAAAATACGCACGGCGAGGTTTTGCATAAAATCGTATTTAATACTCATGCGTAGCGCACTTTCAAACAGGTAATTAAGCTGTATTACTTGCTGTGCCTCAGTGAGCTTTTTAAAATCGTTATCTAGCTCATCAAACTGCTGTTGTTTAATACGCGCATTGAGTAGCTGTATGCTTAGATCCATTCTGTTCTCCTTGAGTTCCAACTTTATCCTAGCTTAATTTTTTGCTTTATAAAACAAAAGGCCGCAATTGCGACCTTTTATACCTTTAAGTAAATACTTAAAAATTAAGCTTGTTTGCTGGCAATCCACTCATTAACGAAGTTTTCTAGTACGTTTAATGGTACAGGGCCATTTTTAAGCACTACATCGTGGAACTGGCGGATATCAAACTTATCGCCAAGTTGCATTTTAGCATCTTCACGTAGTTCTAAAATCTTCAGCATACCTACTTTGTAAGCCGTTGCTTGAGATGGCATTACAATGTGACGCTCAACCATTTTCACACCGTCAGAAGTGGCGTTAGGGGTGTTGTTAACGTAGTAATCAATACCTTCTTGACGCGTCCACTTCATTGCGTGAATACCGGTATCAACCACTAAACGACATGCACGCCATAATTCCATGGCTAAGCGACCAAAATCTGAATACGGGTCTTCGTAAAGGCCCATTTCTTTTGGTAGTAATTCTGAGTATAACCCCCAGCCTTCAATGTAGGCTGTGTAACCACCAAATTTACGGAACTTAGGTACACCTTCAAGTTCTTGTGAAATGGCAATTTGCATATGGTGACCCGGAATCCCCTCATGATAAGCCAAGGCTTCCATTTGGTAAGTAGGCATTGCTTCCATGTCGTATAGGTTGGCGTAGTAAATACCTGGGCGAGAACCATCTGGCGCAGGTTGTTGATAAAACGCTTTACCTGCCGCTTTTTCACGGAATGCTTCAACACGTTTTACAATCATGTCGGCTTTTGGTTTTACAATAAACAGCTCATCTAAGCGTGTTTTCATGTTATCAATTAAGCCTTTAGCTTCACTTAGGTACTGTGCTTTACCAGCTTCAGTGTTAGCTAAATAAAATTGCTTGTCGGTTTTCATAAACTGCATAAAGGCGTTTAAGTCGCCCTCAAAACCGACTTTATCTTTAATGGCACGCATTTCATCATGAATACGTGATACTTCAGCAAGGCCAATGGCATGAATCTCTTTTGCTGTAAGGTCTGTCGTGGTGGTGCGTTTCAGTGCGTTATTGTAAAACGCTTCGCCATCAGGGAATTTCCAAGCACCGTCACGGTCATCAGCACGTTTTTCTAACTGTGCAATGTAGTTAATTAACTTAGAGTAAGCAGGTTTAACCGCTGTTTTTAATGCTTCAGTCGCTTTACTAATAAGTGCATCTTTTTCAGCTTGGTCTATTTCTAAGGCATTAACTTTGCGTTTAAAGTCAGCTAAAAGCGTAGAATCTTCACCTTGTTCAAACGGCGCACCTTTAATGATGTTTTTGCTTGAATCAATGACGTGTGGAAATACAAATTTAGGCGCGATGATGTTTTTATCGGCGCGAATTTCTAAGCCAGTAATAAGCTGATCAAATACACCCGGTACCCCATTTAAACGAGCAATGTAATCGTTAGCTTCTTTTACGTTGCTAATTTGATGCTGGTTGATTAAAAAAGCTGGCACCATAGAGTGCGTACCAAACATTTGGTTTACAGGGTAGTTATGGTAACGCCATTTGAAATCAGCAATGCTGGCTTCTAAATCTTGTTTTTTTAAATCATAACTTACTTGGGTTGCTGTATCTAATTGCGCACGATTAATGCTGTTGAGTGTGACCAAATCGGCTTTAGCTTGTGCCAAGTCTTTAAGGGCTTTTTCTTCGCTGTTGTCATCCCATTTATCGTAATCTTTTTTGATGCCCATGTAGGTTTGATAAACCGGGCTGCTCATTACATCACGATTAAAAGTGTCTTCAAAAAAAGCATTCGCTTTGTCAATTTCACTTTGAACAGGTTGAGCTTGAACCGCAGGTGCAGGCGTTGATTGTTGTGTTGCTTGTTGGCAACCTGCAAGCAGTGCCACACTAATGGTGGCAGCAATTAGAGTAAGTTTACGCATTCGTTTCCCTTTTGTTGTTAGAAACCTATTATTGTCACTAAACAAATAACGCAAGTAGATCATTTAAAAAACGTTGCCCTTGGAGTGTAACGTGCCAGTGGCTGTCTGTTTTTGTTAGTAAACCGGCATTAATGGCTTTATCTAGTGCATGCTGTTGGCTTTGCAGTGGTTGCTGCGTCAGCGCATTAAAATCATTTATAGGGCATGGCTCTATTAAACGAAAGCGATTCATAAAAAATTCAAACGCTAAGTCGTCTTGCTCTACTTGCCAGCTTTTGTACAAGTAGGGTTTAATAATATCCATATAGCCCCGAGGGTGTTTTACCTTTTCAGTGCGTGTTATCACCCCCGTTTTCGCATCAGTAACCTTACCATGAGCGCCGCAGCCAATGCCAAGATAATCGCCAAACCGCCAATAATTCAAGTTATGTTGGCATTGATAGCCAGGTTTTGCATACCCTGATATTTCATATTGCTGATAGCCAGCTTGTGCTAATAATGCTTGGCCTTGCTCTTGAATATCCCATAAGGTTTCATCTTTTGGCAAAGTCGGCGGTTTTGAAGCAAATTGCGTATTGGGCTCAATGGTGAGCTGATACCAAGAAATATGCGGTGGATTGAGCGCAATAATTTGTTTTAAATCACTCAGTGCATCATCAAGAGACTGCCCTGGTAAGCCATGCATTAAGTCAAGGTTAAAGCTATTTAACCCTGCTTCACTGGCTTGCTGTGCAGCATAACTGGCTTCATCGGCACCATGAATTCGACCTAGGGCTTTTAACTTATCGTCCTGCATGCTTTGCACGCCGATAGAGATACGGTTAATGCCTGCTTTTACATAATCTTTGAAACGGCCAGTTTCTACTGTGCCGGGATTTGCTTCAAGGGTTATTTCACAGTTATCGCTTAAGCCAATTAGGCTATCTACTTCCTTGAGTAAACGGGTGTATGCCGCGCCGGTTAATAGGCTTGGTGTGCCGCCACCTATAAAAATACTGTGAATCTTACGCCCTTGTACTAAGTGTAAATCAGCTTTTAAATCGTCGATTAAATGCTGCACATACTCAGCTTCAGGGATGTCACCTTTTTGTCCGTGGCTGTTAAAGTCGCAGTAAGGGCATTTTTGCACGCACCATGGCACATGCACATATAAACTCAGTGGAGGAAGGTTCACAGGCCGCCTTTGTGTTGTAGCTCTTGCAGTAACATTTTAAGTGCTTGCCCACGATGACTCAGTGCATTTTTTTGCGCTTTTGTCAGCTCTGCACTGGTACAATTTTCTGATGGCACAAAAAAGATAGGATCGTAGCCAAAGCCACCTTCACCGTGTTGGCTAAGGGTAATTTCGCCCTCCCAGCTAGCACTGCAAATAAGTGGGGTAGGGTCGTCCGCGTGACGCATCAGTACTAACACACACCAAAAACGAGCGCGTCGGTTAGGGTTATCGCCTAAATCAGCCAGTAATTTATCGATATTATCTTGATCACTTGCGCCTTTACCTGCAAAGCGAGCAGAGTAAACACCGGGTGCGCCATTTAAGCTATCAACTTCTAATCCCGAATCATCAGCAATAGCCGGTAATCCAGTTATTTTAGCTGCATGACGCGCCTTAATTATCGCGTTTTCTACAAACGTGGTGCCTGTTTCGGCCACGTCACTGACATTAAAGTCGCTTTGTGGTACTACATTAATATTAAGCGAGCTGAGCATGTTAGCCAGCTCATTTACTTTGCCGGGATTGCCGGTTGCAAGTACTAAGGTGTTGGTCATATTTAATCTACGTAAAATTTTTGCTGAAACTTTAATGTTTGGAACTGGTTACCTTGTTGGATTTCAATTTCAAAACGTAAAATTTCTTCGTTGGTGTAATCTACTTGTGCTAGGTAATAAACAGAATCGCCTTCAACGACTTCTTTAAAGTTGAGGCTTTGTTTATTGCCTAATAAATTTCTAGCGGTGCCTTGTAATGTCGCTTTTTGCGCTGTTTTATCAGTATCATTTTTTAAGATGGAAATATTAACAATACCTTTGTAGCCACTGCGTTCCAAGTCATATGTTTTGGCTATTTGTGGCTGAATAAACGTTGATGGAAAGGCTATATAATGAACTTGCCAAGGGCCTAGTTCTTTATATTGAGCGCCTTGTTCTTGTGCGCTGTGCGCATTAAATGCTAAAACGAGACAAGCAATAAAACAAAACTTTATTAAACGTTGCATAGTTAACTCCTGAGTATGTAAAAAAGAGGCACTAGGCCTCTTTTATATTACGTTATGCTTAAGCTAAAAGGTCCATTAGCAGCATTTGTAAAAACTGAATGCCGATGATTAGTACCAGTACCGATAAATCTAATCCCCCTAATGGCGGTAAAATTTTACGGATGGGCTTTAACATTGGCTCAGTAAGCTGATGGAATACCGCTTCAATTGGGTTATAGCCTTGGCTTACCCAGCTTAAAATAGCGCGGATGATTAACACCCAAAAGACTAAATTTAAACCTTCTTTTAAAACAGTTATTAGCGCCTGTATAAGCACAGGCTGAATAGCCCAAGAGCTATAAATAAGCCACATTAGGGTACTTATTTTTGCCGCAGCCACTATAAATGCCAGCAACAAAGAGGCTAAATCAAGCCCGCCTAGCCCTGGAATGATTTTTCGCAGCGGGTTAACTGCAAACGAAGTGGCTTTGACCACAAATTGGCTCATTGGGTTGTAAAAGTCGGCTTTTGCCCACTGTAGCCAAAAACGCAGTAGTACCACCATTAAAAATAGATCAAACAAGGTGCTAATTAAAAATTGCATGGCATTCATAGTATAACCTTCAATAAAAAATGGTTTTAAAGTTCTTGTTCCATTTGCACTGCACGCGCAATACACGCATCCATTGCATCGCCTACGGTTTTAGTTAAACCTTGTGCTTTTAAATGCTCAACGGCTGCATGCGTGGTACCGCCTTTTGATGTCACATTTGAACGTAATTGTGAAATGCTAATATCAGTTTGGCTAAGTGCCATTTCAGCTGCGCCAAGGGCGGTCTGCTGCACTAAGCGGCGTGCGTCTTCATCACTAAACCCAAGCGCTTTGGCTTTTTCTTCAATGGCTTCCATAAATAAGAAAAAGTAAGCCGGTGAAGAGCCGGTAACAGCAATCACGTCGTTTATTTGCGACTCTTTTTCAACCCATACAACAATGCCTGTACATTCAAATACTTGCTGTACAAACTCATGCTCGCTTTGGGTTTCGCCTGCACCATATAAGCCAGATACACCACGACCAAGTAATGATGGCGTATTTGGCATACAACGTACCATTTTTACATCTTGACCAAGCATTTCACGTAAGCGCTTAACGGTTAAGCCTGCCGCGACTGAGATAAATAATTTATCGCTAAAGTCGACACCTGAATCTTGAAATGATTGGCATAAATCGCCCATCATTTGTGGTTTAACAGACAAAACAATGACATCGGCATCGCGCATAGCTTCGTTATTGTCACTGGTGGTTTGCACCTTAAAGTCGGCAGCTACCTTAGCTAGTTTTTCTTGGTTGCGGTTAGTCGCAATAATATTATTTGCGTTAAAGCCGTTTTTTACCATGCCACCAATGATGGCGTAGCTCATATTACCTGTGCCTATAAATGCGATTTTTTTATCTGACATATGTCTGTTATCACCTTTTAAGTTCGTGTTCCAAAAATATCTGTGCCGATCCTCACCATGGTTGAACCTGCCGCTATGGCAGCCTCTACATCGTTACTCATCCCCATCGACAACGTATCTATATGAGGATATTGGGTCTGTAGTTTATCAAAGCAAGTTTGTAATTGCTCAAAATATTGAATTTGCGTGTTTGCATCGTCACTTTTAGCGGGAATAGCCATCAGTCCGCGCAACTGTAAATGGGCACATTGATCTATATATTGCGCCAGCTCATTGATTTCATTGAGGTGACAACCAGACTTTGCTTCTTCTTCGCTAATATTCACTTGAATAAGTACATTCAGTGGCGGCATTGTCTCAGGGCGTTGACTGTTTAATCGCTTGGCTATTTTAAGTCTGTCTACACTTTGCACCCAAGCAAAATTGGCAGCGACTAAAGCACTTTTATTTGACTGAATAGGGCCAATGAAATGCCAAACAATATCGCTAAATGTGTCTAGTTGCGCTATTTTATCTACAGCCTCTTGAACATAAGATTCACCAAATTGACGTTGCCCTTGCTCATAAGCTGCCATAATATCAGTAGCGGGTTTGGTTTTAGATACTGCAAGTAACGTAATATCGTTACTATTACGTTGTGCTTTGTGCGCTGCCTCTGCAATTCTAGCGTAGGCGGATGTGAGTCGTTCTGCTATTGTAACCATATATTTATCAGTTAGTTGTGGAGTCATAAATGGATATCACCGAATTATTGGCATTTAGTGTGCAACATAAAGCATCAGATTTGCACTTATCATCAGGGGTATCACCTATGATACGTGTTGATGGCGATGTGCGACGTATTAATATACCAGCACTTGGAGATAAAGAAGTCAGCAGTCTGGTTTATGACATTATGAACGATAACCAGCGTAAGGACTATGAACAAAATCTCGAAGTGGATTTTTCTTTTGAAGTCCCTAATTTAGCACGTTTTCGTGTAAATGCCTTTAACTCTAATCGTGGCCCTGCTGCTGTGTTTCGTACTATCCCGAGTGACGTACTCACTCTTGAAGATTTAGGCGCACCTGAAATATTTAAACAAATTTCAGATAACCCACGAGGCCTAGTGTTAGTCACGGGCCCTACAGGTTCAGGTAAGTCGACCACGCTTGCGGCGATGGTCGATTACATTAACCAAACTAAGCATCATCATGTGCTGACTATTGAAGATCCTATCGAATTTGTTCACGATAATAAACTCAGCTTAATTAATCAGCGGGAAGTTCATCGTGATACACATAGCTTTTCTAACGCACTACGCAGCGCACTCCGTGAAGACCCTGATGTTATTTTAGTGGGTGAGTTACGAGATTTAGAAACTATTCGCCTTGCTATGACCGCTGCGGAAACCGGTCACTTGGTGTTTGGTACTTTGCATACGACCTCTGCACCTAAAACCATTGACCGTATTATTGATGTATTCCCTGGCGAAGAAAAAGATATGATCCGCTCTATGCTCTCTGAGTCATTACGTGCAGTTATTTCGCAAACACTGATAAAAAAAGTAGGGGGAGGGCGAGTGGCTGCACACGAAATTATGTTGGCAACGCCTGCTATTCGTAACTTAATCCGTGAAGATAAAATTGCACAAATGTACTCATCAATTCAAACCGGTGCGTCGCAAGGCATGCAAACCATGGATCAATGTTTAACAAGCTTAGTTAACCGTGGCATTATCACTCACTCAGCGGCGTATACAAAAGCGCAAGATAAGACGCAGTTTAGCGCTTAAGGAATTATTATGACTTTATCTTTAAATCACTTTTTACAAATAATGATCGACAAAAAAGGCTCTGATTTATTTGTATCGAGCCAACTTCCTATTAGCGCTAAAATTAACGGCGAGCTAACTCCTCTTAATGACGATAAATTAACAGATGAGCAAGCGCTAGAGTTAGTTGAATCAGCGATGAGTGAAAAACAAAAAGCAGAGTTTCATAACACTAAAGAATGTAACTTTGCGATTGCAACTAGCGAAGGGCGCTTTCGTATTTCGGCTTTTTGGCAACGCGACAGAGCGGGCATGGTTATTCGCCGAATCGTCACTAAGATTCCCGACGTTAAAGAGCTTGGATTACCTTCTGCATTAACCGATGTGATTATGTCAAAGCGCGGACTTGTGTTATTTGTAGGTGGTACGGGAACCGGTAAATCAACGTCTTTGGCGGCACTTATTGGTTATAGAAATCGCAATCAACGTGGGCATATTTTAACCATAGAAGATCCGATTGAATTTGTGCATGAACATCAAAAAAGTATTATTACTCAACGTGAAGTGGGTTTAGATACTGAAAGCTTTGAATCGGCACTTAAAAGCTCTTTGCGCCAAGCGCCTGATGTTATTTTAATTGGTGAAATTCGTTCGCAAGAAACCATGGAATATGCGTTGAGCTTTGCAGAAACGGGTCATTTATGTGTTGCCACCCTGCATGCTAACAATGCTAACCAAGCTATTGACCGCATTATGCACTTAGTACCAAAAGAAAAGCACGATAAGCTTAAATATGACTTAGCATTAAATTTACGCGCTATCATTGCTCAGCAACTTATTCCTACCTCTGATGGGGAAGGGCGTGTTGCTGCCATTGAGGTATTACTTAATACGCCAATGGTCAGTGAGCTAATTAAAAACGGTAATATTGGTGGCATTAAAGAAACCATGGCTAAATCAACAGAGATGGGCATGCAAACCTTTGACCAAGCGCTGTTTGAGCTTTACAGACAGCAACGTATTAATTATGCCGATGCGCTGCATCATGCGGATTCGCCAAATGACTTACGCTTGATGATTAAACTACGTAATAACGAGCAACAAGGCGCAGGCTTCTTACAAGGTGTGACCATTGATGGCCTTGATGACAAAGGCAATATGACTTAGTCTTAACCCACATAAAAAAAGCGCCTTAGGCGCTTTTTTTATGTGGGTTAAGTTCTTTATTCACCATAACTGGCTTCAAAAAAACTCTCTAGAATGATCACTGCAGACATATTATCTACGTTACCTTTACCTAAATTTTTATAGCCACCACGTTCAAATAACCGTGCCTTTGCATCTGCAGTCGTTAAGCGCTCATCTTGAGTATGAACTGCAATGCCGTAATGGTTGTGTAAACGATTAGCAAATTTTTTAGCTTTAAAGGTAACCTCTTGCGAGGTGCCATCCATGTTTAGCGGTAAGCCGACAACCATTAAATCGGGTTGCCATTCTTTTACTTGCACAGCAATGTCATCCCAATTAGGGATGCCATCTTGGGCTTTCACCGCCTTTAAGCTGGTCGCACTGCCAGTGAGCTCTTGACCAATAGCAATACCAATACTCTTGGTACCAAAGTCAAATCCCATAACGGTGCGCTCACCTTGTGGCTTTACTATTTTTTTAGTCATGTTTATCTTTTATGTTATTAGGCATGTCCAGCTTCGGGGCTTAATTGGCCAATATCAAAACCAAGCATAGAGACTGCCATTTCCCAGCGTTTTTCTACTGGAGTATCAAAAATTATTTTAGGATCGGCTTTAATGATCAGCCAGCTATTATCAAGTAGCTCTTGCTCTAATTGGCCTTGTTCCCAACCGGAGTAGCCTAAAGTAATAATAAATTGCTCGGGTGCTTGGGCAGTGGTTAACGTGGCTAACACATCTTTTGAGGTGGTGATCATAATATCACTGCTCAACTTTTGGCTTGCCGAGTACCCAGGTTTAGGAGAATGTAGTACAAAACCACGGTCTGTTTTTACCGGCCCGCCAGCAAACACACTCACTTGCGCGGCATGTTGAGATTTATCGTTATCAATATCAATTTTGTCGAGTAACTCACCTACGGTGACATCAATCGGCTGATTGATCACCAATCCCATAGCGCCTTCTTCGTTGTGTTCACAAATATAAGTGACGGCACGTTTAAAAAAAGGGTCTTGCATTGATGGCATTGCGATTAAAAAGTGATTTTCTAATGACTGCATAAGTTTTACCCTTTTAGTTATTGAATCTTGAGTATGGCATAGTCCCATGTTTTAACACTAAAAATTTATTCGAGTTTTCAGCGATGACACGATAAGCGTCATCGCTTTATATCTTTGAACTGATTCAGTGATAATTTATTTATTAAGCTTTTTCTCTATGGCGTCAAATAAAATGCCGGTAATTGAAATATCGTAAGCGGCTTCAATTTCTTTTACGCAGGTTGGGGCTGTTACGTTAATCTCAGTTAACTTATCACCAATAATATCTAAACCTACAAATATTAAGCCTTTTTCTTTCAAAGTAGGGGCGACCGCCTTTGCAATCTTAAGATCTGATTCGCTAATTGGGCGTGCTTCACCACGACCGCCTGCGGCTAAATTACCGCGTGTTTCGCCATTTTGTGGAATACGCGCTAAGCAATAAGGAATCACTTCACCATCAACAACCAATACGCGCTTATCGCCTTGAGTGATCTCTGGGATATAATTTTGCGCCATGGCAAAGCGGCTACCATGCTCGGTTAAGGTTTCGCATATTACGCCTATATTAGCATCATCGGCTTTTACTCTAAAAATAGAGGCGCCACCCATGCCATCAAGCGGTTTTAAAATAATATCTTTATGCTGGGCTAAAAACTCACGGATTTGTTTTTGGCTGCGTGTTACTAATGTATCTGGCGTGTGTTCACTAAACCAAGCTGTAAAGAGTTTTTCATTGGCGTCGCGCAAGCTTTGTGGTTTATTAATCACTAATGTGCCTGCTTGTTCTGCACGCTCTAAAATATACGTTGCGTAAATATATTCAGTATCAAAAGGCGGATCTTTACGCATTAAAATAACGTCTAAATCAGCCAGCGCTATGGTTTCTTTTTCTTCAAGTTGGTACCACTTTTGTTCGTTATCAAAAACTTGAGCTTTGGCTGCAGTGGCGTAGGCATTGCCTTGACGCAGCGATAAATCATCCATTTCCATGTAGTAAATTTCGTAGCCACGAGTTTGTGCTTGCATCATCATTGCAAAACCGGTGTCTTTTTTAATATTAAATCCACTAATAGGATCTGAAATAATACCTAACTTAATTGCCATGCGCTGTGCCTTAATTTATGTGTTTTTTACAACTGTAATCTTGATATGTGGGTGCTTTTAGTTATTTCAATTAGCTAAATCGCCAAATTGTAATTGCAGTGCACTTAAAACGGTTAACGCTGCTGTTTCTGTGCGAAGTACTCGCGGACCTAAGCGAATATCTACAAATTCTTGTTGTTTAGTTTGCGCCATTTCATCATCGGTAAATCCCCCTTCAGGGCCCACTAAAAATCGCACGCCACCATCAGGAACAGTAATGGTTTTAATGCTGTGCTCGGCGCGCGGGTGTAAGGTTAATTTAATTGCATCGGTTTGCTGTTCAAGCCAGTGTTTTAAATCTACGGGAGGATTAATGATTGGTACAAAGTTGCGCCCAGATTGCTCTGCAGCAGCAATGGCTATTTTTTGCCATTGCTGGTGTTTTTTTTCTAGGCGGTCGCCACTGAGTTTTACGCCGCAGCGCTGACTAAAAATAGGCGTTATTTCAGTGATCCCTAATTCAACCGACTTTTGAATGGTAAAATCCATTTTATCACCACGGGATACACACTGGCCTAAATGAATCTTTAATGGCGATTCAACGTCATGAGGATTAAATTCAAGGGGCATAACAACCACGGTTTTTTTGCTCACTTCAATAATTTCACTGAGAAATTCACCCCCTTCACCATTAAAAATAGAAACCTGTTCGCCCACTTTCATACGTAGCACACGACCTACATGGCCTGCAGCGTCATCGTCAAGATTTAAAGGGGTGTTGAGAGCAATCGGTGATGATTGATAAATATGGGGCACTCGCATGGCAAATCACTTTTTTACATAGAAGTTATATCTCTCTATGGTAAGTAAGCAAAGGCTTGGGTGCAATTATTTATTTTTCATATTCGGGGGTTAAAAGCTCTGTTAACTCTTGTGCAGTTTGAGCTATGTCGGTATCACACGATAAATGGTTTGAATGGCATTCATCTTTTATGGGCTTAATTTCATACCCTTGATCTGTTTGAATAACCATATAGCGTTTTTCATGCAGTGAATTATAAATAAAGCGCTGTGTATCATCGGCGAGCAAGTAATCTGTTTGGTTAAACAGTACCCCCTGAATATTGTGGTGTTCGTGTAGGTAGCTTGCCAGCTCAGAAATGCTTATTTCGTTTTCAATATCGCAATAGCAATAATCTTTAACGAGTTCATCAAACATCATTTTAACCAGCTTTTGGGTGTTAGCCCCGGCAATAACGATGTCTTTTTTAGCTGGATCATTTGAGTTTATATAGTGTTTAATAAATGAATGGCTAAACTCGTTGTCTATATCAATTAAGAGATAACTCGCTGTTTTTATTTCCATATGCCTAAAGTCCCTGTTAATTTACCAGACTATTAAATAGGGACGTTTTGTAACGGCTTAATTTAACCAGTTTGGTACTAAATTGAAAACATACTTATAAGTAAGTAACCAATAGCACAAAATACAGCAAATTCAATACACGCAATACCAATATTATCTTGATGATCGACTTCAAGTGCGGTGTCGATATTAGGCATTGAAATAATTTTTATAATATACGTTAAACAGTATAGTAACAGCCACATCACACCGCAATGCATTACCAAGGTAAATAAGTTTTCTACCATTTTACCATTTTGAAAGGCCGCACTAGATAAACCAGCATACGCCGCAAGTGCTAATCCAATTGACTTACCCGCATAGCGAATACCAATAGAGGTATTTTCTAAGCCAAAATTACTTTGCAATGAGGCGCCTTGATTTGCTTTAGCAAAGCGGTATTCACGTATTTTACTGTCCAAAGCAAACATTCCTTGCAACACAAAAAAGCTTACTGAGGCAATTAATAAATTACTAAACCCCTGAGTATGTGTCCATGTATACAAACCCAGTGCTAAAATACAATTGGCAATAAGCATCCCCGAGTCAACCAGTGCAGCACAGACGTTTTGCTTTAGTATTGCGGCTTCTTCATTAAAGCGGTGTAATATCCATTTACGATGGATTAAATGCCCCATTTTTATAAATGAAAAGAGCAGCACAATTAACAAAATCACTTTTAATGGGTTTGATTGTGCGGTGCTAATACTAATTTCATCAAATAAAAACGCCATGGTGGCTATAACAACAGATATTTCAGAGGCAAAACTAATCCCCATTGCAAAGTTATCATGCTGCGCCAATTCTTCTTTAAGTGCTTGTTTTGCTTTTATTTGAGTAACAATTCTTAAACTGATGATGATGACACAAATAACCACAAAACTAATAGCAATCGCAACTAAACTAGTGTTAGATAATGACAAATATGACATGGTGTTCCTAAATAGATTTACCTTGATAGGTTTTTAACCATTCTAGTATGGTTATTGGTGAGATAAAAGAGGGTATTGATGAGTAACGACACGCAGCTTCCTATTGAATTACAAAAACTCGGTGAAACACGCTTTGCCGCGCTGTACCCAGAGCAACAAAACCAGCAGCAGATAATACGGCTATTGGCGTTAAGTGATTTTGCTTGGCGCAGCTTAAGCTCTCAACCTGCGCTACTGTCTTGGTTACTGTGTGAGCACGAAATTAAAAATAGAGAAATTTTAGACCCTTTTGCACAGCTAGATATAACTAAAATAGAAGAGAGTGAGTGCCATAAGTTACTGCGCCAATATCGAGAAAAATACTGGTTAAAGGTGGCTTTTTTAGATTTATGCTGCAAAAACCCAATTGAAAATAGTATTAAATATATTAGTGAACTTGCTAATAAACTGATCGACAGTGCTAATCAATGGGCCTATAAAAATGTCGCTAAAACCAATGGTGAGCCATTAGATGAGCACAACAACCCGTTACCGTTAATGGTATTAGGAATGGGTAAACTAGGTGGACAAGAACTCAATTACTCATCTGATATCGATCTTATTTTTGCATATCCTCGCAATGTTAAAACCCAAGGTGGGCGTCGCTCGCTTGAAGCATCTGTCTTTTATACTAAAGTTGCCCAAAAGCTAATTACAGCACTTAATCAATGTACGGTCGATGGTCAAGTTTTTCGCGTAGATATGCGTTTGCGACCATTTGGGGAAAGTGGTCCGTTGGTAATGAGCTTTAATGCCATTGAAGATTACTACCAAGAGCAAGGGCGTGATTGGGAACGCTACGCGATGTTAAAAGGGCGCTTAATTGGCACGCCTAACATTTATTGGCAGGAGTTTAATACGTTATTAAAGCCTTTTGTGTATCGCCGTTATATTGATTTTTCGGTTATTGAGTCGCTAAGAAAAATGAAGCTTATGATTGCCCAAGAGGTGCGTCGTAAGCGCTTAACCAATAATATTAAGTTAGGTGGTGGTGGCATTCGCGAAGTGGAGTTTATTGTTCAGGCTTTGCAAATGGTGCGAGGTGGCAGAGAGGCAAATTTACAAACGCAATCTTTATTAATTGCATTAAAAGAGTTAACACTAAGCCAAGTTATTGATGAGCTTGAAGCTAAAGATTTAAAAAGCAATTACTTATACTTACGCAAAGTAGAGCAATACCTACAAATATTTGATGATCAACAAACACAAACACTGCCCGATGATGAGCTAAATCAACAGCGACTCAATGTGTTGCTCGCTCAGGCAGATTTTGCTGCAACGCTTGTGAAAATAGAGCATGTGATGAGCCAAATACATAACGAATTTACACAGGTTATAGGCGAAGAAACTGAACCACTTGATACCTGTGAAGGGGCGTTTATTAGTGCTTGGGATCACGGCGATGTTAGCTTTTTAAATGAGCCCAGAGATGAGTGGCAAACACCATTATACGACTTTAAACAACGACTTTCTAAAGCTAAAGTAGGCAATCGTGGGCGCGATATTCTTGATAAATTAATGCCGGCATTACTTAAACAGTTAAACGACTTTAATGCCAGTGCTAGCGCCTTTGCAACGGTATGCCAAATATTAAATAAAATTATTTCGCGCACCGCTTATCTAGAGTTGCTGTATGAAAATCCGGGAACGCTAAAACAATTGGTTTTACTTTGTTGTCACAGTAAATGGATTGGCGAGCATATTTCATTATACCCCATTTTGCTCGATGAACTTATCGACCCAGCTGTGCTTTACAAGCCAACCCCATTAACTGCGTATAAAGATGAAATAAGGCAGTATTTTTTACGCATTGAACATGACGATTTAGAGCAGCAAATGGAAGCGCTGCGTCAGTTTAAGCAAACCCATCAATTACGCATTGCCGCAGCTGATGCGACGGGCGTTATTGATGTAATGAAAGTAAGCGATCACTTAACAGCATTGGCTGAAGCGATAGTCGATCAGGCTGTAAATATTGCGTGGTACCACTGCGTAAAACGCTTTGGTATGCCACCTAACACCGATGATGAAAACAAGGGGTTTGCGGTTATTGCGTATGGTAAAACTGGCGGTTTTGAGGTGGGTTATGACTCGGATCTCGATTTAGTCTTTGTGCATAACCATGATGGTACAAGCTACACCAATGGTGATAAAGCGATTGACTCAAGGCAGTTTTATTTAAAACTCGCACAACGATTAATGCATTTATTTAATACCCGTACCGCCTCAGGTATTTTATATGAGTTAGATACTCGTCTGCGTCCAGAAGGTGCATCAGGGCTATTAGCTATTAATCTAGAAAGCTTTAATCATTATCAGCAAACGCAAGCATGGACATGGGAGCACCAAGCGCTGGTTAGAGCGAGGCTGATTTTAGGTCAAGCTGAATTAGTAACACGATTTGCACAAATTCGCGCCGAGATATTGTGCCAACAACGTGATGAAGATACTTTAAAAGCAGACGTGATTAACATGCGCGAAAAAATGCGTGGCCATTTGGCTAAAGGCAATGTGCAGCAATTTGACTTAAAACAAGATGTGGGTGCCATGACCGATATTGAGTTTATAACGCAATACTTGGTATTAAAACATGCCCATGAGTTTACCCACTTATGCGATAATTCTGACAATGTGAGAATTTTAACTGATGCGGCTAAAATTGGCTGTATCAGCGATATTCAAAAACAGCAGCTTATTCAAGCGTATATAGACTATCGCTCACGCTATCATGTGTTGAGCTTAGACCAGCAAGGTCGCTGCGTTAAACGCGAAGAGTTTAGTGAAAATATCAATAATGTTAGCACGGTTTGGAAGGCAATATTTGGGCTAGATTGAGCAATTTAATGTTATGCGCTCAGCAATATTTGAGCGCATATCAACAAAATTAAACCGAATGTAGTTAATTGCTTAGCTTTAAACAGTTTGAGCGTACAAATTCAGACGGTAGCTCGGTAATCACCGCTGCACGTTGTTTAGGGCAGAAAAACGCATACACTTCATTTGAAAAGTCATCATTAATAGAGCGGCTAACGCGGTATAAAGCGGAGTTAAAACTGCTATCTATACGAAAGTGATCTTTTATTACGTAATCTTTGTCTAAGTACCACATTAAAGTAATACCTTCGTTATTAGCATATTGGGTCAGTACAGTACGCAAGGTTGAGTCACGTTGAAAGCGACGCGGGCCTACTTCTCCACTCCAATTTAAAGGCATAGGCTCTACTACAAAAGAGCGTTGGTTTAGCGCTCTGTCGAGGCTAAGATCGGGTTTTTCGAGTTCAATGACAAATTTGTCATTGTCTTTATTGACAGTAATTCTATCTCGAATTGATGCATAAAACCGCGATAACCCTTCAGCCGCAGCGTTAGTGGTTTGTTGATAATTAAGTGACGACGAACCATTTAGTAGAAAGTAAATAGCTGCACCAATTAACAATAAAGCTAAAAGTATATATCTAATCCAAAACCACATGGCTGTTACTCATCTTTGTTATTTTAATAACCCATCTTTAATAAAAAGAAGGGGCGTCTTTATCGGGTCGTGTTTTAAAGCGTCTATGTAGCCACATATATTGTTCAGGGGCGGCATTTATTGATTGTTCCATGCGCTGATTAACACGTGTTACATCGGCTTTATCATCGCCGCTCGGGAAGTTTTCAAGCTCAGGCTCGATTTCTAAGTGGTACTTTCCGTTGTTATCCCTATAAGCAATTAAGCTCATTGTTTCGCAGTTTTTACTACCTGCAAACATTAGTGTACCAGTGGTGGTTGCTGTATCGGGTACTGCGTAAAAAGGCACAAACTCACAGCGGTTACGGCCATAATCCTGATCGGGTAAGTAATAACACAGTTTTTTATTTTTTAATGATTTTAATAATCCTTTTACGTCTTTTTTTCCAACCATGTATTCATTAGAGCGAAGACGCCCATTGGTGGTAAAGTATTCCATAAGCGGATTGTTATGCGGGCGGTAAAAGCCAATACCTTGGCACTTCAAACCCATTACACGACTTGTCATTTCAAGGTGAAGTATATGTGGAACAAGTAATAAAACGCCTTTTCCTGATTGTTGTACGCGCTCAAAGTGCTCAAGCCCTTTTATTGATCCCAATACTTTTTTGACCCGCCATTGTGGCCACCACCAAGCCATACCGGTTTCAACCATAGCAATACCGGTATTTTCCATATTTTTAAGTACCAGCTGTTGTTGCTCAGCTTCGCTCATCGTGGGGAAACAGTGTTTAATATTAACTTCAGCAATATGCCTTCTGCGCTTCATATATTTATGAACCAAGCGTCCTAGCTGCTTACCCATAGCTAATTGTATTTTTTGCGGTAACCATGAAATGAGATATAAAAATAAGACACCAATCCAAGTTAGCCAATAACGAGGACCTAAAAAAGAGGCTTTAAAAGGGGATGAGTTGACCACAAAAATTTCTCTAAAAATAAAAGGCTAGGGTCTGGTGACCTTTGCGGATTAATATTTGTTCAAACTAGGGACAATTTAATCGCGGCGCGAGGTTTGTAACCTAGTGGGCTAAGTAAAAACCGAGCAACAAAGAGTTAATTGTCCCTAGGCAGAACCCTTCAGGCAGCGCCTGTTTGGCATTGATGCTACGTTATCGCCTATTTATGGGGAATAACCACACCACATAGACTCTGCCTTGCCTAAATACCAAACAGGCTGCTGCAAATTTAACCTTGAAAGGTCAACAGACCCTAGTTTAACGCTATGCGCTCAAAAATACAAAAAGCCAGCAAAAAGCTGGCTTTAGTAATTATTTATAATGAAGTCGTGTGTTTAGTTAACGGTATTTAACCCTTGGTTTATACCCACTAAGTCTTCGCGGCTTAATGTGCCTGTTGCTTGTTTTAGACGAAGCGTTGACACAACATAGCGATAACGCACATCAGCAAGATTACGCTTTGCGTTGTATAAGTTTTGCGTACTGACGAGCACATCAACAATGGTACGTGTACCCACTTCAAAACCCGCTTCCGTGGCTTTTAATGCGCTTTGTGCTGAAATAACCGCTTGTTCAAGCGCTTTATAGGTCGCAATATCAGATACCACTTGGTTATAAGAAGTAATAACAGAGCGAGTTACAGCACGATAATCCGTTTCAAAATCTTGGCTCGCAGCAACGTAAAATGCACGTGCTTGATCTGTTGCAGCAACCGTTGCGCCACCTGAGTAAAGTGGTACGCTAAAGTTAAGTCCAACAGATGTTGAATCTGAACGAGGCTGGTCGTCAAAACTAGCGCCATTTAACTCGCTATCTGTTAATGAGTCGCCGTAACTAGCATTTAAAGTTAGTTTTGGATAATGCCCTGCTTTAGCAAGTTCAATTTGCTCTTTAGCGATATCAACCGTTATTTTTGATACTTGCAGATTTAAGTTTTTGTCTTTCGCTATTTTAACTAAATCAGTTGCAGGTGTACTTGGCTTAACAGTAGAAAACGTTTCGGTGTTTAACATATCTAGCTTTGCATGGTATTTACCGGTGATCTCACGTAGTTGCTCACGGGCTGTTTCTACCGCATTATTAGCAATGATTTCTTGCGCTACTGAGTTATCAAATTGTGCTTGTGCTTCATGTACATCGGTAATAGCCGTTAAACCTACAGCGTAACGTTGTTTAGTTTGTTCAAGTTGGCGCTCAATGGCACGTTTTTCAGCTTGTACAAATTCAAGGTTATCAATAGCGCTTAATACGTTAAAATAGCCTTCAGCCACACGTACTATTAAATTTTGTTTAGCAAAATCGTACTGGCCACTAGCTTGCAGTGCTTGTTTGTCAGCAATGCCGAGTGAATTCCACGCGCCCAAATCAAATAGCGTTTGGCTTAAGCTAATACCACGTCTGAATTGGTCCGTTTCACTTTCGACTTTAACTTGGTTTGATAAATCGCCTATGCTTTGAAAAGAGGTCGAGTCACTTTTTTCATAACTCATGCTTAAACCAATTTGCGGTAATAGTGCGCTCATAGCGCGATCGCTTTGGTATGATTGTGCTTCAGCTTGGGCTTTTGCTTTTAAAACGGTAGGATCGTTGGCTGTTGCGATTTCAAAAACTTGAAGTAAATCTTCTGCATTGGCTACGGTTGAGCCCAATGCGCATGATAAACTAACCAGTGCAGCAAGGATGTTCTTTTTCATGTGATGTTCGGTCCTTAGACAATTTTTGTACTAGTAGCATGTTAACCTGTTTTAACTAATAACTAAAAAAAAAATTAGTAAAACAGCGTTCTCAAGTGTAACAGAATATATACCTAAATGACGTTGATGTATTTGCACCCTCAAAAAGGAAAGAATAGATGACGAATAAAAGTCGTATTAAATTTACCCATGACGATGTGAGATTAAAACCAATTGAAAATTTGTATGATGGTTTTTTTAAAATAAACCTTTATCAATTTAAGCATGCCTTATTTGCGGGTGGAGAGTCTGAGGTAATTCGTCGAGAAATTCTTGAACGCGGAGATGCGGTCGCAGTTTTACCTTATGACCCAGTAACTGAGCAAGTGCTGCTAATTGAACAAATTCGAATTGGCGCAATTAAAAGCAAACACACGCCTTGGCTGTTAGAATGTATAGCGGGCATGACCGATGGCAGTGAAGATTACGAGTCGGTTGTTAAAAAAGAAGCGTTTGAAGAAGCGGGACTTAATTTAACAGAACTTGAGTTTATGTTGTCTTACCTTTCAAGCCCCGGCGGTACTACAGAGCGTTTATATTTATATTTAGCTCACGCCGACTTAAGCCAAATTAATACCGGTATATATGGCTTAGACACCGAAGGTGAAGATATTAAAACGCATATTATGGATTTAGATGAAGCATTTGAGCGACTCAATCGTGGCGAGATAGATAATGCGGCTACGGTAATTTGCTTGCAATGGTTAGCACTAAATCGCGACAGAATACGTAAGAAGTGGGCATAGTTTTTAATTTTTTAATAGTAATGGCGGTATTTTGACAGCACTTTTAACGACTAATCGATACATTCAAAGCCTTCCAAAGTATTTAACACTTTGTGAGCATAATTACGTACGCCTTTTAAAATTACTACCTAGTGAACGAGCGATTGGCAGTGTTAGAGAAATCAAACTGGGCCACAGTGAATTTGCCATCAACATAGATGACAATGCCAAGTACACCCTTGATGTATCTATTAAACAGTTATCAGGAATGGTAAGTGGTATTTCGCCTTTGTATTTAACAGTGCGCTTATATAATGATGCTAAAGTAGCCGAAATTGTCCATCATGATTACCACCAACGAATCAAACCTTCCTATGGCTACCCTAATCCTAAGATGCATCAAAAAGATGAAAAATATCAGTTGAATGCTTTTTTATATGATTGGTTGGTTGCCTGTGTAGAGCGAGGTCAATCAACACTTAATTGGGATGTAAATAATGGCTTGGTTTGATGATACGTATTATTTTGAGCAAGCCCAGCTTCGTATAGCCCATATAACGGATTGTCACCTTTTTAGCGATAAGCAGGGCGAGTATTTTGGGGTTAACACCGCAGAACATTTTACTAGGGCACTTACAGATATAGCAAAACAGCAGCCTGATGCCTTGATATTTGGTGGCGATTTAACCCAAGATCACAGCTTTAATTCCTATTTATTATTTGCTGAACTGATTCATAATAGTGACCTTGATTGCCCCGTATTTTGGGTTCCCGGCAATCATGATGAAATTGATCAGCTCAATTTAATTAGTGGCGGGCAAATACAACGCGCTAAACATATTGTGGCGCAAGGGTTTGAACTGATATTAATTAATTCTAAAGGAAATACCCCTGCTGGGTGGGTGACGCCCTCGCATTTAGAGGAAATTATGGCGTGTTTAGTCGATTCAGATAATCGTCATATTGCATTTTGTCATCACAACCCATTGCCTATTAATGGCTACCTAGACAAACACATGCTAGAAAATGGGCCGCAGCTATTAAATTTATTAGTTAATAATGGCCGCGTTGATGCGCTGTTTCATGGGCATGTTCACAATGACTACCAACAGCAATTTAGAGAGCTTGATATTTACGCGACACCGGCCAGTTCCGTGCAGTTTACAAAGCACAGTGCTACTTGGCAGCAAGAAGATAAAGGGGCGGCTTATCGTATGCTGCACTTAAATGCTGAGCAACAAAAGGTGCATATACGCACGGACGTGGTATGGTTAAACGAGTAATCTATATTCACGGTTTTAATAGCTCTGAAAAATCATATAAAGCTGTGCGCTTTCGTGAGCTTATGGCACACTATGATGTTGATTATTGTGTGCCACGCTTAAATCATGAACCTATAGAGGCGATTATAGCGCTTGAACAACTATTAACACCGAATACCGTATTATTGGGCAGCTCCTTAGGTGGCTTTTTTGCCACGTATTTATCGCAGCGTTATCAAATTCCTGCGGTGGTAATTAATCCTGCCGTTGCCCCATATACATTATTAGAGCCTATACTTGGGCCTAATTATAATCCGTATCAAGATTATAATTACCAATTACAATCTCGTCATATAGATGCGTTAAAAGCATTAACGGTGACAGAGTTAAAACACCCTGAGCTGTTGTATTTATTACAGCAAACAGGGGATGAAGTGTTAAATTTTCAGCACGCAATAAAGTATTACTCACAATGTAAACAGTTAATTGAATTTGGCGGCGATCATAGCTTTAATGGCTTTGAGCGAGCTTTTTCAAGCATTGTCGATTTTCTTAAAATCAGATATTAGCGTATATAAAGATAAAAACTATGACTCAACAAAATTATAACGCCGAAGCCATTGAAGTACTTAATGGATTAGAGCCGGTAAAACGCCGCCCAGGCATGTATACAGACACATCGCGCCCCAATCACTTAGGTCAAGAGGTTATTGATAACAGTGTTGATGAAGCAATGGCCGGGCATGCGACGCGTATTGATGTCATTTTGCATGAAGATAACTCACTTGAAGTGAGCGATGATGGTCGGGGGATGCCGATAGATATTCACCCTGAAGAAGGTATTCCTGGGGTTGAACTAATATTCACCAAATTACACGCAGGTGGTAAATTTTCAAATAAAAATTACCAGTTCTCTGGTGGTTTGCATGGGGTAGGTATCTCGGTCGTTAATGCGCTATCTACCCGCGTGGAAGTAACGGTTCGCCGTGACGCACAGCAATTTAGAATGGCTTTTGAGCATGGCGATAAAGTTGAAGATTTAAATGTTATTGGCTCAGTGGGTAAACGCAATACCGGTACTACCGTGCGCTTTTGGCCAGATACCAGCTATTTTGATTCTGCTAACTTTTCACTGACTAAGCTTAACCATTTATTAAAAGCCAAAGCGGTACTATGCCCAGGTTTGCGTATTAAGTTTGTAAATAAACAAACGAAAGAAACCCAAGAGTGGTTTTATGAAACCGGCTTAAAAGATTACTTAGTAGAAGCAGTTAAAGGCTATGAAATACTGCCTAAAGACCCATTTGTAGGTGAGTTTTCAAGTTCTATTGAAGGCGCTGATTGGGCCGTTGTATGGATGCCTGAAGGCGGTGAGTCAACAGCCGAAAGTTATGTAAACTTAATTCCTACCGCACAAGGTGGCACCCACGTAAATGGCCTGCGCCAAGGGCTTTTAGAGGCGATGCGTGAATTTTGTGAATTTAGAAACTTATTACCACGTGGTGTAAAGCTCACCCCAGATGATATTTGGGAACGTTGTAGTTATGTATTGTCGGTAAAAATGCAAGACCCACAATTTGCAGGGCAAACCAAAGAAAAACTCTCATCACGTTCATGTGCTGCGTTTGTATCGGGTGTCGTAAAAGATGCTTTTAGCTTATGGCTAAATGAGCACACTGACACTGCAGAGTTACTTTCTGAATTGTGTATTTCAAATGCACAGCGTCGCTTACGCGCGGCTAAAAAAGTAGTTCGTAAACGTGTTACTTCAGGCCCTGCATTACCAGGCAAACTGACCGATTGTAGTGCTGCTGATAATGACCGCACGGAATTGTTTTTAGTAGAGGGTGATTCAGCGGGTGGCTCAGCTAAACAAGCGCGAGATCGTGAGTTCCAAGCAATCATGCCACTAAGAGGTAAAATTTTAAATACTTGGGAAGTAGAATCAGGGCAAATTTTGGCCTCTCAAGAAGTGCATGATATTTCAGTGGCATTGGGTATTGACCCCGATTCAAGTGATTTATCAGGGCTGCGTTACAATAAAATATGTATATTAGCGGATGCTGACTCGGATGGACTGCACATTGCCACTTTATTGTGTGCCTTATTTGTGCGCCACTTCCCACAATTGGTAAAAACTGGGCATGTGTATGTTGCTATGCCACCGCTGTTTAGAATTGATATTGGTAAAGATGTTTATTACGCGCTTGATGAAGATGAAAAAACGGGCATTTTAGCGCGTATAGAAGCAGAGAAAAAACGCGGTAAGGTAAACGTGCAACGCTTTAAAGGCTTGGGTGAAATGAACCCGCTACAATTGCGTGAAACAACCATGGATCCAAATACCCGTCGTTTAGTGCAGCTAACACTTGATGAAGAAGAACAAACAATGGAAATGATGGATATGTTACTTGCTAAAAAGCGTTCATCAGATCGCCGCCAATGGCTTGAAGATCACGGTAACAAAGCACAAGTTTAATAAGCCTTTGGGCTACAGGAGAGGCAAATGAAAAGACTATTTAGCACACTGTTGTTACTCTGCTTTATGTCATCGCCAGTGATGGCGAAAAATATTCTCGACAAGCTGACGGCTGCCCCAGGGTTTGAAATAAGCTTATTTGCTGATGATGTTGAAAATGCTCGGCAAATTGCAGTATCAAGCCGAGGTGTAGTGTATGCAGGTTCGCGTAATGCGGGTAATGTGTATGCATTGATTGATCATAACAGCGACGGCGTTGCAGATAAAAAAATAGTGATTGCAGAGGGACTGAATATGCCCTCGGGTTTAGCGATTAAAGACGGTGACTTATATGTCGGTGAAGTGCACCGTATTATTCGTTTTAAAAATATCGATAAACACCTCAAAAACCCTGAGTATGAAGTGTTTTATAGCGATTTACCGTCAGAGCGCCACCATGGCTGGAAGTTTTTACGCTTTGCGCCAAACGGCGAGCTGATTATTCCGGTGGGTGTTCCCTGTAATATTTGCGAAGAAGATCCTCGGTTTGGTCGTATTTTTTCGTTAAACACCGACACCAAAGAAATAACCACTTTAGCCAAAGGTGTGCGCAATACTGTAGGCTTTGACTTTCACCCTAGCACGCAAATGCTATGGTTTAGCGATAATGGCCGCGACATGATGGGGGATGATATTCCACCCGATGAGCTAAACCGCATCACTAAAGAAGAAGAACATTTTGGTTTTCCATACGTGCATGGAGGCGTTATTGTTGATCCGGAGTTTGGTGAAGGCAAAAACATTGCTGACTACACTCATCCTGCATTGGCATTAGGTGCGCATGTTGCGCCATTAGGTATTCATTTTTATACCGGCAAGCAGTTCCCTGATAGCTATAAACAACAGTTATTTGTAGCTGAGCACGGTTCATGGAACCGCTCTAAAAAGGTCGGTTATAAAGTGGCAGTGGCAACTATAGAAAATGCCAAGGTAACAAAGTATACGCCACTGATCACCGGCTTTATGCAAGACGAAACGACATTTGGACGCCCTGTTGCATTTGCACAATTAAATGATGGCAGTCTATTGGTAAGCGATGATTACGCAAACGTAATTTACCGCGTAAGCTATAAGAAAAACTAGGTAAGCTTTAATGAGTGATACAGATACCTTGCTAATGCAAGGAATTGAACAACAAACAATGGGGCGTTTTACCGAAGACGCCTATTTAAATTATTCAATGTACGTGATCATGGATCGTGCCTTACCGCACGTTGGTGACGGCCTAAAACCCGTTCAGCGTCGTATTATTTATGCGATGAGTGAGTTGGGGTTATCGGCAAGTGCTAAATACAAAAAATCAGCCCGTACCGTGGGTGACGTATTAGGTAAATACCATCCTCATGGTGATAGTGCCTGTTATGAAGCCATGGTACTTATGGCGCAGCCGTTTTCTTATCGCTACCCGTTAGTTGATGGTCAAGGTAACTGGGGTGCAGCAGATGATCCGAAGTCGTTTGCGGCAATGCGTTATACCGAAGCGCGTTTATCTAAATTCTCTGAAGTATTACTTAAAGAGTTAGGCCAAGGGACTGTTGATTGGACGCCAAACTTCGACGGCACCATGGATGAACCATTAGTATTGCCATCGCGCTTACCGCATATATTACTTAATGGTGTCACCGGTATTGCGGTAGGTATGGCAACCGATATACCACCGCATAATGTGCGTGAAGTGGCCAGTGCCTGTTGTTTATTACTTGATAAGCCAAAAACAGAGCTCGAAGAGTTACTGGATTTAGTGCATGCGCCTGATTATCCAACTGATGCTGAAATAATTACGCCTAAAGCTGATATTCACAAAATTTATAAAACCGGTCGTGGCTCAATTAAAATGCGCGCTGTGTATTGTGAAGAGCAGGGCGATATCGTTATTACTGCGTTACCGCACCAATGTTCGGGTGCAAAAGTACTTGAGCAAATTGCAGCGCAAATGAACGCTAAAAAGTTACCAATGGTGGCTGACTTACGTGATGAGTCTGATCACGAAAATCCAACCCGTATTGTAATTGTGCCGCGTTCAAACCGAATTAAAGCTGAGCCATTAATGGCGCACTTATTTGCCACCACCGATCTTGAAAAAAATTACCGCGTAAACTTAAACATGCTGGGCTTAGATGGCCGTCCACAGGTTAAAGATTTACGTAGTATTTTAACTGAATGGTTAACCTTTAGACGCGAAACGGTACGTCGTCGCTTGCAATATCGACTTGATAAAGTACTGGCTCGATTACATATTTTAGAAGGTTTACTGGCTGCCTTTTTAAATATTGATGAAGTTATAGAAATTATCCGCTCTGAAGATAAGCCCAAACCAATATTGATGGAGCGCTTTGATTTAACCGATATTCAAGCAGAAGCCATTTTAGAATTAAAACTTCGCCATTTGGCAAAACTAGAAGAGTTTAAAATTCGTGGTGAGCAAGACGAATTGGCAAAAGAGCGTGACAAATTAGAGCAAACATTAGGCTCAGACCGTCGCATGTCGACGTTGCTTAAAAAAGAAATTCAAGAAGCCGCAGAAATGTATGGCGACGATCGTCGCTCACCTGTTATTGAGCGTGTGGAAGCCAAAGCTCTGAGCGAAAAAGATTTAATCCCTTCAGAGTCTGTGACTGTTGTTTTATCTGATAAAGGTTGGGCACGGGTTGGTAAGGGTCATGACTTAGATGTAGAAGGATTAAATTACCGAGCTGGTGATGGTTATAGAGCATCAGCGAGAGGTAAAAGTAATCAGCCTGCGGTATTTTTAGATTCAGCTGGACGTGCATTTGCCACTGATGCTCATAGTCTTCCTTCTGCAAGAAGCCAAGGCGAGCCAATGACAGGGCGCTTTAACTTAACCTCAGGCGCAAGCTTTGAGCACGTAGTTATGGGTGAAGACGCTCAAGTATTGCTAATGGCTTCTGATGCCGGTTATGGCTTTATTACTGACTTTAAAGATTTAGTCAGCAAAAACAAAAACGGTAAAGCGTTAGTGAGTGTGCCAAAAGGTGGTGTGTTACTTTCGCCAATTCGCGTTAACGACGTGGCTACTGACTACTGTATGGCGATTTCTAACGAAGGGCGGATGTTGTTATTCCCACTGCGTGACCTACCTAAGTTAGGTAAAGGTAAGGGTAATAAAATTATTTCTATTCCGGGCGCTAAAGTACAAGCGCGCGAAGAGTTTGTAAAAGTATTAGCTGTTGTGCCGCAAGGCAGCAGTGTAACGCTGCATGCAGGTAAGCGTAAGCTGACCCTTAAACCAAGCGACCTTGAGCATTACCATGGCGAGCGAGGCCGCAGAGGGAACAAGTTACCTCGTGGTTTACAGCGCGTTGATGAAGCTGTGGTAGAGTTAACACCGCAACAAGTTGATGAGCCAAGCTCAGACGCAGAGTCAAGTTAATCTTGAGATCAAATTAGAAAACGGCTTACTCAGGTAAGCCGTTTTTTTATGACTGTTTTATTTCAGCGCACGCTTGTGCGCTATTTTCTCGTCTGCGTAACAAAATAACGTTATAATAAAACAATACATGATTGTGGTTATATTGGAGAGGCGCACTTGCTAGCTGTTATACGTATTTTAATAATGCTGTTGTTTATATTATTAAGTTGTTTTTTTGGTTTGTTGTTATCAATATTTAGACCATTTCATCCTAATAATGTGCATGTTATTGCAAGTTGGTTTGGCTCAATGACTAAAATGCTTGGGGTTAAATTAGAACTAAAATATCATCCTGATGCGCTTAAGGTGGGGCCTGCTGTGTATGTAGCGAATCATCAAAATAGCTACGATTTATTTACTATTCCAGCCATGGTACCAAAAAATTGTGTGAGCGTTGGCAAAAAAAGTCTTAAATGGATCCCATTTTTTGGTCAGCTTTATTGGTTATCGGGTAATATTTTAATCGACAGAGCAAATCGTTCAAAAGCGGCTGGCACAATCTCAAAAGCAGCGGCTAAAATAAAACAAAAAGGCTTATCGGTGTGGATGTTCCCTGAGGGGACGCGTAGTTATGGTCGTGGTTTACTCCCTTTTAAAACCGGTGCATTTCATACCGCAATGAGTGCAGAGGTGCCTGTTGTGCCAGTATGTATGAACACAACCGATAAAACCATTAAACTAAATCGCTGGGATAATGGTACAATTTACATTGAAATGTTAGCCCCCATAGCACTTGATAACAGTATCAGTGCCCGTGAACATGCTAAAAGTGTGCACAGTATTATGGCTGCTAAAATAACAGAATTAGATGCTCAAGTGAGAGAGAAATAATGGAAAACTGGCGTGAAATAAGTGAAGACATCGTAACTTCATTACTTGAAGATGGTTCCGATCCGGAAATTCTTTATGAAGTAGAACACCACTTTGTATGTGAAGATTTTACTAAGTTAGAACAAGCGGCATTGGCTGCGTTTAAACTAGGTTACGATGTAGAAGAGCCAGCAGAACTTGAGCTTGAAGACGGCGAAAAGATTTGGAGTTTTGACATTGTTGTTGAAGCCGAATTAGATGTTGACGTGATAATGGAAGACGTTGATAAGCTTGCACAGCTTGCGGTTGAATGCGACGTAGAATACGACGGTTGGGGCACTTACTTTCAAGAGTAAGGGTTACCAATGCAAAAGGCGAACAATGATATTCGCCTTTTTTGTGCCTTGTTGGATCTGTATTGTAATTACAGCCACTTTTTATTTTTAAAGTAAATACCAATCCCACCAGTCAAAACAACCAAAAACACCACAAATGCGGTAAATGCATAGGGACTTTCTGTTCCAGGTATACCGCCAACATTGACCCCCAATAACCCAGTTAAAAATCCCAGTGGTAAAAATAAAGCAGCCACCACCGACATTACATACATCCGCTGATTTAATTGCTCAGAGACCTGATTTGTAATGGTTTGTTGGATAACAAGTGCGCGCTCTATTGAACTATCGAGCTCTTCTAAATAGCGAATAAGTAAATTGGTGGTTTCATTTAGCTTGGCTTTATCATCGTCAAAAAGCCATGGGTAATGATTATTAACCATGCTACTGAGTGCTTCTTTTTGTGGTTTTAAGTAACGTTTTAGCGCGATGGTTTGACGGCGAAGTTGCGACAAGCCTTGATTATCAAACTTTTTACTGGGCTCATCAATTTCCTCTTCAAAATCATCTAAGCTTTCATCTAGCTCATCAATTACTGTTTGCATACGTGAAGTGAGCTTGTGCGCTAATGTACACACCAATTCAGAAATACTGCATGGCCCCTCATTAATATTCAACGAGGCTAGAATATCTTGCACTGATAATAATCGGCGCTTACGGGTAGTGATCACCACGTCTTTATTAATAAATAGGCGAATAGACACCATGTCTTCAGGGCTTTGCGCTGGATTTAAATTGATTCCACGTAAAAACAGCATATGGCCATTCATTGTAGGAGTAATGCGAGGACGTGTTTCATCTGCTGTGAGTGATTCAAGTTCGTAGTCGTTTAATTGACCGCAGTTTTTTAACCAATCTACGGCTTCTTTTTGACTGTAATCCATATGCACCCACAGCTTTCCATCAGTAGGTTGCCATTGGTGTAACTGTTTACTGTTTTCTATTGGGCGAGCCCCGCCTTGTTCATCAAGAATAAGCGCATGAAGTAAGCCATTGATCATAATAATTTCTCATAGATAGTATATTTTTAATACAGTTGACTGTAGTGTATTTAACTTAGCTTTACTTTGTAGAGTTAATCAACAAAAAATTGTTTTTTAGCCTATGGTTAAGTACATACGTTAGGGGGGCATTGTTAAACGAGTTAACTTAAAAGGTCAATCAAATCGGCTTATCGAGTAGATGAATTTATTTTGTTGGTGTTTTGTTGGCTGTAGCGTATAAAACACTTTTTTTACTAAGGGCACATTTATGACGACAAAAATAACAGTTGGTTGGCGTGAGTGGTTAAGTTTACCCGAGCTGGGCATCGAGCAAATTAAAGCAAAAATAGACACTGGTGCGCGTACTTCCTGTATTCATGCAATTAATATTGAAGAATATGAAGTGGAAGGCGAAAAATGGGTTAAATTTACAGCCCAACCATTGCAAGAAGACGAGCAAACGCAAATTACCTGCAATGCCAAAGTTAAAAAGATGAAGTACGTTACCAGCTCTAGTGGCCAAAAAGAATTGCGTTACTTTATTGAAACTACATTACATGCCGGCGAATTTAGTTGGCCAATAGAAATTACATTAACAAGTCGTGCGTCAATGAAGTTTAGAATGTTATTAGGACGCACAGCTATGGAAAATCGTATAGTCGTTGATCCGGCTTTATCACATTTATTATAAGAATTCGTTGAGTAGCAAACATACTTATATGTGCTTGCTCAACATAATTTAGTTAAGGTTTTAACTATGAAAATTGGTATTTTATCTCGCAACAAAAATTTATATTCAACGCGTCGTTTAATTGAAGCGGCTGAGCAACGTGGTCATGAAGTAAAAGTGATTAACGCGCTACGTTGTTATATGAATATAAACTCAGAGCAACCTGAAATTCATTATCGTGGTGAAAACCTAAAAGATTTTGATGCCATTGTTCCGCGTATTGGCGCATCAGTTACTTTTTATGGCTGTTCTGTATTACGCCAGTTTGAAATGATGGGTGTTTATCCGGTTAATGAATCTGTGGCTATTTCTCGTTCGCGCGATAAATTACGTTCTCTACAATTATTATCACGCAAAGGCGTAGGCATGCCAGTAACAGGCTTTGCTAGCAAGCCAGATGACGTAAAAGACTTACTCGAAATGGTAGGTGGCGCACCGGTCGTAATTAAGCTACTTGAGGGTACTCAAGGTATTGGTGTGGTACTTGCTGAAACACGTAAAGCGGCTGAAAGTGTTATTGAAGCGTTTATGGGTTTAAAAGCCAATATCATGGTACAAGAATATATTAAAGAAGCGGGTGGTGCGGATATTCGTTGTTTTGTACTCGGAGATAAAGTGATTGCTGCAATGAAACGCCAAGCACAAGAAGGTGAGTTCCGCTCAAACCTTCACCGTGGTGGTAGCGCTACACTGGTGCGTATTACGCCAGAAGAGCGTAAAACAGCGGTTGCAGCGGCAAAAGCAATGGGCTTAAACGTTGCTGGCGTTGACTTACTTCGCTCATCTCGTGGTCCTTTGGTTATGGAAGTAAATTCATCGCCAGGTCTTGAAGGGATTGAAGTGGCAACAGGTAAAGACATTGCGGGCATGGTGATTGATTTCATCGAGAAAAATGCTGCAAGTAAAGGAACGGCAACTCGTGGCAAAGGTTAAAATTAACCGGCCTTTCACCCTATTAGGTGAAAGTATTGGTGTAGGTGAACGTAAAACACTCGCGCTAGAAGCTGCAAAGCTTTACACCCATTCACCGCTTAATATTCCTATTGAAGTGGTTAACGGTGTAATGGAAGGCCCTATATTGATGGTGTGTGCGGCTATACACGGCGACGAACTAAATGGGGTTGAGGTTGTGCGCCAGTTACTGGCTAAAATCGACCCTAATCAGCTGCGTGGTACATTAATTGCGGTCCCGATTGTGAATGTATTTGGTTTTATTCATAAATCGCGTTATCTGCCCGATCGCCGTGATATGAACCGGAGTTTTCCGGGGTCTGAGCGTGGTTCATTAGCAGGTCGCATGGCGTATATGTTTTTTAACCAAGTAGCTGTGCATTGTACGCATATTATTGATTTGCATACGGGGGCGATTCACCGTACTAACTTACCGCAAATTCGCGCTAATTTAGCCGATGAAGCAACAGCGCAAATGGCTAAAGCCTTTGGTACGCCTGCGGTTATAGATGCGTCATTACGTAATGGCTCGCTGCGTAGTGAAGCCGCTAATTTAGGTATACCTGTTATTACTTATGAGGCGGGTGAAGCACTACGCTTTGACCCTATTGCGATTGCTGCAGGCGTGCAAGGGGTTGATTATGTTATGCGACATTTAAAAATGATACGCGGTAAACGCCCTAAAAAACTGCCTGATCCTGTGATTGCAAGTTCAACTAGTTGGGTGCGTGCTGAAGTAGACGGCATAGTGAGAGCGCAAGTATCGTTAGGTGAGCGAGTAATGAAAGGCCAAGTGCTTGCTTATATTAGCAGTCCGCTTGGCGATTCAGAACTTGAACTCCTTGCTCCTCGAAGCGGTATTATTATTGGCCAGCAAACTATGCCACTGGTAAATGAAGGCGATGCCGTATTCCATATTGCTTATTTTGCGCATGCAAATAGTTTGGTAGAGCAGCAGTTAGAAACGTTTATTGATGAGATAAATGATTTAGATGATGAGCTGAAAACGGCTGAACTAAATAATTAATACCAATTTGCTCAATTAAGTGAATTGGTATGACTCTATCTGTAGATATAAAAAACCGCCTTAGTTTTAAGCTAACGCGGTTTTTTAATAGGTGTTGTTTAGCTACGCGGTTTAGGGCCAATAATGCGTTTAATTTTAGGCGCTTTTGTTGGTTTAGGCTCCGTATTAAGCACTAACACCGGGCGGGTAACAAATAAGTTATTAGGGTAAATCACTCTGTGACCATCAACGTGTTCGAGTAAGACATTCATCAGCCCCATTTCAATAATACGCCCTTCAATGGCGTTAGCTCCATCCACAATTCTCACCCAATAACCTACACGGCAGTCATTTTGAATAAACATCAGTAAAAAAGCAGTTAAGTTGCTCAATAATGACCAAGCCGCAAACAGCGCAACACCTAACATGGCAAATAAGGAAGAGCCTAATACTAGTAAACCACGCAGCTCTATTCCCCAAAAAACTAACACTAAACACAACATAACAAAGGCGAGTATTATTTTTAATAGTAACTCTGCTCGGTATTTTCGGTGTAAATCGATTTTACCTCTAATGGCTTTTTCGAGTAACTTTTTAGTGAGCTTTAACAATAACGGAAAGCTCAACAGCGCAATCACGGTTACGATTAGCTTATATTGTGTGCCCACAAGCTCTAAAAGAGAGATTAATTCCAAAACGTATTCTCACAATAATGATAGGCGTAAAGTGTAACGCGTTAACTTTGTGCGCAGTAGTGATTTAAAAAGAATTTTTAACGCTCAGTAGCCACTGTACCGAGTCAACATCATCATATTTATTTAGTGGCGCGGCTATATCAAGGTGGATCATGGTACCCGCATTGGCGCGACTTGGCGCAAGGCGCAAACCTAAGCCCACATTTTTTAGCACTGGGGTGTTCTCAACTTGATACTGAGTGTTCGAGTCGCTGTTATACCAAGCTCGACCGATATCTAAAAAGGCCGCCCCTCCCACTTTAAACAGCTGTAGTAAGTCATATTCCCAGTAATAGCGCTTTTCTAAACTGACTAAAAAACTCCGATCCCCATGTTGAAATTCCATAGGATAGCCACGAAGTCCAGTTTCGCCCCCTAGGGTGAGCTGTTTATCATTAGTGAGGTTTTTTGCGTATTGCAGCCTTGCTTTTACATACCAAGATTGATCAATACTGGTATTTAAATAATATTGAATTTGGCTAGTAGTGAGCAAGTTTTCGAGCTGTTTTTTCTTGTTATTCCAATAGCCTTGAATATCTGCATGAAAACGCCAAAGGGTATGGTTAGTGCTAAAATGGGCTTTGTTAAAATTAAACGAGTACACAGCGCGGCTATCGTCGTTACTTATTGATTCATCGGAGTAGCCCAGGGTGGCTTTGATATTCCAGCCTAAATTTAAATCCTCAGTACGATAAATACTGTCAAAGTTACGTACTTTTATAAAGTTATCTTCAAACCAATGGCCGCTGATGTAGGGGTAACTTAAGCTTCTGTTTTCAGCCACTGCTGTAGTGGTAGAATCAATCGCTTTGAAAGTGTGTTGCTCATCAATATAACCAAGGCTCAAGCGCTGGGTCCAGTTATGACTAAGGGCTTTAGAGTGGCCAAAAAACACCTGGTTTAGGTCGGTTTTTTGTTCAAACTCACTAAACTTTTCACCTCTGATGTATAAGGCTTCTTCTCGTTGGGTTGAGTAACTCAGGACGCCATAACTATAGGGCGTATCGATGGCATAAAACGGGTAGGTTAGTTCAACTAAATGACTTTTGCCGTCGCTGTTGTCGGCATACTCTAAACGCCCTCGGTAGCGAGTTGATAAGATATTAGGATCATCGTAAACAAATAAATAACCATTTCGGTCACTGTCTGTTTTACGTGCAAACGATAACCGTTTGCCCCAACCAAATAAGTTAGATTCGCGAAAACCAATACTTGATTTATTTTCGCCACCACTGCGGCTAAAGCTAAGTTCGGGCAGTAAAGTCCATAAGTCTCGAGTAATTACTGTTACATCAATATTTCCATCACAATTTTCGTCAGCAATAATTTGTGCATCATATAAATAGTTTTTTTTACGCAGTAGCCGCTCAGATTCGGCCAAGGTTTTTTGATTAAAAGTATCACCCGCTTTAAACAATAAAATGCTTTTAATAACCTCAGGCTCAGTTTGTATATGTGCACGATTAGCAAAGCGAAACAGTGCGTTGTTTTCAGCTTCGAGTTCGGTATTAAAAACATTAAGTTGTTTAAGATTAATTGAGGCAATTTTAGCGTTACTATTTATCGTAAGCGGTGGAGGTTGAGACTCGATTTGTCGACGCAAGTTAATTGCAGAAGTTTTCAATGAATCGTCATTTTGGCAGCTTTGGGCTAGTGGCGTTTCTTGCGCGCAAACGCTGAGCATAAACATACTCAAAATAGAAAGGCTAAAACAACTACGTGCAATCCATTTTCTATTTAGCATTTACCCTCTTTAGCGCTATTTTGCAAAATAAAACACTTACTCTTAGCTTACATCATTGTTATTAATATGTAAGTAAAAGTGCCAATTTAGTTTATTTTTTATAGCAATTATAAGGTATTAGCGATAAATAGACGTGGCCTTAGCTTAAATAAAATGTTAACGCTGCCAATAGGTTGTCGGCATCTTGCCCTTCACCATTAATCCACACACTTTGGCTGTAATGCTCAAAATTTAAATTAAATGTGTGGTTAGCATAGTTAAAACGCAGTTGATGACGATCTGCCCCAGCGGCATACTCATTAATGCTAATTTCATCGCTGTGCAAAAATAACGTTCCCCACAATTCAAAGTCTTCATCGTGCGGCAGCTCTGCCGGTTTAATAATAATACATTGATGTGTGTGATCGTATTCAAGTTCGGTCATAAGGGGCTTATTGCGTTGCTAGGTAATGTCGAATTGCGGTTAAAAACTCACCGCCATACTTGTTTAATTTAGTAAAACCAACCCCCGACACTTTTAAAAATTCACTGTCGTTAGTGGGCATAAGCTGCGCCATTTCGGCTAGCGTTTTATCGTTAAATACTACATAAGGCGGCACATCATCGGCATCGGCTAACTCTTTACGCAATGCACGCAGGCGAGCGAATAGTTTTTTATCGTAATTAAACTTCGCTAACTTATCCTGATAAACGTGTTTAGCTTGTAAGCGAGGCTCGGCCAATTGCAGCGCATATTCACCTTTTAAAATAGCGCGTGCAGCTTCCGTTAAACGCAATGAAGCGCCTTGGGTTATATCTTGGCTTAATAGCCCTTGATGAATAAGTTGGCGTAAAATACTAAGCCAAAATTCACTGCTTTTATCTTTACCTATGCCATAGGTACTAAGTTCATGATGATTGTTATCACGAATGCGGCTAGTATTCGCGCCGCGTAATAACTCTACAATGTAACCCAATCCAAATCGTTGTTGCGCGCGATAAACACATGAAAGCGCTTGCTGTGCGACTAATGTGCCATCAAAACTTTTAGGTGGATTTAAGCAAATGTCACAGTTCCCACAGGGCTCGCGTTGGTACTCACTGAAGTAGTTCAATAATATTTGACGACGACACGTTTGTGCTTCGGCAAAGCTGGCCATGGCATTAAAGCGCTGCTCTTCTACGCGGCGGCGTTGTTCATCGTCAATATCTTCAAAAAAGCGTCTAACTCGGCCTATATCGGCAGGGTCAAAATACATGATGGCCTCTGCAGCCAGCCCATCTCGTCCAGCACGGCCTGTTTCTTGGTAATAAGCTTCAATACTTTTTGGAATGTCGTAATGCAGAACAAAGCGTACGTTAGGCTTGTTAATTCCCATACCAAAGGCAACCGTGGCAACCACAATTTGAATATCGTCACGGGCAAATCCGGTTTGCACAAACTGACGTTGCTCGTTACTCATTCCCGCATGGTAAGCGGCAGCATTAAGGCCTGCATCAGCAAGCTTTTCAGCTATATCATCAACACGTTTACGACTGGTGCAATAAATAATACCACTTTGATTTTTTTGCTCTTTTAAATAACGCAGTAATTGCACCATAGGTTTAAATTTTTCTTCTATGGTGTAACGAATATTAGGGCGATCAAAACTGCCGGTATGAATGTAGGGCTGTTGTAGCTTGAGTTGCTCAACAATATCAAAGCGAGTCGCTTTATCGGCAGTGGCAGTGAGTGCCATCATAGGCACATGTGCAAAGCGTTGTTTAAGCTCATTTAAACGAAAATAATGCGGTCTAAAATCGTGACCCCAATGAGAAACACAGTGTGCTTCATCAATAGCAAACAAGCTAACATTCAAATGAGAGAGCCGTTCTAAAAAATCGCGTTGTAGCACTTTTTCAGGAGCTACATAAAGTAGCTTTATCAGCCCTTGATGCAGTTGCTGATACACTAATTGTTGTTCTTCGCGAGCTAGGCTGTTATTGACATAAGCGGCCTTAACTCCCAGTGCTTGTAACTGGGTGACTTGATCTTGCATTAAAGAGATCAGCGGAGAAATAACAATGGTGACTCCCTCTAATACCAACGCGGGTATTTGGTAACACACCGATTTACCACCACCGGTGGGCAGTAATACTAATGAATCTTGGCCATTTATGGCGGCATCAATTACTGCACTTTGACCGTCGCGAAATTCACTGTAACCAAACACTTGTTTGAGTACAGTTTCGGGTTTACGCACAAGCGTATTAGGAGAAGGAGTTAGTGTATTCATCGGTGCTATTTTAGTGGTTTTTTATCAGGATGTCTTTAGCTTTCATTACTTGGTACACACATCTGTAGTGATAAACTAAAATCTGCAGGGGGTTACAATAGCCTCAAGCTGTGCTTTACTCATCGTACCACTAAAAACATAGAGAATAATAATGAATAAAGAAATGTTGATCGATCAAGTAGGGGCGCTGTTTGTTAATAACATGCCCTTTAACCAGTTTTTAAAAATAGCAGTAGAGTCACTTAGTACTGAACAAGCTAAAATATCATTTCCTTGGCAAGACGTATTAATTGGTAATCCGGCGCAAAAGATTCTTCACGGTGGAGTGATTTCTGCGGTGCTCGACAATGTAGGCGGAATGCTTGCTGCAGCAAGTGTAATAGGAAAACTAGACGATGCCGACTTACCCAGTGTGCATAAAAAGTTAGCAACACTGGGCACCATAGATTTACGTACTGATTATTTACGCCCAGGTAAAGGGGAGGTATTTATTGCCAGCGCCACACTTATTCGCTCAGGAAATAAAGTATGTGTGTGCCGAATGGAGTTACACAATGAGCAGTCAGTACAAATTGCTTTTGGAACGGGCACGTATTTAGTTGGCTAAAAAGTGAGAGGGGGGTAAACTTACGGCCTTTTAAATCATCAAGTGGTTACTATGTCGATTGATACCGAGCAGCGAAAGGGCGCCATTTTTGCCTGCCTCGCCTTTTTTATGTGGGGCCTAGCACCCATTTATTTTAAGATGATCCAACATGTATCAGCATTTGAAATTTTAATGCATCGTGTTATTTGGTCAGTGATGTTTCTTATTTTAGTGGTGAGTGTGCTCAACTACTGGGATAAAATTAAACGCATTTTAATCCAACCTAAATTAATTCTGATGCTAGTTGTTACCTCGACCTTATTGGGGTTTAACTGGGGGCTGTTTATATGGGCTATTAATAACAACCACATGCTAGATGCCAGCTTAGGCTACTATATCAATCCTTTGTTAAATGTATTACTTGGTATGGTGTTTTTAAACGAGCGGTTACGTAAGTTGCAAGGAGCTGCTGTTGCCTTGGCTTTTACAGGTGTTTTATTACAGTTAATTAGTTTTGGTTCATTTCCGATTGTGGCATTTTCGTTAGCGACTTCTTTTGCGTTATATGGCCTATTACGTAAAAAACTACAGGTTGATGCCCTGCCTGGGATTTTAATTGAGGCATTAATATTATTACCGGTGGCACTGACCTATTGGTGGTTAATGGTGCCGACTGAAACGTCTAATTTACCAGCGAATGATTGGCTAACTAATGCGCTATTAGTAAGTGCAGGTATAGTGACTACGCTACCATTGCTGTGTTTTACCGGCGCGGCTAAGCGATTGCAATACACAACGCTTGGGTTTTTTCAGTACATAGGGCCTAGCTTAATGTTTATTTTAGCAGTGGTGTTTTATGGTGAAGTGTTTGATGCTGAGCGTGTAATTACCTTTGCGTGTATTTGGAGTGCACTGGCTATTTTTAGTTGGGATTCATACCATCAGTCGCGTAAACGCAGAAAAGCAGCCATTGTCGCCTCAGGTGTGGTTTAGTTAAACTAAACCACTTTATTACGCCCCGACTCTTTAGCTTTGTAGAGCTTTAAGTCGGCTTGCTTTAATAGTTCGTCAATTTGATAGGTTTCACTGTGGCTGAAGCCTATCGACAGCGTAAACTTGATTTGTGCTTGGCTAAACTCATGGCTATTAAGCTCAATAAATAATCGAAAGCTTTCTAGTCGTTTTAGCGCTTCTTGTTCGGTCAGTTCAGTAAAAAATACCGCAAATTCTTCTCCGCCTAAACGGGCAACCAATTGGTTTTCAAAATATTTATTAAAGCATACCGCCAGCCCTTTAAGCACTTCATCTCCGGCATCATGGCCATAGGTATCATTAATAGCTTTAAAATGGTCAATATCAAGCATAGCTAACATGGCTGGTGCTTTTGCTTTTTTAAACTGCTTTAATGACTTATTGGCCTCTTCAAAAAAGTAACGACGATTAGGGAGTTTAGTTAAGTAATCTGTATTAGCTTGTCGTTTTATGGTGGCTATGAGCTCTAACATATCGACGTTTTGACTTAACCGGCAGTAAAATTCTTCACTATTAAATGGTTTATACAAGTAGTCATTTGCCCCATTTTTTAAAAATAAAGTGGATAAGTTAGACGAAGTGATACCTGAAATACCAATAATGGCTTTTTCGTCATTACTATAAATGCGTCTAATTTCATTACACAGTTCAATGCCGTCCATATTAGGCATTTCTTTGTCGGTAATAATCACAGAAATATCGGGGGTGTTTTCAAGCTCTTTAAGCGCCTCTAGACCATCGGCTGCTTGTAATATTTGATATTTGTGACGTGTTAATAAACTACATATGTATTGGCGTGTTGACGCAGAGTCATCAACAACCAATACTTTTACATGCTTATTACGGGGCAGGCGGTAAAGCTGCTTTTCTAAATACTCGTAGGCTTGTTTATTGCCTTTGATGATGTAATCAATAATGGGGTATTTTTCAACGGTGTCACGGGTATGCTTATCGATATTGCCTGTCATCACTATGGTAGGAATATCTGCTGCAATGGTGCATGGAACCGCTTCACCTTGTGGCGCGTCAGGTAATATGAAGTCGACCACTGCGCAAAAATAATGGTGCTTACTTATAAGCTCTTTAGTCTCAGCCAAGGATTGAGCAATATCAACCTCGTAGCCGACTTTTTGCGCGATATGCTTTTGCACTCGCGCAATAGTCGGAGTGTCTTCAACAATAAGTATTCTGTGCGTCACGTAACAGCCTTGTTTAAATTTTGCAAAAGTGTTTGCTTATACAAGTTGTAACTGCTAAAACGCCAAAAAGCAACTATTGTAGTGACTTATAGATTGTCTGCCTCAGAATAATAATCTTGGCTTATTGGTGTTGGCCCTGAAATTTTTGAGCGTCCAAATAATGTATGGAATTTTGTTTTGCAGGTTGTTAACTTTAAATATTTAACCCATGCTCGCTCAATTGGGTTACTTGGCTCTATTATGCCACTGACAGCATTTACAAATTGTTGCTGATGTTCGTTTTGTGGCTCAACTGTTTTGTTATACAGGCTTTTTAAAACAACACCATGCTGTTCTAAAATACTTGCCTCTAACAGGGTAAAGTGTCCGCTGCGGCTAAATCCGCGTGGAAAGTTTTGGTCATCATAAAATTGACGTTGACTTACGAATGCTTGACGAAGTAGTGAAATATCATTGCTCATAGCTGTACCCTCATACCAATTATTAGCTGGAGTATGAGACATAATCGCTATTTTTTTAAACAAAAAATTTTTATCGTGAGGATAAAAAATTGGACATAGATTTATTAAAAACATTTGTTGAAGTGGTGCGTACTCGCCATTTTGGTAAAGCGGCAGAAAACCTATACATAACGCAGTCTGCGGTGAGTTTTAGAATTCGCCAATTAGAGCAGGGCTTAGGCGTAAATTTATTTATTCGTCAGCGTAATAATATTCAACTCACCGCCCCAGGTGAGCGTTTGTTACCGCATGCGCAAATGATTATTACCGGGATGCAAAGAGCCAAAGTGGATGTTGCACTTGCAGATAATATGCATAAGCAAATTAGTTTAGCAGGTACGCCTAATATTTGGGATGCATTTTTACAGTTTGGTATTACAAATATTGTATCGGCTATGCCTGGTGTATCGCTGGTGGCAGAAGTGAAGGCGCAACAAGAAAGTACTCGCTTATTGTTGGAGCGCACACTTGATTTAGCCATTTTGTTTGATCCCCCTAAAGTTGATGAGCTTGTGGTTGAACGTATTTGTGAACTGCCTATTATTCCGGTGAGTGGTTACGATACGGCAACCAGTGATAACTTTTTTGATAATCAATATGTGTATGTTGATTGGGGAACCGCGTTTTCTCTTTGGCATGCGCGTCAGTTTACCGGTAAAACACCGCCTTATTTTAGAACCAGTACAGGGCGTATTGCGCTTGATTTAATACTGCAATGTGGCGGCAGTGCGTTTATTCCACAGGCATTAGTTAAAGATCATTTAGAAAAAGGCGAACTTTTTCATGTAAAAGGGGTAGAAAATACCTCAAGAGATGTATTTGTTGCTTATCATAGAGATAACGAACAGAAAGAGCTGATAGAAACCTTGGTTAATTTGTTAACGCAAATGACACCGAGTTTATTGAAACAAAGTAAGTAGTCGGTAGGCAGTTTATTTTACATGTTATTTTGATTTCAGATTTAATGCAGTTTTATTAACTTAAAAAGACAAAAATGTGTCCTTTGTAATATTTTTGTCATTTAGTGGTGACACACTGCTGCTGTTTTAAAAATTAGTCTATTGTGGTTATCGAGGAAATAACATGAAATTTGCAAAATCGAGCTTATGCTTAGCCCTACTTAGTGGTTTATCTTTTAATGCACTTGCAGAGGTAGATATTTACGGTAAAGCAAATGTAACCGTTCAATCATCTGACGATGGTGAAGGGTCTTTTACTGAAATTAAAAGTAATGCATCTCGTTTCGGACTTAAAGGGTCTGAAAAAATTTCAGACGGTTTAGAAGCGGTTTATAAGTTTGAGTTTCAAGTTGATGTATCTGATGCTGACTCGAAAGGTGATAATGACGACAATATTTCTGCACGTAACCAGTATGTAGGTTTAAAAGGTGCCTATGGTCAAGTTGTTGTGGGTCGTAACGATACAGCGCTTAAACAATCACAAGGTAAGTTAGATTTATTTAATGACCTTGAAGGCGATATTAAAAATGTTTTTAAAGGTGAAAACCGCTTAGGTGATTCGATCACTTATACATCTAAAAGCTACGAAGGCTTTAAAGTACTTGCTACATTTATTGCCGAAGACGATGTAGATGCAGATAACGGTTATTCAATGGCAGTGACCTACGGTGACTCAGCACTTAAAAAGAGCGCAGTATATGCTGCCATTGCTGCTGATAGCGAAGTCAATGGTTACGATGTAGTGCGTGCAACAGTTCAAGGTAAAATTGAAGATTTTAGAGTTGGCGCTATGTACCAAACACAAGAAAAAGTAGATGGCAGCGCTGAGGCTGACGGTTACTTAGTGAATGCAGCTTACCTTATGGGTAGCAACACTTTCAAAATGCAATACCAAACAATGGATTTTGATGACAGCGATGATAAAAGCGCGATATCGGTAGGTGTTGACCATAAGCTAAACAAAAACCTTAAAATATTTGGTTTTTACTCAAGCTTTGATATGGACAACAACGTTGACCAAGATTACCTAGGTTTAGGTATGGAATATAAGTTTTAACTAAACCTTAGTTAAAACACTCCCTTTTAACCGCACTCAGTTGAGTGCGGTTTTTTTGCTTTAAATTATTTACGTATCTGCGCATAATAGCCAAGCATTTGGAATGAGGTGGGACTCCTCAACTATTCCCGTAATTGTGATCAGTTTTACTGTAAGTCAAATACAAATGCCTTAAAACTTCATATAACGAGCGGGTTAACTCATTTTCTTTTTGGTACATATTAGTACTGAGTGTGGGTGTTTCCCTGCCTAGGATAATTTTTTGCACACTCACACCTCTTTAAACTTACCGCTTTTAACCGTTAACAACGTTTCTTGGCGAGTGGACAATACATTAATTCTTAAGCACATTAATGTAAGCATTGAGCGTGGTAAATTTATTGGTTTAATTGGCCCTAATGGGGCAGGAAAGTCGAGTTTACTGCGGTGCTTATATCGATTTAATCAGCCATCAGCAGGCGACATTAAATTTAACGATACCGATATTTGGCAGCTAAAAAGCGAAGACTATGCCAAGCAAGTTGCGGTAGTGCTACAAGAAACACCGTCGCAATTTAATCTCTCGTTATTCGATGTTGTAGCTTTAGGGCTTACTCCGCATAAAACGCTATTTAGCTCGACCACCCAAGCAGATAAACAAAAAATAGCGCAGGCTATTAGTCGTGTTGGGCTTGAATCTCATTGCAATCAGTCATTTGACTCACTATCTGGCGGTGAAAAGCAACGAGCGCTTATTGCCAGAGCGATTGTGCAGCAACCACAGCTACTCATTATGGATGAACCCACAAGCCACCTTGACGTTAAATATCAAATTCAATTAATGGAGCTGGCTAAATCTTTGGGCATTAGTGTGTTTGCTTCATTTCATGATTTAAATTTAGCGGCAGCTATGTGCGATGAGTTAGTGGTTATTAAAAACGGAGAAATCGCTAGCGCGGGAAAGCCTAATAAGGTGATTACCGAGCAAATGCTTGATGAGGTTTTTGGTGTTTGCGCGCAAGTTAGTACTCACCCTCAAACGGCGTCCAATGGTGAGTCTATTCCCCATATTACCTATTATTATGGATACCAATAACATGACGATTATGTCTAACCATGGTGTGGCGTTAATTATTGCACTGTTATGCGCTGTATTTAGTTTATTTGTGGCATTGAGCTTTGGTGCTGCCCCTACCTCGCTCGCAGATGTATACCATAGCTTAACTTTTTCAAGCGAGGCCTCATTTACCAGCCGCATTATTATTGAATTAAGAATGCCACGTACGTTACTGGCTTTTTTGGCCGGCAGCGGTTTAGCGATTGCTGGATTGATATTACAAACAGTTACTCGTAATCCATTGGCTGACCCTTATTTGTTTGGTATTTCGTCGGGAGCATCATTAGGAGTCGTAGTATTAATGGCTTTTGTTGGAATAGGCGCAGGCATTGCGCTATCAGCAGCAGCCTTAATTGGCAGTTTAGTAGCAATGGGGTTATTAATTTTAATTGCTGGCAGTCAACGCAACGCCCAAGTTGAGTCGATGTTATTGGCTGGGGTGGCCTTATCATTTTTATTTAGCGCCTTTACCAGTTTGTTACTTTATTGGAGCGATCCGCAGGCCGTCGCGGCTATTTTATTTTGGACTTTGGGAAGTTTTGCTAGGGCGCAATGGCCGTCACTGTTATTACCTGCCTTGGTCATCATTACATGTACAGTCATTATGTTAGGTTTTAGACGTCAACTTAATGCTATGTTGTTAGGTGATGAAAGCGCAACAACGCTTGGTGTTCGGGTGCATCGCTTTCGAGTTTTAATGCTTATTTTAAGCTCATTGATCACAGCCGTGTTGGTTGCTATGTGTGGCGGAATTGGCTTTGTTGGCTTAATGGTGCCGCACATAGTGCGCTTTTTTATCTCTCAAGGCAGTAGTGTTGGATTGTTAATGACCGGATTAGTCGGGGGTATATTTATGGTATGGGTCGATGTACTGGCACGTTCATTACTCGCTAACCAAGAGCTGCCAATAGGGGTGATCACGGCGGCCATTGGTAGTCTATTCTTTTTAAGTATCTTGTATTTTCGTAAGCGCCAGCTGATGGGTAAATAATGAAAACATTAATGGTACAAGGTACCACCTCCGATGCGGGTAAAAGCACCTTAGTGGCAGCACTTTGCAGAGTGTTTGCTAACCAAGGGGTTAATGTTGCACCGTTTAAACCACAAAATATGGCGCTCAATAGTGCCGTAACGCACGATGGTGGCGAAATTGGCAGAGCCCAAGCATTACAAGCCATAGCCGCAAAAGTTGAACCTGAAATCGACTTTAACCCTATATTACTCAAACCCAATAGTGATACCGGCGCACAAGTTATTATTCATGGTAGAGCTATCAGCAATATGGAAGCCGATGCTTACCATGACTACAAAAAAGTGGCTATGGATGCAGTATTAACCTCGCATAAGCGTTTAGCTAAACGCTTTGATTTATTACTGGTAGAAGGGGCTGGCAGCCCAGCCGAAATTAATTTACGCGCAAACGATATTGCAAATATGGGTTACGCCGAGCAAGTGGATTGCCCTGTTATTATTATTGCCGATATTGATAAAGGAGGAGTATTTGCGCACTTAGTCGGGACTTTGGCGTTATTAAGCGAGTCTGAGCAAGCACGGGTAAAAGGCTTTGTGATTAACCGTTTTCGTGGTGATATTAGTTTATTACAAGGTGGGCTAGATTGGCTCGAGGAGTACACCGGTAAACCTGTATTAGGGGTATTACCTTACTTGCACGATTTAGCACTTGATGCAGAAGATGCTGTGGCCATAGATAATAATGTGACCGATGCCAGTATAAATATTGCTGTACTGTTAGTGCCACATATTAGTAACCATACCGATTTTGATGCTCTGCGATTACACCCGAATATAAATATAACCTATGTGCGCCATACACAAGCAATTCCTGCTGTTGATTTAATTATTGTACCTGGCAGTAAAAATGTACTCAGCGATCTCGCGTTTTTAAAAAATGAAGGCTGGGATCAGCAAATTAAGCGCCATCTACGTTATGGTGGCAAAGTATTGGGTATTTGCGGCGGTATGCAAATGCTAGGTAATACTATCAGTGATCCAAATGGGGTGGAGTCATCGTTGGGGCAAGTGACGGGTTTAGCGCTTAGCGATTTTGATACGCTATTGGGTGGGCAAAAAGTGCTAAGCCAAGTAAATGCAATACTCAATTTAAACCAGCAGCAGGTTGCTTGTCAGGGTTACGAAATACATGCTGGGATCAGTAAAGGTCAAGCGCTCAACAAACCACTTATTCGCTTTAATAAACACCCCAATGACTTTAAAACCGATGGTTTTTTGAGTGACGATAATGCCATTGCTGGTACATATTTACATGGCTTGTTTGACAGCCCTGCAGCCACAGAACAGCTGTTAAAGTGGGTGAAACCAGAAAGTGCAATTAGTGCGATTAGTATAAATGAGCATCGTGAACGCCAGTTAGAACGCTTAGCTGATATGTGTAAAGCGCATTTAAATATTGAACAAATTATTAAAATTTATCAAGGACATAACAATGACTGAATCAACTAACGACAAGCACCAACAGCGTCAACAAAAAGTAAAAGAACAGGTTGACGCGCGAGTAGCCGCAGCGCAACGAGAAAAAGGCATTTTTCAGGTTATTACTGGTAACGGTAAAGGCAAATCGACTTCTGGTTTTGGCGTGGTTGCACGCTGTGTTGGGCACGGTAAAAAAGCTGCGGTATGTCAGTTTATTAAAGGCACATGGGAGTGTGGTGAGCGTAATTTACTGCAAGGTGCTGGGGTTGAATTTGCTGTTATGAACACCGGGTTTACGTGGGATACGCAAAATAAAGAGGCCGATACCGCGGCAGCGCAAGCAACATGGCAAGAGTCAAAGCGGATGCTAAGCGACAGCAGTATCGATGTGGTACTACTCGATGAACTCACCTATATGGTGACCTATGGTTATATCGACCTTGAAGAAGTGGTTGTTGCTGTAAATAATAGACCGCCTATGCAATCGGTAATTATTACTGGTCGTGCTGCGCATCGCACCTTAATAGAGCTTGCCGATACGGTAAGTGAAGTACGTAATGTAAAACATGCGTTTGAGTCGGGCGTAAAAGCATTGAAAGGCTTTGATTACTAATGTTCAAGCGTATTGTTTTTGGGCTGTTATTGTTTGCTGTTAATGTACCTCAAGCCCTAGCTGACAAGCCGCTTCGTATAGTGGCTTTAGCACCACACATAGTTGAAAATTTATATGCTATTGGGGCGGGTGATTTAATAGTGGGCACGTTGGATTACGCAGATTACCCGCAAGAGGCGACTAAAATTGAGCGTATTGGTGGCTACAATGGCATTTCTATTGAAAAGTTACTCATGCTAAAACCTGACATGGTGATTGCGTGGAAAAGTGGTAATCAGGCTGAAGATTTAGCAAAAATAAAGCGTTTAGGAATTGAATTATATTTAAGTGATCCGCGCTTTATTGAAGGGGTTGCTTCGGAAATACTAAAACTAGGTCAATTAACGGGTCATATTGAGCAAAGTAAACAAGTAGCCGAGACATTTACGGCCAAACTCAACGCAATTAAAGTTACACAGAAAGATAAAACCACGCTTACTGGGTTTTATCAGTTGTGGCCTGAGCCTATGATGACTGTATCAAAAAATACATGGATCAATCAGTTAATCGAAACGTGCCAAGTAACCAATGTATTTGCAAACAGCGACACAGATTACCCACAAATTAGCATCGAAAACGTGATAGTTACTAAGCCACAAGTTATTATTATTCCCGATGAAAAATCAAAAAGGGTAATGCCTACGGTAAATTGGCAGCAGTGGCCTGAAATTCCTGCGGTAAAGTATGAGCAGTTTATTAGTGTCAATGCTGATTTATTACATCGGTTTACCCCCAGAATGTTGGATGGATTAGCGCAGATGTGTGACAAAGTAGATATATCTAGAGAATTTATTAAGAGTCAATTATGAGCAACTGGTCATCTTTTTTAAACCATGAACTTAGCCAAACATATATGCAGCAAACCCTTGAATATATTGCGAATAAACGAGCCGAAGGCACTGCTGTATATCCGCCAAAATCACAGGTGTTTAGCGCATTTGATGCAACTCCACTTAGCGACATTAAAGTGGTTATATTAGGTCAAGACCCTTACCATGGAGAAGGGCAAGCGCATGGTTTGTGTTTTTCAGTATTGCCTGAGGTTAAAAAGCTCCCGCCTTCGCTTAAAAACATTTATAAAGAGTTAGTAACTGATATTAATGGCTTTACCACGCCAGAACACGGCTATTTACAAGGCTGGGCAGAGCAAGGTGTATTTTTACTCAATACTGTATTAACCGTAGAGCAAGGGCAAGCCCATTCCCATAAACACTTAGGTTGGGAGCAATTTACCGATAATGTGATTGCTCATATAAATGAACACTGCCAAGGTGTGGTGTTTATTTTATGGGGCGCACATGCACAAAAAAAAGGTAAAAGTATTGATCGCCAGCGCCATCATGTATTGGCAGGGCCTCATCCTTCGCCGCTTTCAGCGCATCGCGGCTTTTTTGGTTGCCAGCACTTTTCCAAAACCAATGAACTGTTAATAGGGCAAGGGGCGCAGCCCATTAATTGGCAGGTATAGGGTAATAGGCATTAAAAAAGGCTTTCATTTATGAAAGCCTTTTTAGTTGCTTATGTTGGTTAAAACTCTAACTCATCAATAGCAACACTATCTGCAAAATAGTCAAGCTCCAGTAGTTCTTTGCGCAAACGTTGCTTATCTTTTATTGCTTCTATTTCGCGCCATTTTCTTTTTTTATTTTTTTGAGAGGTTTTTTTCGATGTATCAGAATCTTCTAATATCTCTATTATTTCGTTTAGGCTATCCATTGATTATCTCCTATTGACCACTTTTTGAACCTCGGCAGTATCTATACCACAGCTATTAATAAAATAGAATATAAATGTGACGAAACTGTTACTAATGGGTGGTATTTTGATGAAGATCAATGAGAACAGCACTTAAATGGGGGCAAGGCGAGTATTTAAAATAAAATTGCAGGTATAAAAAAACGCCGCAATAAGCGACGTTTTTAAACTCTTAAAACAGCGGTTAGTTACATCGCTTTAAAGCGTGCTTCTAATTGTTCCTGTGCATCTGCAAATGAGCGAATACCTTCAGCGAGTTTTTCAGTCGCCATGGCATCTTGGTTATGTAACCAACGGAACTGTGTTTCGCTAAGTGGCTCAGGTTTTGGCTCTTTAGTAATATCACTTGCTAGCAAGTATTCTTCAGCACCTTCTAAATTACCCAAATCTTCTAAAAGATTAGGGCTAATTGTTAGCTTATCGCATCCTGTAAGTGCAATAATTTCACCGGTATTACGAAAGCTTGCGCCCATAACTACGGTTTTGTAGTCGTGACGTTTGTAAAACTCAAAAATGCTACGTACAGATTGCACACCCGGATCTTGAAGCGGATCGGTTGGTTTTTCCATACCGTTTGCCACGTGCCAATCTAAAATACGGCCAACAAATGGAGAGATTAAAAATACGTTTGCATCAGCACAGGCGCGCGCTTGGGCATCGCTGAATAATAAAGTAAGGTTACACTTAGTGCCTTCTTTTTCTAATTGCTCAGCCGCTTTAATACCTTCCCATGTTGACGCTATTTTAATTAAAATTTTGTCTTTGCTTACGCCTTCTTTTTCGTAAAGGCTCAATAGCGTGTGTGCTTTATTAATTGTTGCTTGGGTGTCAAATGATAAACGTGCATCAACTTCGGTAGAAATATAACCCGGTACAATTTCACTAATTTCTTTTCCAAGTAATACAGCAAAATAATCACAAGCCAGCTCTAGCTGTTTTGCAGGCTGCTGCTCTGTTTCTTTTGCATACTGCCATGCTTTATCTAGATAAGGTTTGTAAGCTTCAATCTCGCTCGCTTTTAAAAGTAGCGATGGATTGGTAGTCGCATCTTCAGGTTGATGTTTTTTTATGGCTTCTATATCGCCCGTGTCGGCCACGATAGAAGAATGTTGTTTAAGCCTTTGTAGAGCGCTAGTCATTTGCTTTTCCTCATTCCAAGCAAGTTAAAAGAAAATCTAAACTACCTTAATATAGCTATACTGCAACAGTGTGACAATGCTTGATAGGTCTTATGTCCTTATCAATAAAAAAACGGTAACGGTTGAGTTTTAGGTAGGATAATTTTAAACAAAACGTGCTTTTCGTTTCATTTAATGTTGAAATTGACATTAAATAATTTACAAGTCAATAGCTAACTATGATCACTGTTATTTCACCAGCAAAGAATCTTGATTACGACACGCCACCCGCAACAGATAAGTTCACTCAACCTGAATTACTTGAGCACAGCGAAGCGCTCATGAAAGTATGCCGTGAACTAACTCCTGCGCAAATTGGCAGTTTAATGAAAATTAGCGATAAACTCGCAGGCCTCAACGCAGCGCGTTTCAGTGAGTGGGCACAACCATTCACTACCGATAATGCTAAACAGGCCGTGCTTGCCTTTAACGGCGATGTATACGGCGGGTTAGATGCTAATACCCTCACTACTAAGCAGCTTGATTACGCTCAAGACCATTTACGTATACTTTCGGGATTATACGGAGTATTAAAGCCGCTTGATTTAATGCAGGCTTATCGCTTAGAAATGGGTACAAAACTTGAAAATAGTCGGGGTAAAAACTTATATGAGTTTTGGGGCAGTGTTATTGCTAATAAACTTAACGACGTATTAGCGGCACAAGATGCACAATACTTAGTAAATCTAGCCTCTAACGAATACTTTAAAGCAGTAGATAAAAAAACGCTGAACGCACACATTATTACACCACACTTTAAAGACTGTAAAAACGGCCAATATAAAGTGATTAGCTTTTACGCTAAAAAAGCGCGCGGCATGATGGCACGCTACATCATTGAAAATCAAGTGACTCAATTAAGCCAACTCAAAGAGTTTACTGTGGCCGGCTATTACTTTAGCTCAGAAGCAACCACTAAAGAACTTGAACCGGTATTTTTGCGCGAAGAGCAAAGCTAAATTTAGCGCTATTTGCAGCTAAACACATACCCAAAAAGCTATGCATTGCATGGCTTTTTTTATACTGGCGCTATTTTTGCAAACCTTAGGTTATTAATAGAAACTAAGGTATAAAATAAATGCTCTCAATTCCCTCAATTACAGAAGCCGAAAAACTAATAGAAGAGAAGCTCGGCGGTTGGTTTGATGTTGTTATAAGTCATATCCCTAACTTTATAGTCGCGGTGATTATTGCGATTATATTTTCATTTATTGCCCGCCTTGCAGGCAAAGGAATGAAAAAAGTATTGCGTCGCTCGCTCGATTCTACTCAAATTGCTGACTTAATGGCCTCCATTTTTAAAGTTATTGTACTGAGTGTGGGGGTCTTTATTGCCCTTGATTTTATGGGCTTAAAAAGTACCGTTACGTCACTGCTTGCGGGTGCAGGTATTGTTGGTCTTGCCATTGGTTTTGCTTTTCAAGATATGACCGAAAACCTAATTGCGGGTATTGCTATGGGTATTCGTAAACCGTTCAAAGCGGGTGATGTTATCGAGACCGATAATGTGTTTGGTTCAGTGCATTCAATAAACTTGCGCAACACACTAATAGAGAGCTTTTACGGGCAGTTGATACTGGTTCCTAATAAAATACTATTTAGAAATGTACTGCGTAATTACAGCACCTTAGGAGTAAGACGAATAGAAGTGCCGGTGGGTATTTCTTACGCTGACGACATAGAAAAAGCCAGTGAGGTCATCGTCGACAAAATTAACCAATTTGACTTTGTGATCCGCAAAAATGAAACCGCTGTTTATGCCGAAGGCTTTGGTGATAGCAGTATAAACTTGTTAGTGTGGTTTTGGATCAAATACCCCGGTGAGCCTGATTTTATGACAGTGCGTCACAAAGGAGTTGTGGCCGTAAAGCAAGCACTTGATGCCGCTGATATAAGTATTCCGTTTCCTATTCGTACCCTTGATTTTGGTATTAAGGGCGGTGAAAAACTCGATGCCATGATAAGCGATAAAATAAATCAGCAGTCAGCAAATAAAGAGGGTGACAATAATACTGATGCAAGCCAAGGTGAGTAAATAATTTAAAACCCCGAAGGTAAAAGCATTGGGAAATAGTTACTGACTATCAGCGCGTTTTTACAAATTAAAACGCGCTTTTTATAATAAATAATATAAGGGTCTGTTGACCTTTGCGGATTAAAATTAGTTCAAACTAAGAGCTATTTAATCGCGACGCGAGGTTTGTTGCCTAGTGGGCTCGATAACTGCTCCTGTGTTATTCTACTGGCTTACATCCATGTAATAATAAGTAAAAACCGAGCAAAGCTTCCGCGTCCAGCTCACGCTCCTTACCACCATCCATGTAGACAACAAAGAGTAAATGTCCCTGGGCAAAACCCTTGGCTAAATACCAAACAGACTACTGCAAATTCAACCTTGAAAGAACAACAGACCCAATTGATAATCTGAAGTAATTAAAGCCTTGCGCTAACTGCCTTAAAAACGCCTCAATTAGAAAACTATATCGATAAGGTTTCTCATCTCAAAATAGATTATTTAATCAACCGAACTAGAGCCCAAGCTTGATGTAAGCTCTTTATAATAAGTGTCTATAAACAAAGGTTTCAAAAGTATAAGCAGCTGCAATGAGCGTCGCGATTGGTGCGTAAACTAAAAGGCTTTTAATTAAGTATTTAAACTGGCTTGGGAATATGCTCTGCAGTGAATTATATTGTGCAAACTATAAAAAAAGCGCCGCTTGTGTTGGAGAAACACGCAGCGCTGAGGGATAAGTTAAGTGTATTAGTTAAGAAAAAGTTATATTAAATGACACTAATTTTGTTATGAATGATTTTAACCCCATCCATATTTTCTAAAAACTTTTGTGCAAGAGCGCGTTCAAAACCGTTATTGGCTTCGCCTTTAAGTTCAACGTCACCGTCATTAACGTGTACGTTTAGTTTTTCTAACTTTAAATTTGGGTTAGTGCGCAATTCATGAGTAATAGATTGTTGTAAATTAGGTTGTGTAGCCACACTGCTAACTACAGCTAAATGCGTTGCTGCACTGACTTTAAAAGCAGAGGCTAATAAAAATAAACAACAAAACGAAATAAAACCGATAGTAAATTTAATGCGACTCATAACTATATCCTTAGTGTGTTACTAAAAAACAATGCCATTACTCGGCGTTTTAATACTCGTATATTCGATAGGGTTACAAGTTTCATTCCAAGATTAACTATTTGAAATAAATTACTATTTTATTAATTAGTTATTCAGCTAAGTATTTTTTACATATTACTATGAATAGCTTACTCACTGTTTTTAAGCCACAAAAAAGCCGACAAACGTCGGCTCAATTAAATGTGTTAAAGCTAAAGCTATTTTTTCTTTTTAGCTTTGGCTTTTTTCTTCGCTTTCATTTTTACTGGATCTTTACGCTTTTTGACTGGTGGCTTGGCTTCTTTATGCTTTGGCTCTAATCCTTTAAATACACGGCGTTTTAGCTTCTGTTCTATGTAACGTTCTACTTTGTAAAGGATTCCAATATCGTGCGCTTCAATGAGTGAAATCGCTATGCCTTTTTTACCCGCGCGGCCTGTACGGCCAATACGGTGTACGTAAACATCTGCAGTGCGAGGCATATCAAAGTTAATTACGTGGCTTATATCAGCTACATCAATACCACGCGCGGCTACATCGGTCGCGACTAAAATGCGGGTTTTGCCACTGTGGAAATTTTCCATCGCTTTCATGCGTTTATCTTGTGGCATTTCACCACGTAGCCACGCAGCTTTAACGCCGTTATTGGTTAGTTCACCAATAAGGGTTTCAAGGCGCTCACGAGTTTTTACAAACACAATCGCTTTACTAACATCAGGGCCGTTTAAGGTGTTAACTAATAGCTCAAGTTTATGGCGGTAGTCGTCGGCTAAATGAACCCATTGATGTATTTTAGCTTTTTCTTTGCGTGATGATTCGGCTTCAAGCAGAGCCGGGTCGTTTAAAATACGCTCTGCAAATAATTCTACGCTGTCACCTTCAAGAGTAGCTGAGAATAAAAAGCACTGACGACGGTTTTTAGCTTCATCACAAATGCGCAGCATTTCTTTACGAAAACCCATGTCGAGCATGCGGTCGGCTTCATCAAGAATGAGCATTTCTACGTTTTCTGCATGGAAGTTTTCGGTTTCTAAATATTCCATTAAACGCCCAGGTGTGGCGATTAAAATGTCGTTATTATTTTCAAAAATTTCTTTGTGTGTACCGTAGTTAATACCACCGGTAACTACCCCAATTTTTAACTGGGTTTGTTTTGCAAGTAACTCACATTGTTCATGAATTTGATAAGCAAGCTCGCGCGTTGGGGTCATAATTAATACCCGTGCAAAGCCCGGATCACGACGCGGAAAATCCATTAAATATTGAATTGCCGGAATTAAAAATGCCGCCGTTTTACCTGTACCTGTTGGTGCCGACGCTAAAATATCGCGTCCTTGCAACGCCTCAGGAATGGCTTGTTGTTGAATGCTAGTGGGGGTTTCATAGCCCATTTTATTAATAGCATTGAGTAGCTTATCATCAAGATCAAATTCAGAAAATTGCATAGAGTGTCAAAAATAGGGGACAATTGCCGTTAATTATACGCACTTAAACCTGCTTGGTGAATGAAAAGGTGAAAAAATGTCTGGTTTTGCATTTAAACAATTTAAGGTTGAGCACGACCAGTGCGCCATGAAGGTCTCTACCGATGGTATTTTACTGGGCGCATGGGCTGATTTAAGCCACGCAAATACGTTACTTGATATAGGAACAGGCACAGGGTTACTGGCTCTAATGTGTAAGCAACGAGCGCCACATTTAAAGGTGAGTGCGGTTGAAGTTGATGAAGCCGCCTACCAGCAGGCTTTACAAAATTGCCAGCAAAGTCCTTGGCCGGATATTAGTATTTACCATCAGCCTATTCAGCAGTTTGAGGCTGCAGGTTTATTTGATTGTGTTATAGCTAATCCGCCTTATTTTAATCACAGTTTAAAAGGTGATAATGCAGCGCGAAATACCGCTCGCCATACCGATGGTTTAAGCTTTGCAGAACTGCTTGGTGCGTTTAGGCAACTAAGTCATCAACATTCGCGTTTTAATCTTATTTTACCCACTACTGAGGCGCAGTTATTTATAACATTAGCACAGCAGCAAGGGCTGTATTTAAATCGCCTTTGCCAAGTACAAGCTATGCCAAATAAGCCCTTTAGACGCAGTTTGATGACTTTTAGTTTTGATGATTGTGAAGTAAGTAAAAGCACTCTATGCATAAGGGAGTTAAGTAATGCTTACAGTCAAGACTACATTGCACTGTGCAAGGCGTTTTATTTAAATATGTAATACCACGCTGTATGCCTAAAGCATTTTTACGTAGAGTGTTTTATAAAGGGTTGTTAGTATGGCACCATTATTGACTCATATTTAAAGTAATTTGATGAATTTATTAACTAAAAAATCAAAAAAAATACTATTACTAGCCCTTTTAGCGGGCAGCTTATTTAACACCTCTGAGGTTTTTGCTAACCCCACACCGGTTGGGCTTTGGAAAACTATTAACGAAGAGACTAACGAGGCTAAGTCGTACGTGCGCATTACTGAGCAAGATGGCGTGCTGACTGGAAAAATTGAAAAAATACTCAATAAAGCCAAGCAAGATGCACTTTGCACCGAGTGTGATGGTGATAAAAAGAATCAGCCTATGTTGGGGATGACCATTATTGAAGATGTGACCTATGCGGGTGACGGTAGTTGGGAAGACGGTGAAATACTCGACCCAAATAACGGTAAAACCTACAGCGTGCGTTTAACGCCGCAGCAAAATGGCGAAAAACTTGAAGTGCGTGGTTATGTGGGCTTTTTTTACCGTAACCAATACTGGTTAAAAGTAGAATAGTTAAGAATTAAAAAGCGCTGCATGGCAGCGCTCTTTGCAATAGTGAGTTATAGGGTTTCAGCGTACTCTGTCATCACTTGTTCTACCCAAGTGGCAATACGCTCGTCGCTTAGCTCGTACTGACTGTCTTCATCTAATGCTAAACCTACAAACTGTTTACCGTCTTCGGTAAGGGCTTTGGACGCTTCAAATTCGTAATTACTATCGTTAGGCCAAAAGCCAAGTTGAGTAATGGCTTGGGCATTTATTTCATCGTGCAACATACCTAACGCGTCTTGAAACCACTGGCCATACCCTTGCTGATCGCCCATGCCAAATAAGGCTATAGTTTTACCATTTAGGTCAACGTCTTTTATGTCGTCCCACTTTGATTCCCAATCTTCTTGAATTTCGCCAAAGTCCCACGTTGAGATACCAAAAATGATAAAGTCGTATTGCTCAGCGTTTTTAAGCGGTTCGTCTTTAATATTGTGTAAACTGACGATATCGGCGCCAATAATGTCGCGTATTTTTTCTGCCGCCATTTCGGTATAGCAGGTAGTAGAACCAAAAAATAAACCAATCTGCATCGTATTTATCACTGTGTAATTGCCTGTTATGATAGGCTCAAGTTTACCGTAAGGTATTTTTAATTGATACCTTCTCCCGTGGTATTACCAACATGAGATCACAACGTGACAACGCTATCTGACGATTTACCTGAACAAAACACTGAGCTAAGCAGCAATAGCGACTTTTTAGAAACCTTTTTAGATAGCCTATATTTAGAGCAAGGCGTAAGTGAAAACACACTGAGCGCTTATCGCAGTGACTTAGATAAGTTTTGCCAATTTTTAAAAGGCGAAAACTTAATGACGGTAACCAGCCTCGACGTTGAAAGTTACCTAGCACACCGCGTTGATTTAGGGCTAAAACCACGCAGTACTGCACGCAGTATTAGTGCATTAAAACGTTTTTATCAGTACTTTGTACGCGAAAAAATAATTAGCGACTCACCTATGGTTAATATTGCTCAGCCTAAAGCGGGGCAGTCGTTACCAAAAACGCTTTCTGAGGCCGAAGTAGAGGCGCTATTAAGTGCCCCCAATATTGAAGAGCCAATGGGTCTGCGCGACAAAGCCATGCTGGAGTTACTGTATGCAACAGGGCTGCGGGTAACCGAGCTGGTGGGGCTTAGAATGGAGCAAATAAATTTGCGCCAAGCTGTGGTGTTTGTAAAAGGTAAGGGAAACAAAGAGCGGCTAGTGCCTTTAGGTGAAGAAGCTATGTATTGGCTCGAGCAGTTTTTAAAGCTCGGGCGCGCACAAATGATAAAACACGCCACCGATTTTGTATTTCCCTCTAAACGAGGGGTAGGCATGACACGACAAACTTTTTGGCATCGGATTAAACACTATGCTATTTTGGCATCCGTTGAGTCGCCGTTATCACCCCACACCTTGCGACATGCATTTGCAACGCATTTATTAAATCATGGGGCTGACTTGCGTGTGGTGCAGATGATGCTTGGCCACAGCGACCTATCAACTACCCAAATTTATACGCATGTAGCGAATGAGCGATTAAAATCGGTGCATGCTGAGCATCATCCTCGTGCTTAAGCGAATTTTTTTGTCACTAAGCCGGTCATATAGACACGATAAGATAAGTATTTTTAAGATAGAGAACCCGTTATGAAAAAATTAATGTTAGCAGGTGCCATGTTGTGCACTAGTTTGAGCGCCTTTGCTAATGGCGTTGCAGTAACACCCGATGCCAATGATCCTATCGTGACGAAATTTGCCGCGCTAGGGGTAACCGTTAAACAAATTAATCCAAGCCCAGTTGCAGGCTTAAAAGAATTGATCACCAATAAAGGGGTGCTGTATGCAAGTCCTGACGGTCAATTTTTAATGCAAGGTACGCTAATCGATTTAAACAACCGTAGTAACCTAACCGAGCAAGCACTTAATGGTGTGCGCCAATCAGGGTTAAAAGAATACGAAGACTCAATGATTGTTTACAAAGCGCCTGAAGAGAAGCACAGCATTACTGTATTTACCGATATTAGCTGTGGTTACTGTCGTAAATTACACCGTGAACTAGATGACTTACTTGATGCGGGTATTACCGTTAAGTATTTAGCGTTTCCGCGTGGCGGTCTGCAAGGATCTGGTTACGCTGATTTAATGAATGTATGGTGTGCGAAAGATCAGCAAGAAGCATTAACTGAAGCTAAATCAGGTGCAGATACCCAAATTGTTAAAGGCTGTAGCGCACCTGTTGCTGAGCATTATCAGTTAGGCCAGAGTTTTGGTATTAGCGGTACACCGGCTATTATTTTAGAAGATGGCACGATGATCCCAGGTTATCAGCCTGCTGCGGCATTAAGCGCAGCGCTTGAGGCTAACAAAGCGGGCTAAGCAATACCGCGAGTATGTGTTTAAAAAGGCCTTTATGGCCTTTTTTTGTCTTATTATCATGAACATCATAAGTTAAAAACTAGCATGAAAAAAATGATCATTGCGCGAGAACCCGTTGACGACTCTCATCTGCCGAGCCATCTTCACCCTGTTATTAAGCAAATTTATGCCACGCGAAATGTGTCCCATGCCGATGAGCTAAACAATAGCGCAGCTACACTCCACGACTTCAAACTTTTTAAAGATATAGACAAAGCCAGCCAACTGTTAATTGAAGCCCTACACGCACAAAGCAAAATACTTATTGTGGGCGACTTTGACGCCGATGGCGCAACCAGCACCGCCACCTTAATGCAAGGGCTGGCCATGTTTGGCTTTACTCACTTAGATTACCTAGTACCAGACCGCTTTAGTCTAGGGTACGGTTTAAGCCCCGCATTGGCTGAGCAAATAGTGACAATGAAGCCCGATTTAGTGATCACCGTCGATAACGGGATTTCGTGTATCGCAGGCATTGATATTGTTAAAGCCGCAGGCATTAAAGTACTGGTTACAGATCACCATTTACAAGGCGAACAACTGCCTAACGCCGATGCTATTATTAACCCTAACCGTCATGACTGTGATTTTCCTTCTAAGTCGATAGCCGGTGTTGGTGTGGCGTTTTATTTACTCATTGCCCTGAGAAGCGCATTGCGTGAACAAGGCTACTTTAACCATCATCCTATGCCAAATATAGCTGATTTGCTTGATATTGTAGCGTTAGGTACGGTAGCCGATGTGGTGGCACTTGATGCGAACAACCGCACCTTAGTGCACCAAGGCTTGGCTCGTATTCGCAGCGGTAAAACTCGCCCAGGTATTACCGCACTGATTGAAGTGGCTAATCGCAATGCCGCGCGTTTGAGCGCCAGTGACTTTGGTTTTTCGCTTGCTCCACGCTTAAATGCAGCAGGGCGCTTAGACGACATGAGTCTAGGTATAGCGTGTTTACTTAGCAAAGACATAAATCAAGCAAGGCGCATAGCCGGTGAGCTTGATAGCTTAAACTTTGCCAGACGTGAAATAGAGCAAGGCATGCAAGTAGAAGCGCAAGCGGTGCTCGATAGGCTCGCCTTTAAAGAAGACAGTGTGCCCGATGCTATTTGTTTGTACCAAGACGATTGGCACCAAGGGGTAATTGGTATTTTAGCTGGGCGCTTAAAAGAAAAGTACCACCGCCCAACGGTGATATTTGCCGGTGGTGAAAACGGTGAAATAAAAGGCTCATGTCGCTCAATTGAAGGCTTGCATATGCGCGACTTACTTGAGGGATTAAACACCGCGCAGCCTGGTTTAATTAATAAATTTGGCGGCCACGCAATGGCGGCAGGGTTAAGTATTAACGAGCAGCAATTTACTGAGTTTAAACGTGCGTTTGATAGTGCGGTCAGCGCGCAACTCAGTGAAGAAAGTAAACGCTGCATTGTATTTACTGATGGTGAACTACCTAACGACTGCTTTAGCATGGATTTTGCCCAGCTTTTAAAGCAATCAGGCCCGTGGGGGCAGCAATTTCCTGAGCCGATATTTGAACACACCTTTGAAGTGATACAGCAGCGCATTGTGGGTGAAAAACATCTAAAGTTAGTCCTTAAACACCAATCTGCACGTTTAGTTGACGCCATAGCTTTTGGCATTGATGTAAAAGCGTGGCCAGATACCGAGGCGCAGTTTGTTAAAGTAGCGTACCAGCTCGATATAAATGAATTTAGAGGTAAATTTAGCTTACAACTGATTGTAAGAGAGCTTGAAAAAGTGGGCTAAAAAATATCTTCAAACCATGCATAAAAGGCTAATAAAACGCGCGGTTTTTTGTTAAAATCGGGCGTTTTTATTATTTGATGATTTTTAATTGCGCTCAGTCTCTTTTTTAAGTGCGCAATAACCTAGCCATTTTGGAGTAATGTACATGTTTGAAGTGAATCCTGTGATTAATCAAATCAAGGAAATTCGCGAACGTACTGAACTGCTTCGGGGGTACCTTTGACTACGCTCTTAAACAAGAACGTTTAGAAGAAGTTAACGCCGAACTTGAAGATTCAGCCGTATGGAATGAACCTGAGCGCGCACAAGCCCTTGGTCGTGAAAAGTCAGCACTAGAGGCTGTTGTTGAAACCATTGACACCTTAGTGGCGGGTACTGACGACGTTGAAGGGTTAGTAGAGCTTGCTGTTGAAGCCGAAGATCAAGACACCTTTGATGAAGCACAAAGCGAACTGGCTGATTTAAATCAGCAGCTTGAAGGCTTAGAGTTTCGCCGTATGTTTTCAGGTTCTCACGATTCAAACGATGCTTACCTTGATTTACAGTCAGGCTCTGGCGGTACTGAAGCACAAGACTGGTGTAATATTTTACTGCGTATGTACTTACGCTGGGGTGAAGCAAAAGGCTTTAAAGTAGAGCTAGTTGAAGCGACCGATGGTGATGTTGCTGGTATTAAAGGCGCAACGGTACGTTTTTCTGGTGAATACGCTTATGGTTGGTTACGCACTGAAACAGGCGTACACCGCCTCGTCCGTAAAAGCCCATTTGATTCAAGTGGCCGCCGTCATACCTCGTTTGCTTCTGCGTTTGTTTACCCAGAAGTTGATGACAACATTGAGATTGATATTAATCCGTCTGACTTACGTATAGACGTTTACCGTGCATCAGGCGCGGGTGGTCAGCACGTAAATACCACTGAATCAGCGGTACGTATTACTCACGTGCCAACTAATACTGTGGTGCAGTGTCAAAACGAGCGCTCGCAGCATAAAAATAAAGCCCAAGCAATGAAGCAGTTAAAAGCGAAATTATTTGAGCTTGAGCTACAACAGCAAAATGCAGAAAAGCAAAGCCAAGAAGACAACAAGTCTGATATTGGCTGGGGAAGTCAAATTCGTTCTTACGTACTTGATGACTCGCGTATTAAAGATTTACGTACCGGCGTTGAAAACCGTAATACTCAAGCGGTACTCGATGGCGACTTAGACAAATTTATTGAAGCCAGCTTAAAATCTGGTTTATAACCACCAAGCTAAAAAAGAGCTAAAAAATGACTGATCAAATCCAAGACGAAAATAAGTTAATCGCTGAGCGTCGCGGCAAATTAGACGCTATTCGCGCAAATTGCCCAGCCAACGGTCATCCAAACCAATTCCGTCGTGAGCATTACACGGCAGATTTGCAGGCTGAGTTTGGTGATAAGAGTAAAGAAGAATTAATCGAATTACAGCACGTAGTATCGATTGCAGGTCGTATTCTTGCTAAGCGTGGTCCGTTTATGTCTATTCAAGATATGAAAGGCCGTGTACAAGTTTATGCATCAAAAGACGTACAAAAAGATTTAAAAGCAAAATATGGCCAGCTTGATATTGGCGATATTATTGGTGTTAAAGGGCCGCTTAATAAATCGGGTAAAGGCGATTTATACGTAGACATGGCTGAGTACGAACTACTGACTAAGTCACTTCGTCCACTTCCTGAAAAATTCCATGGCCTATCGGATCAAGAAACGAAATACCGTCAGCGTTATGTTGATTTAATTACTAACGAAGCAACGCGTGAAACATTCCGTATTCGCTCACAAGTGGTTGAAGGTATTCGTCGCTTTTTAGCAGACCGCGATTTTATGGAAGTAGAAACGCCAATGCTACAGGTTATTCCTGGTGGTGCATCTGCGCGTCCATTCGTAACTCATCATAATGCGCTTGATATCGACATGTACTTACGTATTGCGCCTGAGCTTTACTTAAAGCGTTTAGTAGTAGGTGGTTTTGACCGTGTATTCGAAATTAACCGTAACTTCCGTAACGAAGGGTTATCAACGCGTCACAACCCAGAATTCACCATGATTGAGTTCTACCAAGCATACGCTGACTACATTGATTTAATGAACATCACCGAAGACATGTTACGTACAGTTGCAACTAACGTATTGGGCAGCCCAATCGTGGTTAACACCACTAAAGATGAAAACGGTGAAGTGATTGATTCAGTAGAGTATGACTTTGGTCAACCGTTCACACGTTTAAGCATGAGTGACGCAATCTTAAAATATAACCCTGAGTTTGATGCTGCGGTATTTAACGACCCAGAAAACCACTTTGAAGAATTAAAAGCGTACGCTAAACAAGTGCATGTTAAAATTCCTGAAAACTGCGTATGGGGCCCGGGTAAGTTTTTATGTGAAATATTTGAAGAGACGGCTGAGCATATGCTTATCCAACCTACATTTATCACAGGGTATCCGTGGGAAGTATCGCCACTTGCACGTCGTAACGACGAAAACCCATTTGTAACTGACCGCTTTGAATTCTTTGTTGGTGGCCGTGAGCTTGCAAATGGTTTCTCTGAGCTTAATGATGCACAAGATCAAGCTGAGCGTTTTTCTCGCCAAGTTGAAGAAAAAGACGCAGGTGATGATGAAGCAATGCACTACGACGAAGACTACATTCGCGCGCTAGAGTATGGTTTACCACCAACAGCCGGTGAAGGGATTGGTATTGACCGTTTAGTCATGTTGTTTACTGACTCATCAACTATCAAAGATGTTATTTTATTCCCGCATATGCGCCCACAAGCAGACTAAGCTTGAAGGAATAAACTAAAAAATTATCAACGCCGCTAACTAGCGGCGTTTTTTTTGCCCTATTGTTTGTGAGACATTGCCTAAACTTCACATTAGGGCTTTTAATTAATAAGTACTACACTGATAATTAAGTGTAAGTATAAAAGTAAATTAATCTTTAATTCAGCTTCATTATCATAAAGTTGCTTGACTGCTTAGCAACATTACAGCAGTGCTATAACTTTTTGGTATGATTGTTTTTTAAACATTGTGTTGTATTTATGTGAATTTTTTAGCTAAAATGTGGCCGAAATTTATACACGGTCATTCTTAGTCGTAAAAAATAAAAATTTCTAAAGGACTTAGAGAAATAATATGAAAGCTAAACGAGTAGAATCTTTACCTGATGAGAACACTACAGAGCAACAGCGAGAAGCGTATTATCGCGCGTGTATTGCCGAGTTTCAGAAGTTAGGCTATCAAGAGCAATACCTTGCTGAACTTACGGACGAACTAGTGCCAGTGATGGGTGTAAATTCAAGCACCCCAAACACCTAACCTGATTATTTTTCAAACTAATTACACTTTAAAACCAGGCATGTGTGCAATCTATAGCCATATAGTCACTTTTGTCAGAAAAGTGTTTGACATATTTTCTGAAATCTTTATTATACGCCCCACAAGACGGAGAGGTGTCCGAGTGGCCGAAGGAGCTCCCCTGCTAAGGGAGTATAGAGTTTGTAGCTCTATCGAGGGTTCGAATCCCTCCCTCTCCACCATTTTTTAAATGGCGCATCTTGTAAAATAAAGTATGGGCGCATAGCTCAGCTGGATAGAGTACCTGGCTACGAACCAGGCGGTCGGAGGTTCGAATCCTCCTGCGCCCACCATACTTTACTCTCTTTTAGAGAACGCTCTGCTTAGAGTTAAAACAAGCAAAATGAAAGTGGGCGCATAGCTCAGCTGGATAGAGTACCTGGCTACGAACCAGGCGGTCGGAGGTTCGAATCCTCCTGCGCCCACCACTTTCAACTCTCACTTAGAGTTTAAATAAGTAAATATGAAAGTGGGCGCATAGCTCAGCTGGATAGAGTACCTGGCTACGAACCAGGCGGTCGGAGGTTCGAATCCTCCTGCGCCCACCACTTTCATACATAAGCCGACATTAAGTCGGTTTTTTTGTGCCTGAAATAAATCAAAGCGTGGATGTGGATAAAGTAACCTACTGCGAACCAAGCAGTCGGAGGTTCACTCTTACAAGATACGTCCTGCGCCCAGCACTTTCATACATAAGCCGACATTAAGTCGGTTTTTTTGTGCCTGGAATAAATCAAAGCGTGGATGTGGATAGAGTAACCTACTACGAACCAAGCAGTCGGAGGTTCACTCTTAGAAGATACGTCCTGCGCCCACCACTTTCATAAATAAGCCGACATTAAGTCGGTTTTTTTGTGCCTGAAATAAATCAAAGCGTGGATGTGGATAGAGTAACCTACTGCGAACCAAGCAGTCGGAGGTTCACTCTTACAAGATACGTCCTGCGCCCAGCACTTTCATACATAAGCCGACATTAAGTCGGTTTTTTTATGTCTGAAATTTGAGAAAGCTTTCAGATATCAGTTAAACCTAATGATACATACTGCCAAATCTTCCATTCAGTCACTTTTCTAAAAGCGCAGCGCCTCTTAACCTCTTTGTGAATAACGCCCTTAAAAACTTAAATGCACAAAGAGAAATGAAAGAGGGGTAAATGAGAAGTTCAAAATCACCATGAGTATTTAAACGCCTGTAAGCTACGGTCTATAAATAATATCACCACAACGTTTTAATGTAGACGAAGAGCTTGCTCACGTAGATGTGCCGTTTCCTCTAGCTACGAACAGGCTGTCATAGGTTAACCCTTACAAGAGATATCCTGCGTCTACCGCTTTTATAAATAAGCCGACACTAAGTCGGTTTTTTTGTGTCTGAAATAGAATCAAAAGGCTAAACTACGAGGAAAATACTTGAGGTTTATCTGGCTTTAGCTTCAAAAATTAGAAGGTGATTTCGGTTTGTATTATATCTAACTCGTCTTGGCGTATTTGACTAGTAATAAAAATAATCGATATGGATACTATGAGACTGTTAAATAAAAGTAACAAAGTTTAACGTTTACACACACATCCAAAAGGTCAAACATGCACACAATAAATAAAACAGCACTATCAATAGCCGTTGCGTTGGCTTGTTCAATGCCATTGAATGCTCAAGAAGCTTCTACGGATAAAGAGCAAGCGTCAGAAAAAGAAACAGTTTCATTAGAAATCATTTCGGTAACAGCAACTAAGCGAAAAACAAGATTAATGGAAACACCTGTTGCCATTACAGCATTAACTGAAGCCGAGCTGAAAAGAAACGGTGTTAATAGCGTTAAGGATATTGCTAACTTAGTCCCTGGCTTAGATATTTCAACTGCAACAGATCAAGCTGCGCCGGTTATTTCAATGCGAGGTGTACGCTCTACTAATATTACTGAGCTTGGCGATCCGGCTGTGGGTGTTCACCTTGATGGTATTTACTCACCACGTATGCAAGGTGCCCTTGCATTGATGTACGACATAGACAGGGTTGAAGCTCTAAGGGGCCCACAAGGCACTCTATTTGGTCGTAACTCAACGGTGGGTAGTATTAATGTTATTTCAGCAAAACCAGAGTTTACCGGTTTATATGGCAACGTCAGTATTGAAGCGGGAAACTTTAATAGTAAAAATATTGATGCAGTCTTAAATATTCCTATTAATGATGAATTTGCCGTTAGGTTTTCAGGAAAAGGCTTGAAACGGGATTCTTATTTAGAAGGGTATTACGATCCTAACCAATATGACTCAAGACGCTTAAGCGACGATATTCTTAATGCGCCAGTAATCTCTGAAGATTCTTATCAAGGCGTGGGTCAAACAATTACCCAACGAGAAAACTGGTGGATAGATGGCGCTGGCACAGATCCAGAAGCGCAAAAAGTTCGCGCGCTAACACCGGCTGATAAAAGCAATTTTTACAATAATGCTGATGAATATTCATTTAGAATTAGCACCTTGTGGGAGCCTTTGGGCGGCAATTTTTCAAACCACACTGTTTTTCAAAAGTATGTAAATGACAGCAATAACAACCTAGATTTAGTTAACTGCGATAAAATTCGTGGCAGAAGTGCTGAACTAGGGGGAGACTGCACTAACTTTTTACCCAGCGATAATACTTATCAGGCGGTTGTAAATGTGCCCGGTAAGCTTAATTTAGATATCACGTACTTAAGAAACACCCTTAATTACAACATAAACGATGAATATTCACTTGTCTGGTTATTGGGCTATGAAGATATGGAACGCTCTTCAGCACAAGATAGTGAAGTAGGTTTAGACCCTTGGGATGGCGCAACTTACTTTTTAGACGGCACTGGCGCAGAGTCTTTTTCAACTGAGCTGCAAATACAATCTGATGAATATGGCGACTTTATCTGGATTGCAGGTATTAATTACTTTCATGAAAGAACAAAAACCTTAGGTTATTACGATAATCCTATGGATGACAAAGCGTTTTGGGATCAACCCGATCGCTCTACCGACGCCCTCGCATTATTTGGTCAAGGTACATACAACTTAACTGAAAAGTTACACCTAACACTTGGCTATCGATTTAGTGATGAAACAAAAGAAGATAAAGGCGGAAAAACCTATCGCTGTTCTAATGCTGATGGCTGCGCCGTAGGTTGGTTAAATAGAACTGATTTAAATAACCTTCCTGTTGACTACTACGAAGATCCTTCTATTTATGCGTCATACTTTGAAAACGACAATAAGGGAAGTTGGAAACACCATGATTTTCGTGTTGGTTTAGATTATGACATTTCACCTGAAACCATGGTTTATACCTATCTTGCCAGTGGCTTTAAAGCCGGTGGTATTGGTGATGTTTACGAAGTGGTAAATGACAGAACCGGTGACGTTACTCGTTTTGAAACCAAGTTCGACCCAGAAGAAGTACTAACATGGGAATTGGGTGCTAAATCGAGCTTTTTTGATAACTCATTAAACCTAAAAGCCGCATTTTTTTATACAGATTACACCGACATGCAATACGCATCAGTGGGCTCTATTGGTAACGTAGAGCGTTTATCTGTGGTAGAAGATGAAGATGGCTCTCCCGTTTTAGACGGTAATGGCGAGCCTGTACTCGATTTTCAAAACAAGCCAGTTATAGCTTACTACACACAAAATGTCCCTGGTTCAACAATAAAAGGGATTGAGCTTGAGTTTGACTGGAAGCCGTATCCAAATGGTCGAATTAGTGGTTACGTAACGTGGACTGATGCAAAAGTTACTGAAGATTGGAATACTAAATGGGACTACGACGCGGAGTATCTGTTTGATATTTCTTATGAAGAATCAAAAGATCCTGAAAACACCCTGTTAGCTACCAATCTTAAGGGGAATAATTTAGCAATGACCCCTGAGTTCACCGCCAATATAAGTTACACACATACACTTAACTTAGGGGAATATGGTTTTGTTCACGCATGGCTAAATGCCAGCTGGAAAGATGAATCGTACTCAACGGTATGGAATGTTGATAAACATTTAGATGACATGGATTTTCAAGTGCCAGATGAAGCAACAAAATATATCGATGATAGCCGCGATGCATTTGCCGTATTTAACGCCTCTATTAAGTATGAGCCGCAAGGACAAAACTGGTTTGCAGAAGTGTTTGTTAATAATGCCTCAGATGAAACTATTCAATACTGGAATAATACTGGCAAAGGGATCCCTAAAGGCAGCTTTGGCATGCCGAGATACTACGGTATGAGAGCGGTTTTTTCATTCTAAATAACCGAGTAAAAAATTATCCTCCTACAGGCTAGAGTACTGTAGGAGGTGCTTGATTAAATAAGGAATTTAATAATGAAAACGAAGCTAATTTCAACCTTGGTTGCTGGCCTTATAGTTATTTCACCCGCCACACACGCTAACTATTTTAAAGACGATTTTTCGTGGGGATTTGACACTCGTATTTGGAGTGCACGTAGTGGCGATAATGGCTCGCCTTTTGGCTGCGAATTTACTCCAGGAATGATTAATCCAAGTCAATACGGCATCACTCTTTCCTTATCAGAAGGTGCGTGTGCTGAGCTGCAAAGTAATCACTTTTATAGTTTTGGTAAGGTACAAGGTAGTGTTAAGTCGGGCAATATCGCCGGTACCGTGTCTTCTATTTTTACTTACACCTCATGGTGGGATTCGCCAGGACGTGCGTGGCAAGAGATAGATATCGAACTATTACCTTCTTTAGGCAATGTCGTTCATACCAATGTTATCTACCAGCCCCAAGGAGGCACATATCAAAGCTGGGAAGAGGATATTGATTTAAGCCAATTCGGGCTTGATTACAGAGAAAACTTATTAACCATTGGCTTCGACTGGTCTAGTTCATCAATTCGTTGGTATCTCTTCGACTCACAAGGAAACGAGAAAACAATTAGAGTGATGTACAAAGACAATGGGGATGGCGTAATAGCTAATAATGAAATTCCCAGCTATGCGTGGCCAATTGATAAAACAAAAATAATGATTAACCAGTGGAATGGTGACAACTCGACTCAAGGAAATTACTTTCCGGGTCAATACTACGGCAGCCCTTCGTGGGCATATTATGATTTTATTGAATATATTCCACACTAAATTAATCAATCCGTATTTATAAAACAGTATTTAATCTCGAAGGTTTTAAATGTCGAAAATAAAACACCCTAAATTATTACTTTGCTTATTGCCTGTTTTTGGCATGTTCAACTGCCAAAATGTATTGAGTGCAGACAATCAGCAAGTTAATTGGCCTTATGTGAACACACAACTTAAGCGTGATCCTGCCGTTGAAAAACAGATTGATAAACTGCTCGCAACAATGACTTTAGAGCAAAAAGTTGCGCAAATGATACAGCCAGAAATTGGCTATTTAACTGTCGAGCAAATGAAAAAGTATGGATTTGGCTCTTATCTAAATGGCGGGAATACCGCCCCTTATGGTAACAAACGAGCGGATCAAGCTACTTGGTTAAAATACGCAGATGAAATGTACCTGGCTTCTATGGATTCGACCATAGATGGTATTGCGATCCCGACGGTGTGGGGGACCGATGCCATGCATGGGCATAGCAATGTGTATGGTGCTACGCTATTTCCGCATAATATTGGCTTAGGCGCAGCGCGCGATGGCGATTTAATAAAACGTATAGGGCAAGCAACAGCAAAGGAAGTGTCGGCCACGGGTATTGAGTGGAGTTTTGCACCCACAGTAGCGGTTGTCAGAGATGATCGCTGGGGGAGAACCTATGAAAGCTATTCAGAAGATCCTGACTTAGTTAAATACTATGCGGGTAACATGGTGACTGGTATTCAAGGTGACATAGGCGCTGACTTTTTAAAAGGCAGTAACCGTATTGCCACCGCTAAGCACTTTGTGGGAGATGGAGGAACTGAGCGAGGTATTGACCGCGGTAATACGCTAATTGATGAAAAAGGGTTAAGAGATATTCACAGCCCGGGTTACTTTTCAGCGATTAATGAAGGAGTGCAATCCGTTATGGCATCCTTCAATAGCTGGAATGGTAAACGTGTACATGGCGATAAACATTTATTAACGGATGTACTTAAAAACCAGTTAGGTTTTGATGGCTTTGTTGTAAGCGATTGGAATGCGCATAAGTTTGTAGAAGGCTGCGATTTAGAGCAATGTGCGCAAGCAATTAACGCGGGCGTTGATGTGATAATGGTGCCAGAGCATTTTGAAGCCTTTTATCATAATACTGTTGAGCAAGTGAAAGCGGGTGTTATACCTCAATCACGAATAGATGATGCTGTTAGACGTTTTTTAAGGGCTAAAATCCGCTGGGGGGTGTTTACAAAGGGTAAACCATCAGCGCGACCTGAATCACAACACCCGCAGTGGTTAGGCGCTAATGAGCATCGCACTTTGGCAAGAGAAGCGGTTCGCAAGTCACTCGTTCTATTAAAAAACAACGAAAACGTTTTGCCAATTAAAGCGCATAGCCGCATCTTAGTTGCCGGTAAAGGCGCCAATGCAATCAATATGCAAGCCGGTGGCTGGAGCGTTTCTTGGCAGGGCACAGACAATACTAATAGCGACTTTCCAAATGCGACCTCTATTTATGCAGGTTTAAAGTCGCAAGTATTAAAAGCAGGCGGTGAAATAAGCTTAAGTGAGTCTGGTGACTATAAAACCAAGCCAGATGTAGCCATTGTTGTTATTGGTGAAGAGCCTTATGCTGAGTGGTTTGGTGATATAGAGATGCTAGAGTTTCAGCATGAAAGCAAACACGCTCTTGCACTGCTGAAAAAACTTAAGGCAGACAATATTCCGGTAGTTACCGTATTTTTAAGTGGTCGCCCGCTTTGGGTCAATAAAGAGCTCAATGCATCAGATGCCTTTGTTGCTGCATGGTTACCAGGCTCTGAGGGTGAGGGAGTTGCAGACGTATTACTAACAGATAAAAACGGTAACAGCCAGTTTGATTTTACTGGTAAGTTGAGTTTTTCGTGGCCTAAATACGACGATCAATTTAGCCTTAACTTAGGCGACGTAAATTACGACCCGCTCTTTGCCTATGGCTACGGGCTAACTTATCAAGACACAGTAAACATACTTGTTGTGAGTGAAACTACAAGCCCTAAAAAAATCGTTAAAAGCGATGCACACCCATTGTTTGTAAAAAGTTTAGCTAAAAATCTCACTTGGGCGTTAGCTGATACAACAGCAAAAGTTTTAACTAGTGGTTCATCGGCCACCAGTGGCGATAAAAAAAGTTTGTTAATGCAATCGGTTAATTTATCGTATCAAGAGGATGCAAGGCAGTTTAAGTGGCAATCTCAATCCTCAGATGCAACGCTTAGCCTAAGTTACTTAAAACCTACGCTACTCGAACGCAAATTTAAATCAGGTTACCTTGAACTAAAGATGCGATTAGATAAAGCTCCAGAGCAAGGTGCCCAGTTACAAGTAATGTGTAATTTAGATAACTGTTTAAGAAGTATTGATTTTTCATCGTTTGAAAAAACAATGGCAGATAAGCGCTGGCATACTTTATCAATCGCACTCAATTGCGCCGATAGCGAACTGATTGAACAATCCATGTCAGATGTAATTCGTATTTCAGCTCGGCGTTTAAGTTTAGCAGTTGCAGATATCGCGTTGACTGCAAAACCTAATAATGACGCATTATCAATCACGTGCTCAAAATAAATAAGGCAAAGGCAGTTGATAATAAGTAAGCTATTCAACTGCCTTTAAAGTTGGACGTATTAATTTGAATTCCAAAAATCCCAGAAGTCATCTTTTCTGGTTGTTTCAGAGCTGCGGTTGGATTGTGTATGCAATGCTGACCGAGCTAATGATAAAAATACCAAGCGACGAGCCATGGTCGATACATATTCCGCATTTAGTTATTGATGTAGCGTGTGGCTTTTTAATTACCTTGCTTTTAAGAAGGGCTTATAACTGCTCAAAAAGGCAAGGGATTAAAGTTAAAATAGCACTGCACCTAGTGCTGCTGTTAACTGCCACATTAATTTGGACACAAATTAAATGGGCGTCTTTGCAGTGGTTATATGGCAATTGGTGGCTTTCAATGACATGGTTTGACTTTGGTACATGGACGTCTGCATCGTTAACTATGCTCTCAACGTGGACTGCTTTTTATTACGGGATAAAAATATATCTCGACAATTTAGAGCAAACTCAAAAAGCCGCAGAAGCGACACACCTAGCTAAAGAATCACAGCTTAAAATGCTTCGATATCAGCTTAATCCGCACTTTATGTTTAACAGCATTAATGCTATTTGCACCTTAATCTTAAAAAAAGAAAGTGTGCAGGCAGTGAATATGCTCGAAAAGCTTTGTGATCTATTGCGCCATAGTTTGTATACCGATCCGCTTGAAAAAGTAGCGATTAAAGAAGAAATTGCCATATTAAAAACCTACTTAGATATAGAGCAATGTCGATTTACTGACCGGTTAGAGGTTAATATTAACGTTGATGAACCATGCAACGATTTATTAATACCTTCTTTATTAATTCAACCATTGGTAGAAAACGCGTTAAAACATGGTATGCGAGCAGATCAAAAAATGGTGATCACAATTAAAGTTGAAAAAACAAAAACCGCATTGCTCATTAAAGTTGCAGATACTGGTAAAGGGTTTGACGATAATAAAAAATCGAAAAGGGGCATTGGCTTGGCTAATTGCGAGCAACGCTTAAAATTAATGTATGGAAATAGCCATCGCATTGAAAAAGGCAATGGCAAATCAGGCGGCGCATGGCTTTGTATTTCTCTTCCTATTAATGGTTTGCAATAATGATTCAATTAAAAACATTACTTGTTGACGATGAATACAGCGCTATTGAAGGGTTGCGTATTCGTTTAGAGGCCTTTGCTGAAATTGAAGTGATTGGCAGTGCACAAAGTGTTGATGACGCTATTAACGTACTTAACAAACATGACGTTGATTTAGTGTTTCTAGATATAGAAATGCCAACAAAATCAGGCTTTGAATTAATTAAATATTTTCAACCAGAAAGCTGTCCAGCGGTTATTTTTGTTACTGCGTTTCACCAGCATGCCGTTAAAGCATTTGAGGTAAGAGCTCTTGACTACTTACTCAAGCCCGTTAAGTTAGCTCGCCTTGCAGAAGCCATAGAAAGAGTAGTAAAAACAGAGCAACTCCACAGAAAAAATACATTGATTGAAGTACACCAATCGCTGATAGAAAACGAACATCAAGAATTAGAAAGCTCAAAAAACTCAGAATATAAATTTGAAGCCGAAAACTTAGTCATCCAAGATGCTAAAAACCCAATTCAAATAATTCCGTTTAAAGATATTTTATGGATTGATGCCGCAGGCGATTATATGTGTGTTCATACACTGGCTGAAACTCATGTAATGCGTGCGCGTTTAAAAGATCTTGAAAAAAATACCTTACCAGAAGACTTCTTACGCATACATAAATCAACCATTGTTAATTTAAGCCATATCAAACAGCTCAACCCATTACGTAATTCTGAATATATGGCGGTGTTAGATAACGAAAAAACACTCAAGGTAAGTAGAACATATAGTAAAAACTTAAAGAGCTTAATAAAACAATAACGGTGGTTTTTTAGTCACATCATCGTCAACATTATCAATGTGGACGGAGAGCTTGCTTACGTTAGAAACATAGCTTCTGATTTATAAAGTTTTAATCACTTCTCTAAAAGCGCAGCGCCTCTTAATCTCTTTGTGAATAACGCCCTTAAAAACTTAAATGCACAAAGAGAAGTGAATGAGGAGTAAATGAGACGTTCAAAATCACCATGAGTATTTAAACACCAGCAAGCTATATTTTAGAGATAATATTATCGTTTATTTTCAATGTGGGCGTAGAACTTACTTACGTTAGAAACACAGTTTCTCATTGCTAAAACCTGATACGACTCTATAAAAGTGGACACTTATTTAAGGAATAAGTGTTATGAAAATCAAAACTAGGCGTAGTCATTCAATTGAATTTAAAACAAAAGCAGTTGAACAATCGTTAGACTCTCCAGATACT
>NZ_JASDCM010000011.1:0-129768 GCF_030407915.1 Pseudoalteromonas sp. APC 3250
AAGAGCTATCAGCTATCAGCTATCAGCTATCAGCTATCAGCTATCAGCTATCAGCTATCAGCTATCAGCTATCAGCTATCAGCTATCAGCTATCAGCTATCAGCTATCAGCTATCAGCTATCAGCTACAAAATTGGTGAACATACCAAACAGTGTCAATATAAATCTAACACCTAAACCTAAAATTATCTGTAAGTCTAGGAGTGCTAGCAAGGCGGTAAAACTATTTATGCATAGGAGCATACGGTTTGTATGTGACTTAGGCTAAATAGTTTTACCAACGCAGCTAAAGCGAACTACACGCAGCAGACGTTCACCTAAGTAGTTTAGTCTAAGATAAGGCGGACACTCCGACTTATCCCTATGAGCATACGTAATTGTATGTGATTAGGGCCAACTATTTAGTGCCAAGCTTCGCATCTGCAAGTGTAGAAGTGCTGACCAGGCGAAGTGCTTTTTTATGCCAAGGAGCATACGTTTTTGTATGTGACTTAGGCTAAAAAAGCACGACAACGCAGTCAAAGCGAACTACACGCAGCAGATTACATTTGCTCCATGACTTCGATGCCTAACAGATCTAAACCCGTTTTCAGCGTATCTGCCACTAAATTACACAACACTAAACGGCTATCACGAACACTTGGCTCTACGCCCTCTTTAAGTACTGGGCAAGCTTCATAGAATGTCATGTATAAACTAGCTAGTTCGTATAAATAACCACATAATACGTGCGGTGTGGCTTCATTGATCATCAGATCAAGGACTTCTTCTAACTGTAATAATTTAAGCGCGAGGGTTTTCTCTTGCGGCTCAATAATACTTACATCGGCTTTTAAGCTTGCAGCATCAACGCCAGATTTACGGAAAATGCTGCGAACACGCGTATAAGCATATTGTAAGTAAGGGGCTGTTGCGCCTTCAAAGCTTAGCATGCTGTCCCAGTTGAAGATGTAATCGCTGGTACGATGCTTAGAAAGGTCAGCATATTTAACTGCGCCAATACCCACTTTACGTGCAATTTCACTGCGGTCTTCGTCAGATAAATCTGATTCACGCTCAGCGAGTTTAGCTGCTGCGCGAGTAATTGACTCTTCAAGCAAATCAGCTAATTTTACCGTGCCGCCTGTACGGGTTTTAAATGGTTTGCCATCAGCGCCCATCATGGTGCCAAATGGGCAAAACTCGTAACTAGTTTCATCGCGTAACAAACCGGCTTTACGTGCAGTTAGCTCTACTTGATTAAAGTGAAGACTCTGGCGCGCATCAACAAAGATTAAAATACGCTCAGCGCCTAGCTTGTTTGAGCGATAATCACACGCTGCTAAATCAGTGGTTGCATATAAGAAGCCGCCACCTGATTTTTGTACGATAAATGCTGAAGGTTCACCGTCTTTATTTGCCAGCTCATCTAAAAATACCACTTGTGCGCCTTGCGACTCTACTGCGATATTTTTATCTTTTAATAAGCTAATAATATCGTTAAGTTCACTGTTATAAGCACTTTCAGCCATAATGTCGGCAGGTGTTAGTGTTACATTTAAACGCTTGTATACTTCTTCAGAATGCTTAACTGAAGTGGCAATAAATAGTTTCCACAGTTTTTCACAATGTGCGTCGCCACCTTGCAGTTTAACTACGTAGTTACGCGCTTTATCGGCAAAGCCTTCTTCGTCATCAAAACGCTTTTTCGCATCGCGGTAAAAGGTTTCTAAATCAGCAAGCGCAACAGTATCTAAATCAACACCTTGGTTAATTTGATCTTCTAAATGCGCAATTAGCATACCAAACTGTGTGCCCCAATCACCCATGTGATTTTGACGAACAACGGTATCGCCTCTAAATTCAAGCGCACGTACTACGGCATCACCAATAATAGTTGAGCGTAAGTGACCTACGTGCATTTCTTTTGCAAGGTTAGGCGATGAGTAATCAACCACTACTTTTTGTGGTTTGGCGTGCTCATTTACGGCAAGTTTTGCGTGGTTATTAGCAGCTTGTACGCTTTGAGCTAAAAACTCCGGCTTTAAGTGAATATTAATAAAACCAGGGCCAGCAATTTCCGTTTTTTCGGCAATGTCGCTTACATCTAACTGATCAATAATTTTTTGCGCCAATTCACGCGGGTTACTTTTCATTTTTTTAGCTGCGCCCATCGCGCCATTAATTTGGTAATCACCAAACTGTGGGCGAGTGCTTTGGGTAACCGCTGGGTTAGTATCTTCTGGTAGGCCTGCGGCGGTCATAGCGGCAATGGCTTTTTCTACTAAAATAGTACGAATATTCATAATATTATTTACCTTTATAAGCCCGCCAAAGCAGGCTTTGTGTTAATTCTAGAGGCTAAGTGCTAGTTTTCACGCGTGTGATTAAATGTCACTTCAGGGTAACGCTCTGTCGACAAGTTAAGATTTACACGACTCGGCGCGATGTAAGTTAAATTATCACCGCCATCGAGTGCTAAGTTGCTTTCGCACTTACGTTTAAATTCTTCAAACTTTTTAACATCATCACAGCTAACCCAACGCGCTGTATTTACATTAACGCTTTCATAAATTGCATCAACGTTGTACTCAGCTTTTAAACGCGCTACAACCACGTCAAACTGCAACACACCTACCGCACCTACAATTAAGTCATTATTAATTAATGGTCTGAATACTTGTACTGCGCCCTCTTCTGAAAGCTGTACCAATCCTTTTAATAACTGTTTTTGTTTTAACGGATCGCGCAAACGAATACGACGGAACAATTCAGGGGCGAAGTTTGGAATACCGCTAAACTTAATTTTTTCGCCTTGGGTAAAGGTATCACCAATTTGAATCGTACCGTGGTTGTGTAATCCAATAATATCACCGGCGTAAGCATCAGCCGCACGCTCACGATCGCCCGCCATAAAGGTTACCGCATCAGAAATACTGACTTGTTTACCTATACGCACATGATTCATTTTCATGCCTTGGCTGTATTTACCCGACACAATACGCATAAAGGCAATACGGTCACGGTGTTTTGGATCCATGTTGGCCTGAATTTTAAATACAAACCCAGTGAAGTTATCTTCTGTGGCTACAACTTGGCGGTCTTCTGTTTCACGAGGTAAAGGCGTTGGCGCCCATTCAGTCAGTCCATCTAGAACATGATCTACACCAAAGTTACCAAGTGCAGTACCAAAGTATACAGGCGATAACTCACCCGCTAAGAACAGATCTAAATCAAACTCGTGTGATGCACCAATAACCAGCTCTAACTCGTCACGTAACTGGGCTGCAAGTTCATCACCAATCGCTTGGTCAAGCTCTGGGTTATCAAGTCCTTTAATGCTACGCACTTCTTGAATAGTATGGCCTTGGCCTGTTTTGTATAAAATAGTTTCTTCGTTATGGATATGGTAAACACCTTTAAATTCTTTACCACAGCCAATTGGCCACGTAATAGGTGCACAAGCAATATTTAGCTCTGTTTCTACTTCGTCGAGTAGCTCCATTGGGTCGCGAATATCACGGTCACATTTATTCATAAAGGTAACAATCGGCGTGGTGCGCAGGCGTGTTACTTCCATTAACTTACGGGTACGTTCTTCTACACCTTTGGCGGCATCTATCACCATTAAACACGAATCTACCGCGGTTAATGTACGGTAAGTATCTTCAGAGAAGTCTTCGTGTCCTGGGGTATCAAGTAAATTAACTAACGCATTGTTATATGGAAATTGCATTACAGAGGTAGTCACAGAAATACCACGCTCTTTTTCCATTTCCATCCAATCAGACTTAGCATGCTGATTAGAGCCACGGCCTTTTACTGTTCCGGCTTTTTGAATTGCTTGTCCGAATAACAATACTTTTTCTGTGATAGTGGTTTTACCCGCATCCGGATGCGAGATGATCGCAAAGGTACGGCGTTTATTAATTTCGCTAAGGAGATTTTGGTCTGCCATTAAAAAGGTTCTTTTAGTTGATATACGGATGTATTTGTATTTTAGTATGCTGAGCTTTCAAGGCTAAAAACAAGCTAACCTAGAAAGCGCAACATACCCCAACAAGAACCCAAATTAGCTCTTGTGTCGCTATCCGTTAAGTTAATCGTAATTGAAGACTATTTTCGCTGATCTTGGCTTTATAAACAATCAATGGTTGGTTATTAACGGATCTTTTTTAAGTTTGGTGTTTTCAGCGATTATTAACAATAACGCTATAAATTGCCCACTAACTTAACACCAAGCTTGAGTAATGGTTCTGTAAATCATATTATTGTTCGATTACATGGAGGATTTGATGTTGGGTAATGAAAACCAGTAAGCTAAGTATTCGATTATTATGGTATATAACTCCACTGGTTATACTGCCGTTGTTATTTTTAGGGGGGTTTACGCTCACTAATGTAACTAACTCTACGCAAAAACAAGCTGACTTGATCATGAGTCGCTTTGTAGAGCAACAACAGCAAAAAGTATTCAACTATATAGACTCTTTTCATGCAACGGCTAAGTTACTCTCTGCCTCACCGGTACTAAGTGACTTTTTAGCTAAAGATTTATTTGAAGACGCCAGCTATACCTATCGCCTTGGGGCGTTAATGGATGTATTTGCCAGTTACAGTGAAGCCTACCCTGATATTATTAGTATTAATTTAGTCTCAAAAACCGGTGAAAGTGATGCCTATTACTCCAGTAATTTAACTGTCGCGCCAAAGTCTTATCCGTTTTTTGACCAAGTCATACAAAGCAATTTAAGCCAGCAGCAGTTTATGGTGCAAAAAGAAGACGGCACCACCAACTTATATTTTGTGCAACGCATATACAGCGTTGACTACTATTTAAAACGCCCACAACAACTTGGTTTTATTGTCCTTAAGGTCGAACCTTCGATTTTAAACACCAGTATTTTAGAAGCCCCTTATAACAACACCTTAAATTTACTGCTCGCCAATGATGGTAAAATTTTATTTAGCTCTGATTACAAAATGCGTGGCCACTATGTTAGTGAGTATGAACTTAATAAAATTAATGACCTAGCTGATATTGGCAGCTTATCAACCATTGAGCTTTCGAGCGTTGATAAAATAGAACGATTGATTTTCGCAGCCCAAATGAGTGGCGGCTACTATTATGTGTCGACCATTCCTAAAGCGGTACTGTATCAATCAGGTAAAGCAATTAGTGTCATCACTGGGCTAATTGTAATTATTTCTGTGATCACCCTACCGATCTTAATTTTTATTGTGGTGCGCAATTTACTGCTTAACCCAATTGAATTACTAGGTGAAGCAAGTCATCGCGTTGGTGATGGCGACCTCTCAGTCACACTGCCTGCTTATACTACCGATGAGGTAGGCATACTGTTTAACGACTTTAATCACATGATTAATCAAATTAAGCACTATCAAGAGCAGCTAGAAGAATATAAGCATCACTTAGAAGACAAAGTAGAGAGCCGTACTAAGGCACTTGAATCAATGAATAGTAAGCTTGAAACAGCCATCGCTCAAGCAGAGCAAGCAAACCAGCTTAAGAGTCGTTTTTTAGCCAATATGAGCCATGAAATTCGCACTCCACTCACTGCCATTATGGGTTTTACCGAGCAACTACTGCATAGCGATAAGAAAACAAACGATAAACATCATTTAGGCACTATTCTTCGTAATTCAAAACATTTATTAGAGCTTATTAATAACATCCTCGATTTATCAAAAATTGAAGCCGAAAAACTCGCTGTTGAGCAAACACCATTAAATGTTGTGCAGCTTATTCATGATGTTGAATCAATCATTAAACCTTTAGCACAAGAGAAACAGCTTTCATTTACAATTAATTATTCGCTACCATTACCACATACCATAAATAGTGACGTTACTCGTTTAAAACAAATACTGATTAATATTGCCAGTAATGCAGTTAAATTTACTGAGCAAGGTCAGGTTACAATAACCGCTAAATACCAAGCACCAAAAATTCTTACATTTATAGTTGAAGACACCGGTATAGGCATGTCGGCAAACCAAATAAGTCGATTATTTACGCCATTTGAACAAGCTGATGCCACAACCACACGCCGATTTGGTGGTACAGGATTAGGGCTATGTATTTCAAAAAATTTGGCTCAGCTGCTCGGTGGCGATGTAAGCGTAACCAGTGAAGTGGGTGTGGGTAGTTGTTTTACTATCGATATAGATTGCCATTTAGGTAATGGGCTTAGTAGTAACCTGTTTTTGACTGAACACTCTCAGCTATCACCCGAAAAAGACCCGCAACTTTCTTTTGCAACCAATAACTTTGATGCGCATATTTTAGTGGCAGAAGATAACCCCGATAATCAGTTGCTGATAAAATTACTCCTTCAAACATGGGGGTTAGAGCCTGATATAGCCAATAATGGCGCACAAGCAGTAGAAATGGCACTAGTGAACGACTACCAGCTTATAATCATGGATATGCAAATGCCGGTTATGGGCGGCTTAGAAGCAACTAAAATGCTCAGAGATGCCGCCTACGATGGTCCAATTATCGCCCTAACCGCAAATGTCATGAACCATGATATAGATACTTACCTTGAAGCAGGCTGTAACAAAGCACTTGGTAAACCCATTGATAAAGACGCACTAGAAAATGTATTAGTCAGCTATTTACACCTTGAACGCGATAATCAAAATAAGTGGGATAGCTTATTAAAAAGTGAGAAATTTCAGCAAATAAATGCTAATTATTTGGCAAGTTTACCTGATTACTTAAAGCAGATAAAAACCCTTTATAACAACCAAGATTGCGAAACACTGCGCGCACTTGCCCACAGTATTAAGGGCAGTGCCGGTTGTTTTAACTTTGATGATATTTACCATAGCGCATCAGCGCTTGAGCAAAGTTTAAAAGGCAACGATATGACTCAAAGAGAAAAACGCGTTGTAGAACTCATTACAGCAATAGAACAAGCCATCGCTAATAAGTAATCATTAAAAATTTAAACCCAGTGCCATGCCCATTAAAATCGCATCTTCAAAGCCATTTTTATTTGGCGCATCGCTGGGGTAATAATTTTTACGTACTGACATTTCAATAAAGCCCGCACGCTCATACAAAGCAATCGCCCGCGTATTAGACTCTCTCACTTCTAAAAATAAGTTTTCGGCACTGTGTTGCTCGCCGTACGCTATAAACTGCGTTAATAACTGCTTAGCAAATCCTTGTCCCTGAAAGCTCGGGGCGACACAAATATCCATTAGGGTAAAGTCGGGCCCTGCTTTTTCACCAATGTAAAAGCCTATCATTTGCTCATCATCGAACGCAGCTAAATTAAAATAGCGCCCCTGCAAACAAGACTGCATTGTTTTTAACGTCCAAGGGTGTGTATGACAGGCATTTTCAATGGCCATCAGCTCATTGATATTCTCATCGGTAACCGACTTAAAGTGTATCAAGGTGTTCACTCATTAAAGCCCATAACGCACGTTTTTGCGCACAGGTTAGGTTAGAATCAGGCAGGCCTAATTGTTGCTCACTAAACTCAATGGTTGATGATTTAACAATTGAGTTTATTGTTACAGGCGCAAAGGCACGCTCAATATCATCTTTTAATGTATCACAGAGAATTAACGGTGAAGTCGCTGACAACTCAGCTTGAGCTGGGCGAAAGTGTTGATTAGGTTCAAGCTTTTCTATACCAAAAACAGATGCGTAACGTGAATGCATAACAACTCGATGGATTAGTAAGATGAATAATATAGGAAGTAATCAAAACGATGTAAAGAAGAAATGGCAGGGGCGGAGAGATTCGAACTCCCAACCGTCGGTTTTGGAGACCGCTGTTCTACCAATTGGAACTACGCCCCTGCAATGACGATGAATTATATAGAGCTTTTTATAAAGGTAAAGTAAAAAAACACAGTTTGCAGTTCAATTGCTTTCAAAATAAACAAAACGGCGAATTAGCAAGCTAACAAAGCTCTTTTTTAAACATACCCAAGCTATCTGCAAAAAGTAAAAGGGCCAAACACAGTTATAATAATTTAAAGCGCTTCATTCGCTCGAAAGATAATGTTGCTGAATAACAAGTTGAAGGTACTCAAGGAATGCTTTTACTTTTTTGAACGGATATCTACGTCCAGAATAAAAAGCATACAAAACCAAATCTTCAGGCTCATCAGCTAAGGAATCTATTTTTGTTAACTGCCCTTCTTCTAGCTCTTGTCTGCACGCTTCAAAAGGAAGTATCGCAAAACCTAGCCCTTTTAGTGCAGCGGATTTTGCCATATGCCCACTATTAACTTTGTAACGGGATGCAACATTAACTGTGCCTGCTCGTTTGAATTTCCATGGCATTCCTTGTAAGACTGATAAGCTTGTAATACAGGGAAGCTTACCAAGTTCAGTCGTTGAATTTGGTTTAGGATGTTTATCTAGTAAAAAAGGAGAAGCTACGACACAACTTGGCCAACGAACCAGCTCTTTTGCAACCCATCCAGAATCCTCCACAGGGCCTCGTCCAAAACGTATCACTACATCAAACCCTTCTAATAGCCCTTCTTCGGGATTAAGCTGAGTATCACAACTTAACTGAATGTTAGGGTGTTTATAACAAAACTCAGCCATAGCCTCTGCCAAAAACGGTAAATCAGGTGTAATGACTTTTAAATGCCCTGAAACTAAATCACTATTTTGATAGGTTTCTTGTAAAACATCCCCCATCGCAACAAGCAGCGGAGTTAAGTTTTGGTAAAGAAGTTCTCCCGCTTCTGTCGCGACCATTTTTCGTGTTGTACGTTCCAATAGCCTTACATTCAACGCTTGTTCTAAAAGTGCAACATGACGGCTCACATTTGATTTGGGAATTTGGCACAGCTCAGCGGCCCGCTTAAAACTTAATTGTTCAAATACTTTCTGGAAGCTAAGAAGCCACTGTAATTCAATATTATTTAGCAAAACTATCTCATAAAATGGGATTTACAAACCAAAATTACCATATTTATCCTGTTTATTGGACCAGTGATAATCACTTTTTTCTTAAAAACTGGGAGGATTTAAATGAGTTCAATTAAACATATAGCCATTATAGGTGCAGGTATTGCTGGCCTTGCGTTAGCGATATTTGCAAGAAAACAAGGTATCAAGGTTACCTTATTCGAAAAAAACACCAGCTTTTCTACAATCGGTGCTGGCGTTACGTTATGGCCTAATGCGACCTTTGTGCTTGAGCAGCTAGGTCTAATAGATGATTTCACCCAGTGTGGGGGTCAGCCAGTTGCTATGCAACAGTACGACAAACAAGCCACTCAATTGGGTGAGTTTAATATTCAAACACTAAACTCTCTGTGCGGCTTTCCAACTATTAGCATATTACGTCGTGACTTAATAAAGATACTCGCCGAGCGACTAGAGAAACTGGGTGCCACTATTCACTACAACCAAGCCGTCAATACTCAGGACATTGCGCAATTAAAAGATAAGTTTGACCTTGTAGTAGGCTGCGATGGACGAATGCAGTCGAAAGCTCGAGAGTATCTGTATAAAGTGCCTATGCCAACTAAATACCAAGGCTTCATTAATGTAATAGGCATCAGTGAAATTGACCTAACTCCTTTTGAGCAGACAATTCATGACTTTAGAGATAATAATGAACGCTTTGGTATAGTACCTGTAGCAAACCAACATTGTTACTGGGCTGCTGCATGGCCTAGTGAACTTGATAAAACGAAATCAATGGAGCAGTGGTTTGAAGAAATGCATGAGCGTTTTCAGGATTGGCCTAAAAAAGTTCAACAGGTACTTAATAGCTATAATCCACGCAGTTTAAAACGCATATTTGTACATGATATCGACCCACTTCCCTGTTGGCACAATGAGAATCTCATTATTATCGGAGATGCTGCACATGCTTCCTTACCCACATCGGGGCAAGGTGCTAGCCAAGCGCTTGAAGATGCTTGGCACCTAGCTCAATTATTTAAGACAAAATGTAGCCTCAATGTTATTTTGAAGAGGTTTTATGAAACTCGTATTCATAAAACCTCCAGCGCCCAAAACATGGGTAGACTAGTAGCCCAGCATATCTTTAAACAATCATCTAACTCGGCCACAGATGCACCAAGTATATCCGCAGAAGAGCTCAGTCAACTCTATATGCAAGGACTAAACTTAACTCATACCAAATGATAACCGTCTAAATAACAAAAACCCGCTTCAAAAAAGCGGGCTTTGGTCCAAGTAGAAAATTCTGTAATATCACGACGAAGTTCTTGTTTCTCTTTAATACTAAGCCTCCGCGGATCAGAAGTGCTTCTATCCACCTTGTGTCGCCAACTTGTCGCTGTACATTTTAGATAGCGCATCAAAACATTGGTTACCAGCAAGAAGCCTCAAAGGGTTCATATATCCACTATTACAATCGATACCGTCCCATCGATATAATGGAGACGATAATTCTGTTTAGGCCGTGAATCGGCTTAACTTACTGTCGGGAATTAGTTGACCGCTACAAAGCTCGAGATAAAACCCCACACTCTCTGATGTGTGGGGAACTTTATGTAATAGGCTATTTACATAGCAGGTTGAATGCCGTTAGGACAAGCACCTGGTGAGCCTGTGCCAGGAATAGTGGCCGGCACTGTTGGCACTGGGTAATCGCTCTCTAGTAATTGTATGGAATTGTGGTTGACTGCCGGTACGGTTTCAATATTACACCCGCGAGCGCCACCTGATTCGAAGCCACCACCGACTTTACCTTTACAAATGAAGGAGCAACTAAAGTGCGCATCTTGTAAATCGTGCACGTTATACTGCTGACAGCCAACAGCGGGGTCAGTGCCAACGGAAATGAGTTTACCTAACCATGCAGAGTTTTTTGCCCGACTCTCCAACTCTTTATTCACTGTTTCAGCGGTGGCACATCGACGTGTCACATAACGTGATCCATCAATGAGGTTTTCGACATCATTGATGCAATATTGATATTTGTAAAACTCAGCGGAAGCCAATGATTCAGGATTACCAGCAGCATCAGAGCCACAAACAGCAGTCTTGTGCGAGCGCTCGCAGATAAATTTCGGTCCACGGCACACATCGCATGATACTGGTGATGTCGGTGTTGGGTTAACCGCATCTCCTCCACGGCTGTTTTTTATAGGCAAGGTGGCGCTGACCGTTTGACCTTTAGTATCAGTGACCGTCAGCGTAATATCCCCTCCGATATAGGTGCATTCACTCGCAGGTTTGCTAATGGTTGCCGTTGGGTTGTCGGTTGTTTCACCACTTAGCACCACGCCTTTGGCTGGTGGTGTCCAGCTATAGGTGTAGGGTGGTGTGCCACCAGTAATTACCGGTGCATGCAAACTTACTAACTTATCGATACCATTTAGCGAAGTCAGATCCGCGTTTATGGTTTTAAGTGCGGCTGTCAGTTTGCCACTGTCGACTAACGGTAAAGTTGCCGGAGCTGCTGGTTTGATCAGCACTGTATAACTTTGGTTGCCAGCCTGATAATGATCTGGCGTATCACCAGCTACTATGTCGAGTTTATAGGTACCAGCAGTGCCTGTTTGCGGGTTGATGCTAATGGTAGCTGCATTCAGAGGAGCGAAGGTATCGGCTGGCGCGGTACTCGGCGTAACGGTCCACGAAATAGTCGTTGGCGTTATCGGTGCAGAACCTACGCTGCTTATAAAATCTACAGTAACATCTAACTTTGGATCACCTTCAGTTAAGGTTATGTCTGTTGCACTTTTTGGCATTACAACAATAGTCGGTTCATAAACCACGACATTTATCATGTCTTGCTGCGAAGCACCACCTACTATTGGCATCCCGACCACAGTAAAAGTGAGCGTTGTATCGCTCGTCACATCAGGTGCCGTAAATGAGGCGTTATATTGATTGGCACCACTTAGCGCAACTATTGGTATTCCTGCCGTTTGCGTCCATTGATAACTGGCGAGACTGCTGCCCGTTGCATTTAGAATAACTGTTTGCCCTGCGCGCACGCGCAGATCAGCACCAGCACTAATACTAGGCGCAGCCAATACTTCCACCATCGCCGTTTGTGATACTTTATTACCTGTTCCTTGTGCGGCAAAAGTGAAGATATATTGGTTCTCGTTTCCATAGGCTGGAGCGATAAAGGTACTGGTTAAACTGCGAACATCGCCCTTGACGCTGCTATTGCTGAGCGTAATGGTACTGGCCGCCGTAGGAAGTTGGCTCCACGTTAAACTTTGCACCGTTGCAGGGCTGCTTGAGTCTGCATCGATCACCGTACCGACTAAACTAACGATTTGTCCTTCATTGACATAAAGAACAGGAGTAACATGTGCCGATATATCGGGCTGGCCTTGCACTGTAACTGTTACTTGGTCTTTTTTGACTCGACCATTACTAGTAACCGAGAGTTCAAATACCAGGTCTTCGCTGGTGCCCGCAGCTTTAGCTGGAGAGGTAAATGATGCATTCAAAGTATTTGCATTTTTTAAAGGGGTGACATCTGAGCCTGAAATCTGCGTCCAAGTATAAACTGGTTCATTGGCATGTTGCACACTGCCGTGCAACTGCACATCACTTAAACTTTCAGCAATAGAAAAATCATTACCAGCGCTGACCAGTAAAGGTAAAGCGGGTACGGTCACAACAACGCTATCTTTAGCCGTATTACCCAAACTGTCGATTACCGTCAGGTTGTAGTTAAGCTCTACTTCATGGGTCAGAGACGGCGCGATAAATGATGGGTTCGCATCACTGATACTGCTTAGTGCGGCATTCGTATCATCTGTCCAACTATAGGTGTAGGGCGGTTTCCCTCCTGCAACATTCGCATTTAAGTACCCCGTTTGCGAGGGTGATAAATCAAAGTCGGCGCCCAAGTCGACACTCATGTGGCGATCTTGAATGGTCACTGCAACCGTGGCGGTAGCCGTATTGACCGAATCCGTTGCCGTAACTTGCAGTTTGATCGTAGTATCAGCATCCACATTGGGAAGCTCTAAGCTTGCATTCGATGAGGATCCGTTGATAATGCTTGTTTTCGTCAGTGATGTTGTGCCGGCATCAGCAAGAGTCCATGCATAGCTTACCGCACCATCGGCATCTTTAGCCGATGCCAATAAATTGAGGGTATTACCTTCAGCCAATGTGCGTGTTGCTGCACCAGCTGTTACTTGCAAAACATTGTTCACATGGTAAGTGACACTATCGGTAGCAGAGCCGTTAGCCGTATCATTTACTATCACTTCAAGGGTCACAGTAGCAGGGCCATTCGGTGCGATAAAGCTTGGAGTAGCGGTGTTTGGATCTGTAAGGCTAATGCCTATACTAGTGGTTTCTACCCATAAATAACTGAGTGAACCAAAGGTGTTGCCAAGACTGACTCTCGGCTTCACTGTCTCATTTGCAGTTACGGTCGCATCATTAGAGGCGGTTACCATTAACGGCAACTTCGGTGGTGCGACTACTGGATCAACTGTCACAGTCATTTGTGCTTTTGCTAAGGCTGACCCATCGCTCACTTCGACTTCTATTACAATATCTTGATGGCCGCTCACACTAGGAGCGGTGAAACTTGGCGAATCCGTTTTATCATCTGCAATCGTAATGGTTGGGCCACTTAATTGCGCCCACTGATAGTTTAAGGGACCACTGGCGTTCATCACTGTCGTTTTTGGGTGCACCACATGACCACTGTATACGCTTTCATGCCCAGCCATACTGAGCGCAAGTGTGGGTTTGCTTGGCGCATTAACAGGTACTGCCTGAAACTGAGTATCAGTAGTTTTAGTAATCACCTTACCTTCAGGTGAGGTATAGGTAATGGTTGCCTGAAGCTTAATGTTGGTATTACTGCTTACTGATGGCGCATTAATGATGGGCTGAGCTGTATTGTCACCAGCAATTATCAAGTCATTAGGTTTTGGATTTGGCTCAATCACCGTCCATAGGTAAGAAAGAGATGCCCCGTTATCTAAAGGGGGGACATGGACATCGATGCTTGGTTTAAAAGTTTTGCCGGATTCTACCTGAACAGGAGCTGCTGTACTGACTCCAGGGCCTGTTGCCAAGTGACTACCTATTTGGTTTTGATGAGGTGCCAGCTTAAATACAGGTTTAGCGGTATAAAGTAGCGAATCGGAAACAGTATTGGTGCCATCTGTCACAGTAACATTGACTCTAATACCTGTTTCTGAATTGACATTTGGCACAACAAACACAGGGTGCTCTGTTGTCGCATCTGTAAAGGCAACATCGCTACTCTCCCACAACACTGATACACGATCAAGCGTACTGGTGATAGTTGCTGCAGGATACACAAAATCCCCTTCTTCAACTAAACAGTTGGTGGTGCAGCCCTTTGGTTTAATAATCTGTACCGACAAAGGCGCAGTTGCCTTCACTTGAATATCGTGTGTAATACTCACTTGATGGCCATCGGCATCAGTTACTTGTACTACCCATTGAAAATCGGTATCGGTTGTAACCTCTGGCGGCGTAACCTCGGTAGTTTTTCCATTAACACTACTTATCATAGCGTCTGGACCTTTTGTTTGCGTCCATTTATAGGTAAAAGGCCCCGTGCCACCATTAACCTCGGCAGTCAAACTAACAGAACCATGACCATTGTATACTTGATGCTTAGCACCTTGCTGAGGCTGTAAAGGTCCAGGCTTTATTTCTACTAGCTGTGTCTGTGATGTGCTTTTCCCGCTACTGACTTCCGTAGCTGTTACTTTAAATTCGAGTTTTCCCGGCTGCTTAGGCGCAATGAAAGATGTGGTTTGGCTGGCACTGTCTATTAAGTCTACTGTGGTACCGCTCACTTGCTGCCATTCATAGGTGAAGCTTCCACCGCCACCAGACTTTTCGGCTTTTGCTGTTAAGTGGACTGTCTGCCCTGAAGTGCTTTGCTTAACTGTATGTGACGATTGAGAGTTTGCATCAACTTTGCCCGTTCCAGTATTAATCTGGTTAACAAAGCTGATGCCCGTTGGCTTAACCGTGAGAACCACAATCGTATCAAACAACAAGCCGCTGGCGTCTTCAGTTTGTGCTGAGAAAAATAACTCTGTGTCCTGAAAAACATTAGGTGCTGTAACCTCGACTCGATTATCTATTTGTTGCCAAGATACTGTTTGTTCACTTAATAGTTCCCAACTTATCTCCTTGTCACTATCAACCAACCCATTAACCGTATAAGCCGCATTTAAAATGACCTTGTGTTCAGAAGAAACTTCCGTTGGGCCTGTAACCTCTAATGACTCAACATCTCCAATAACGTCAACCGGTGAGGTAATGTCTATGGTGATATCCTTGCTTAGCGACATACCTGAGAAACTAGCTGTTACACGAATGCTAGCTTGCTCAATATTTGACGGTGCTACAAAGAACCCTTGGTTACTATTACTAACTAAGCCAAGTGGTAATACACTCTCTTCCATCCAAAGGTAACTCGCGCCATCAATATTTTGTCCATTTTGTTGTAACTGAACCTCAATCACTGCAGATTGACCCACTTCTACGGATAAAGGCGCTCGGACCAACTCAATTGTAAATTCTTTACTTGTATCTGAAGACACTGAGGTTCGGTCACAGGCCACTAGAAAGAATAGCATTAAAAGTAAACCAAAACCTTGACTAGGCAATTTCATAAGTAACAGTATCCTTATCATAAAAAAGATACAAAGTTTTAAGATTATTTAAGCCTAAAAAGCATAATCAAACTTAAAACTTCGATAACCTAAATTGATACTAGACTCAAAATTAAAACTCTGCAATTTGTCCCTTTTTCATGAATCAAAAGAACACGATCTTACTGTTAAATTAAGTCCTGTTCTCGCAGTTCAGCTTATTAGGGTTGCCACACTCTTAGATAAACTAGCCTTGGAGTCTTGTGATGTGCCTGCCACTGGTGGTTACAGAAACCAACTGACCGACCATTCCAGCGAGTAATTATCCACCACATTCCCTCCAAAAGTGCCTACCATTACTAAGCTGGTATGACACAAATTCCATAGACCAACGTTGATTTAACACTATTGTCTTAGCGCCTTGCGTTTCTTCACACCCGCCCTCTTCAGTGTCTAGGCGATAGGCTTGCTTTTAGCTCTGAATCCAGCATTTTCCTTTGAGCAAATCCTGTAACATAAGCTACCCACACAGGGGATATTTAATCGCCAGCGACTGAGCCCAACAAACTTATAAGCCACACATTCAGTGTACCAACAGGCACACCGATTAATTGAAGAACGTTCCACCGCTACCACACCTGATATATCAGTGACGGTACATCCAGATGTCAAAAAAGAATCGTATGTAAACGACTGTGATCATCTTTATCTATGGTTTTGTGCGTATTTTTATATTCGAAGTCTCTCGGAGCTGATCGGTAATGTTATAATCATAGCCTAGGCTCGATTTGGTTAAGTCAGTTGCGTTGACGATCAGGACGAGCGAGTCGAGTTACCGACTATTCTAAAAACTCTGTGTTTTACATTTAGTAATGATTAGTTAGCCAAACGAGTATAAGTAAAGTACTAAGAGAACTTTACAGGCTAATTAAAAATTATTTTAGCCTTTATAAAGTGTTAAATAAAACTGACTAGATATAATTAAATTTAAAGTAATTATTTTCGAAAATAGTTCTAAATATGTGTAACCTCGAAGAAAAGTGATGCTTAAAACCATTTCAATTTATTTTTAATCTTGTTTTAACTCAGCACCATAAAATACCCGCTACCTTACTCGCTTTATGTATTAGAGTTTTTACCCTTAGCAGAACAGTTTAATAGGTGAAAGGGCTCGAAGCTCGCAAAGACTAAGAGCTATTAATAGACATTAGCCTAAAAAGCCAAAGACGCATAAGCGTATTTTAATCTATCTGATATATAGTCGTTCAAACCTTATCTGATAATTCCTCGTTTTTAATTGCTGCCTATACAACTAAGTTCTTACTACTCGTCGACGTTTTAGTTCAGCTTTGGCTCAACGTCTGAGCCCACTTTTTCTTCAGCAATTAACGGTCGTGAAACTGAACTTACTCTGCTTAGTTATCATTTTGCTTTTGATCCGATTTTTTTATAGCTCATTGATATTAAGGTATTTTTAATCAGTAGAGCACATTATAAATAATCAAGAATGCTACAGCACAAAAGACAGTATTATATTACTATATCACTTTAAAACTTTTCTGTTAGCTACCACTTTTGCACTCTATCTAACGGTCAAATTTCCCAAGAGATATCAACTCCAGTTCAGCTTCTGATTTAATCTGTATTTATGTGACACTCAAATTATTATTAGTCAATACACCATTCAAAGGTACTTCCATATCTAACAGCTTTAAGCTTACCTATTTTATGAATATCCATCGCGCTTTGAATCATATTTTACGCTCAAAATAACAATTTTCATCATTTCCATGTTAACCATATCACTTACCCCATTCTAAGTTGTTATACAACGCTTCTTAAAAATCGCTCGGTGAGTTAGCAGAAGGTCGAGAAAATATAGGTGATTACCTTCTTCACGACGAGTAAAATTTGCAGGGCATTTTCTTGGTTGATGAACTGTAGAGCGGCTAGTTAGATCGGTACATCATCACTGACTACGTACGGCGACCAAAGGGCCAGCGTCTTATTTTGTCGATTTGATCGACCGAACCATCATAAACTCGCCCTACCATCTTCAACCTATTTTGGAATACCTCCATTTTGTCAGCAATGATTTTCATCTTCAGGCAGTGCCCAGTGTTACGCAGCCACAGCCCTAAAAATAGAAGCCAGCACTACAACGAAAACTAATATCTCCGCAAGGTTTTTTAGGAAAGTAAAAATTCATTAAAAAGGCCAGTCAGAAATACTGACTGGCCTTTTTTTATCTAACAGAAACTAGATTAGGTTTTTACAACCAAGTCTATTCCCACTCGATAGTGGCAGGTGGTTTTCCTGAAATATCGTAAACAACGCGTGAGATACCGTCGATTTCGTTAATGATACGGTTAGAAACCACACCTAAAAACTCATACGGTAAATGTGACCAACGTGCAGTCATAAAGTCGATGGTTTCAACACAACGAAGTGAAACAACCCAATCATACTTACGTGCATCACCCATAACCCCTACCGACTTAACCGGTAAGAATACAGTAAACGCTTGGCTTACTTTATGGTAAAGCTCTGCTTTGTGAAGCTCTTCAATGAAGATAGCATCTGCGCGGCGAAGTAAATCACAGTACTCTTTTTTGATTTCGCCAAGTACACGCACACCTAAACCTGGCCCTGGGAATGGGTGACGGTAAAGCATATCGTACGGTAAACCTAGCTCTAAACCAATTTTACGTACTTCATCTTTAAATAACTCACGTAATGGCTCTACTAAGCCCATTTGCATGTCATCTGGTAAGCCGCCCACATTATGGTGCGATTTAATCACGTGTGCTTTACCAGTCGCTGATGCCGCTGATTCGATTACGTCAGGGTAAATTGTACCTTGACCTAACCATTTCGCGTTTTTAAGCTTTTTAGCTTGCTCATCAAATACATTAATAAACGTGTGGCCAATAGCTTTACGCTTATCTTCTGGGTCTGATTTACCTGCCAAGTCATTTAAAAATTGATCTTCGGCATCTACTTTAACTATGTTTAAGCCAAACTTATTGCCAAACATATCCATAACTTGCTGGCCTTCGTTTAAACGAAGTAAACCGTTATCAACAAATACACAGGTTAGGCGCTCACCAATAGCACGGTGAATAAGCATAGCCACAACCGATGAATCTACACCGCCTGATAAGCCTAAAATAACTTCGTCGTCACCTACAGTTTCTTTGATACGCTCAATGGCGTCATCAATTATTTTTGCTGGCGTCCATAATTTTTCACAACCACAAATATCAATAGCAAAACGCTCTAGTAAACGTTGACCTTGATGTGTGTGCGTTACTTCTGGGTGAAATTGTACACCGTAAAAGCGCTTTTCTTCGTTAGACATTGCAGCATGCGGGCAAGTAGATGTTTTAGCAGTGGTTTTAAACGTATCTGGAATTTCCATTACTTTATCACCGTGACTCATCCACACATCTAGTACGCCATTGCCGCCATCAGTAATATGATCTTCAATGGCATCAAATAATGCACAGTTACCCACTTTTTCAACTTGTGCGTAACCAAATTCTTTTTTATCTGAGCTATGTACACGGCCGCCAAGCTGCGTTGCCATAGTTTGCATGCCGTAACAAATACCAAGTACTGGAACGCCTGCATTAAATACATACTCAGGAGCACGCGGGCTATTTTCAAGCGTGGTTGATTCTGGGCCACCAGAAAGGATAATACCTTGTGGGTTAAACTCGCGAATTTGCTCTTCGGTTACATCCCAAGCCCAAAGCTCACAATAAACACCAATTTCGCGCACGCGACGGGCGATTAACTGCGTGTATTGTGAACCAAAATCTAAAATGAGGATTCGTGAATCGTGAATGTCTTTGCTCATGAAGTATCTCGTAAAGTCAGGTGCTAAACGCCACCAGCTTAAGCTGTGTGACTATATTAGGGCTAACAAAGGTTAGCCCACTTTTTTCAAGTTGTTAAAGGCTGATTAGCCTAAACGGTAGTTCGGTGCTTCTTTAGTGATTTGCACATCATGAACATGCGACTCACCCATACCAGCAGAAGTTACACGTACAAACTGTGGTTTAGTGTTTAGCTCTTCGATTGTGGCACAACCGGTTAAGCCCATTGCACTGCGAAGACCACCCACTTGTTGGTGAATAATGGTTGCAATTGGCCCTTTATAAGCAACACGACCTTCAATACCTTCTGGTACTAACTTGTCAGCTTGGTTTGATTTTTGGAAGTAGCGATCCGATGACCCTTCTTTTTGATCCATCGCACCTAGGCTACCCATACCACGGTAAGACTTGTAGTAACGACCTTGATAAAGTTCAACTTCACCTGGTGCTTCTTCAGTACCCGCGAGCATAGAGCCAACCATTACACACGATGCACCCGCAACCAATGCTTTTACAATATCACCAGAAAAACGAATACCGCCATCGGCAATCACTGGAATATCGCGACCTTTAAGGCCTTCAACCGCATCTGAAATGGCTGTTATTTGTGGTACACCACAACCAGTAACAATACGTGTAGTACAAATAGAACCTGGGCCGATACCTACTTTAACAGCATCAACACCAGCATCTGCAAGGGCAATAGCACCTTCGGCTGTCGCTACGTTACCCGCAACAATTTGTAAGTCTGGGTAAGCTTGACGAGTCGCTGCAACACGGTCAATAACACCTTGTGAGTGACCATGAGAAGTATCGATTAGTAGTACATCAACACCGGCTTCAACTAATGCAGCAATTCGCTCATCAGTGCCTGCGCCAACGCCTACCGCAGCACCTACACGTAAACGGCCTTGCTCGTCTTTACATGCATCTGGTTTGTCTTGTGCTTTTTGGTAATCTTTTACGGTGATCATGCCTTTAAGTTTAAACGCATCATCAACCACAAGAATCTTCTCAATGCGGTGTTCGTGCATTAAGCTTAAGATATCTTCGCGAGCCGTTCCCTCTTTAACCGTTACTAGGTTTTCTTTTTTCGTCATCACTGTTGAAACCGGCTGTTCAAGCTTAGTTTCAAAGCGCATATCACGACTAGTTACAATACCTACAAGGTTATTTTCGCTATCGGTGACCGGAAAACCTGAGAATCCCTTTTCCTGAGACAATTCAACAGCATCTGCAATAGTCAGATCGGCAGTAACTGTAACAGGGTATGAAACAATACCTGCTTCATAGGTTTTAACTTTACGAACATTTTTCGCTTGTTCTGCAATGGTCATGTTTTTATGAATAAAACCAAGACCACCTTCCTGCGCGAGGGCAATAGCTAAACGAGCTTCTGTAACAGTATCCATAGATGCTGAAATGAGCGGCAAGTTAAGTTTGATACCACGCGTTAAGCGAGTTGAAATATTTGCCGTATGTGGCAAAACAGTAGAATGACCAGGTACTAAAAGTACGTCATCAAAGGTAAGAGCTTCTTTAGCGATTCTAAGCATTTTGGCAACTTCTCACATGTGGATCTAAGATAAGGAATTGCGGCCAAATTTTAACAGCGTTGTAGGCACTAGTAAATAATATTTTGTATTTATTTATGATAAGCTAGATTTATAAATGTTTTTTGGTAGTTTTTATGTTTTCTAAGCCCTCGCAAACGGTTTATACCGTATCTCGCCTTAATCGTGAAATACGTGCCTTACTTGAACAAGGTTTTGCGTCTTTAGTACTCACTGGTGAAATTTCTAACTTTATTGCGCCTGCTTCTGGGCATTGGTATTTTTCGTTAAAAGACGATAAAGCGCAAATTAAAGCCGCCATGTGGCGAGGCAATAATCGCAACCAAAGTTACCGACCAATTAACGGCGCACAAGTAACCGTTAAAGCACGTGTATCTTTGTACGAACCCCGTGGTGACTACCAGCTTATTGTTGAACATATGGAACCTGCCGGCGAAGGCCAACTTAAGCAAGAGTTTGACGCGCTAAAAATGCGTTTGGCTGCAGAGGGCTTATTTAGCTCCGCTTATAAAAAGCCCCTGCCCCAAAACATAAATCGCATAGGGGTGATCACCTCACCTACAGGCGCCGCAATCAAAGATATTTTAACTGTTTTAAAGCGTCGTGCGCCGCAATTAGAAGTGGTTATTTACCCTGCGATGGTGCAAGGCAAAGAAGCGCATGGCCATTTAATCAAGCAAATAGAGCTGGCAAATTTACGTAATGAAGTCGACGTTATCATTCTCGGACGCGGTGGTGGTTCATTAGAAGATTTATGGTGCTTTAACCATGAACAACTTGCTCGTGCTATTTATCAAAGCTCGCTGCCCATTGTGAGCGCTGTTGGCCATGAAATAGATACCACAATTAGCGATTATGTCGCTGATGTTCGCGCCGCAACCCCTTCTGCAGCCGCAGAGCTCGTAAGCCCCAATACACAAGAGCTACATAATAGGGTTAATCAGTTAATTAATCGTTTAGCGAATGCATTTAAACACGACATTGCCGATAAACGCGCACTAGCCATACAATTGCAGCATCGCCTTAATTTATGCCACCCGCGCAATCAGCTAAACCAAAAATCACAACGCTTAGATGAGTTGAGTATTGCACTGCAACAGGCAATGCGTCAGCGTTTATATCAACAAGAACGCGTGTTAGCTAATTTAACACCCAGACTAATGCGCCAATCACCAGATAAAAAGCTAGCAAATGCAAACCATCAGTTAGCACAGCTCCATGCAAGGCTAAATCAAGCGATGCAGCAGCAACTACAACACGCAAATAATACGCTTGCCTTACAAGCAAGTCGGCTTGATTCGGTCAGCCCCCTTAATGTCCTAGCACGTGGTTATAGCATTACTAAAGCAGCGCAAAATAAAGTGGTTAAATCAGTGGAAGATGTAAAAGTGGGTGATGTGTTGATCACTGAGTTAGTAGATGGCCAGGTTATTTCAAAGGTAGAAGCTTAGCCATATTGCTAAGCGCGCTAGCCTTGCGTACTTACGGTAAACTCAATACGGGCATCGTTAGATTGAGATGCACTGAGTTTAAATTGCTGCCACCAAGGTTCAAGGTGAAGCTTATCGTTAAGCTCGCGCCATAATTTAGCTCCATAATTAACGGCATGTTGATTTATGGTAAGCTCAAACTTACAAATTGTTTGCTTACACTTTAGCGCTGTAAGCTCAGCGCTATCTGCAAACTCATTAATAATTAAAAAGTCAGTTAACGCGACTTCAAGCTCGTAACTCCATTCGAGATTATCAGCCTCTTGCTCAAACTGTATTGCGAGCTCATCATCAAGCTCTACACTTTCTAATTGATTTAACTTTAGCTGTTGTTGAGATTGCTTAAGCTGGATTGATTTTTTTTCAAGCCGCTGATTAAGCTCAACCACATGTTGTGCTAGCTGAGTTTGTTGATCAGCCGCTTGGGCTTTATTAACCTGCACTAAGCCTTGCAAAGTAGTTGGCTGATTATTGACTTGAGTGTTAGCCGAAGAGATTACAGCTTGTTTGGGCGCTGAGGAAACACGAGTGGAATCTTTAAAAAACAAAAAGTAACCACTTGCTAACGCCACGCCTGAAGAAAAACAGAGCAGCATAGCCACAAGGTTACTTTTATATATCATTTCTAGGTACTCAAAAATTAAAGCATTGCACTGGTGTGCGATTCGTTTTCTGGCTCGGGATATTCTAAAAAGTTTTGGTTCATACTTTCTGCCGGGCACTCACAATCAGGGCGACCAATAATTTTTGCAGGTACGCCAACAGCAGTTGTGTGAGGCGGCACAGGGCTTAATACCACTGAACCTGCGCCAATACGTGCGCCCTCGCCCACTTCAATGTTACCCAGTACTTTAGCGCCCGCGCCAATAAGTACGCCCGCTCTGATTTTAGGGTGGCGATCGCCTTGCTCGTTACCCGTACCACCTAATGTAACCGATTGTAATATAGATACATTATCTTCAATTACGGCGGTTTCACCTATAACAATACCGGTGGCATGGTCAAACATAATGCCTTGGCCTACTTTACAGGCAGGGTGAATATCAACCCCAAACACCTCTGAGGTACGGCTTTGAATAAAGCGCGCAAGCTCTTTACGATTTTGTTGCCATAAGCAGTTTGCTAAACGGTGTGCTTGTATGGCGTGAAACCCTTTTAAATTTAAAATCACGGTAAGGTAGGTTTCGGCCGCAGGGTCACGATCTTTTACCGCTTTAATATCATGAGCAACATGTGTCAGCATACGGTCACACTTTACAAAAGCTTGGTCAAACAGCTCACGGATTGTAAAAGCAGAAACCACAGCATCAGCTAGCTTGTTAGCAACAATAAAACTCAATGCCGACCCTAAGCACTCATGATTTAAAATACACGAATACACATGGCTCGCTAAAAGGGGTTCACGAGTTACTACTTCATTTGCTTCACTACGAAGCTGTTGCCAAATTTCATGACGCATAATACTGCCTTAAGTTATTACAAAGAGCCTACCGCTAATTCTAACGGATTTAGCCGCCTAGGTGTTAATCCCTTCGTTATTTGTTCTGGTTATTATATATAACTAGTTAAATTTCAGGCTTATATTACTTTTTCAAAGCCATACTATATGACAGCTAGGCAGGTTTGACCATTTGTGCAAAAATAAAATAAGTTAATAAAAATCAATAAATAACAATATATGACAGCACGTGTGTCATGTGCCAAAATAGCCACTGGCGTACTGCTGACGGCGTAAAAAATAATAACAAACGCTAAATTAGCATCATCAACTCAACAAGGATAACGATGATGAAAAACGACATATTAAATACAAAAAAATTAGGCTATAAATTTTACTTTCAAGATGGCGATAACCAAATAGCCTGTTTTGGAAGCTACTTTACTGGTAAAGAAGAAGTCTATATTAACGATGACTTAGTTAGCAGTAGACGCAGTGTTAATATAAAAAGCTCACACACATTTGATTTTGAAAATTCGCAGTACCAAGTGAAATTTGACATGCTCAATATACTCACAGGACGTCTTGAGTGCACTCTATACAAAGATCAAGAAGTGCTTGCCAAGCAAGTTCAAAGTAGTCTTCCTAGCGATCCTAAAAAAGCGGCTTTTTTTATTCTAGGCTGCGCGTTAGGTGGTGCAGTATTTGGCTATACCACTGCAACAGTCGTAGAGCTAATTGTAGGAAAACTTTAACATGCAATTAAACCCTACAACGGTAAAGTCGCTTAGGCACACATTCGATTGGACACAACAACAGCTTGCCGATGCCTGCGATGTAAGCTTACGAACCATTCAACGAGTAGAAAAAGAAGGTGCAGCCTCAAAAGAAACCACCATGGCCTTATGTGCGGTATTTGAAGTACGCCAAGGTGAACTTATTAAGCTTGATGAAAACAACCAAAATGATGCCAATAACAGTCCATCTAAAAGTTTTATTGCAGGTTTGATTATTAGCTCTGTTATTAGTTTTGCTCTTGGTGCAGCCTCAGTACTTTTAGTAAGTAACTAGTATTTACAACCTAAAATATAAAAATGCCCCAATGCTTACTGCACAGGGGCATTTTTTAATACTTAAAAACTTAAATTATTGAAATACTTTATCCACCTTTACTACTTCAATATTTTTTGCAGGAATTGCCAGTTTATAATCAGCAATTACCTTATCTTCAGCCACTAACTCGGCAGGCTTATCGGTGTTATACACCATAGGCGAGGTTTGCATAGTTGCTAAACGTTTTTGCATATCTTCACCATCACCGGTAACAAACACATAGTGAATATTCTCAGTTTGTAGGTTGTCTTTAATCACGCGATTTACATCGTCAACAGTCAATGTTTTAAGCTTGTTTGTGACGTAGTTTACAAAACTATCGGTGTTATAAAACTCGCTATCTAGCGCATAACCTAACTGGCGATTTTGACTAGCAACCATTTGCGGCACAAAGTTAATTAAAAAGTTACGCGTGGCTTCAAAATCTGCCTCGGTCATGCCATTTTTAATTAATTTATCTAGCTCAAATAATGCGGTACGGGTAGCAAAATGCGCATCGTTGTTTGAGCGCAGTGGACGCAGCCACACTTGGAAAATTTGCTCAGAGCGCCCTAAGTTTGCATCTGGCTTAGTTTGAAACATACCACGAGGGAAGTATTCAATGTAGGCGTAATCACCGTAATTCATGCCACGCGTTTGACGAATACGTTCGTACAAGTAACTGTTAGAACTGCGATGCTCACCAAAGTACGAACGCACTAGCCACAATGCGGTCCAGTCTTCGCTGCTACGAATGGTATCAATAGGGAACCCGAACGACACAGCCGTTGATTGCGCTGACTTTTCAACAATCGTTGCATGATGACCTTTAAGCTCTGGCGCATCAGGGATTGTTAAGCGGCTTTGCTCACCTTTAGGGAGTGTCGCTAAGTCAGCTAACATTTGTGCTTTGAGTTTTTCAGGCACAGCACCAATTAAACCCACAGTAAGTTTAGCTTGTGTAAGCTCAGCATTATAAAACGCTTTAACATCATCAAGAGTAAGCGCTTCTAAATCTGATAAGTCACCGTAGTTATAGCTTTCATAAGGGTGCCCCTTATAAAGCACGCTGTAGAGCACTTCTTTACCCAACTCTTCATCATTAGAGGCTTTTAAACCTGATTTAATGCCATCGATCATTTCTTTTTTCAGACGTTTAAAGTCATCTTCTCTAAAGCCTGGGTTTAGAAGCTGCTCACTCACTAAAGCATACCACTGAGCAGCATTATCTTTATGAATACGCCCTTGAAACGACAGCATTTCTTTATCTATTTGATAACCAAAACTACCCGCCAGCGGGTACATTGCCTTTTTAATTTCTTTATAACTCATTGACGTTGAGCCACCTTGCGCCAGCATTGCGGCAGTGAGTGCTGCCACGCCTTTTTTACCCTGCGGATCGGCAGCCGCACCGGTATTAAATAATAAGTTAATATCGATTAACGGCGAGCTATTAGTTTTATCCAGCACTTTAAAGATAGGCTTACTCGGTGCTTGCTGATACTTAGCTACCAAGGCATCTAAGTCGCTTTCTTGTTCAAAACCTGGGGCTTTATCAAGTGCCGACATAGTAATTGTGGTGCGCGCATTATCAACAAAATACTTATTTGCAACGGCTCTAATATCTTCGCTAGTGATATTGTCTGCCGATTTATACAGCTGATTAATTACCTCAGGATCGCGCTCAAAATGCATATAGCTGGCAAGTGTAGAGGCAATTGCTTGCGATGAATCTAAACCATTTATAAAGCTGTATTTAAGATTAGACTTTAAATCACTGAGTTTTTGGCTATCAACCAACTCGGTACGCGCTTTGGCATACGTACGGTTTATAGCATCACGCACTGTGGCTAAATCATCGGCATTTTCAACTTTTACAAATACATGTAGTAACCCTGGATCTTTAGTCTCTGGGTTATAGGTAAACATTTGACTCGCTATTTGCTTTTCTACTACCAGCTCTTGGTAAATATCTGAATTGCTCGAAAAATAAAGCTGCGACAGTAAATCTAATGCGGCTCTGTCTTTTTTCTGAGGCTCCCATGCAGCCCCTTTATACGACACAAGTAACCAGTGACCAGGTAATCCTTCGTTTTGCTCATGCACATATTTTGGCGCTTGTTGAGTTGGCTCTTTAGGAATATCAGCAACATAGTCGCCTTTTTGCCAGTTACCCCAGTGTTTTTTAACCATCGCCATGGTCTCTTTTGGCTCAACATCACCAACAATCACAAGCGATACATATTCAGGCTTATAAAACTTATCAAAAAATTCTTTACCGTAGGCCATTTGATCTGGCATGGCTTCAATGTCTTCAAAAAAGCCCATTGTAGTGTGTTTATAGGTATGTTTTTCGAACGCTTCTTGGCGTACCGCACTTAATAATTTACGAATTGGACTGGCGTTATTTTTTAAGTACTCGCCTTTAACCGTTAGCGCTTCCGTTCTAAATTGCTCTTCGGTGTAGCTTAGGTTTTGAAAAATATCCGCTTCAATCTCAAGTACTTTATCAAGATGTTGCTTTGAAAAATTTAAGTGGTAGTTAGTGTAATCGTTAGTTGTGTAGGCGCGGTTATCAACCCCTGAATTTTTTAAAATATCTGAATACACATCTTGCGGAAACTTTTCAGAGCCTTTAAACATCATGTGTTCAAAAAAGTGAGCAAAACCAGTTTTACCTGCTTCCACTTCATTACGCGAGCCAACAGACACCGGTATTTGTAGCGATACTACATCTGGGTAATCGGTTTTAACTACCATCACACGTAGGCCGTTATCTAACTCTTCTATTAGGTAATCTTGTGAAAAAACACGCTCATCTGCTTTATTAACTTGTTCTTGTTGAGCTGCTGTTTGCGTGTTTTGACTTTGCGGCATAGCACAACCGGTTAAGGCCAGCGATACCGCTAGGCTAGTTGCCAATAATTTAAATTTCATTGTTATCCCTTTTTAAATTGAGCAATTTTTAAAACATTTACCAAACTAAGTATGCCGTAAAGTAATTAAATATAAGAGCCCTAAGCCTATTAATTATGTAAACAACTGTGTCAGTTATTAGGGTTTAACTATGAAAATAATTCACGTTAGTTGAGAAACTTTCAACAAATAAATCTATCTAGACGTCTAAATGGCTGCTATATTAAATCCATCATCACAAATTAAGCTGGAATGGGGATTATGGCTTTATCACTTCAAGAAAAAATACAGGACACCAACCAAGGTGTTTACCTAATTGGCACAACACCGCCAAAAATTGGGACTGATGAAGCGCAATTAAAAATCATTGCCGAAAAGTTATTAGGCCGTTTACACGAAATTGAATATGACGGTGTGATTATTTATGACATTCAAGATGAAAGCAGTCGTACAGAGCAAGCGCGTCCATTTGCATTTAAGCAAACAGTTGATCCGCGAGAGTACAGCCAACTCTTACGAGGCTTATCTGATCTTGATGTAATTACTTATAAAAGTGTAGCTCAGCGCGGTGTGAGTGAGTTTAAAGCGTGGTTAGATGAAACTAAAAATGACTACGATTTAAAAAACGTGGTATTAGTGGGTAGCCCGTCATCAGCGGGTGATATAAAGCTGAGCTTACCGAATGCCTACAAAACACTGGCAGAGCAGTCAGAAGACTTCTTTTTAGGTGGTGTAACCATTGCTGAGCGCCATGCCAATAAGCGCAACGAGCACCAACGCTTAATAGAAAAAACAGCACAAGGGTGCCAGTTTTTTATCTCTCAAGCCGTGTACAACGCACAAGCAACCATAGATTTAATAACCAGTTATGCGCGCACATGCAAAGCACAAGGCCTGACACCTAATCGGATTATATTGACCTTTACGCCTTGTGGTGGTGAAAAAACCTTAGAGTTTATGCAGTGGCTAGGTATCTCAGTGCCAGAGGCAACTAAATGGCGCATGCTTGATTCGGAAAATACACTAAGCGAATCAGTGCGTATTTGTCGCGAAAACCTCGACTCAATTTTAAAAAGCTGTGCTCACTTAGGTGTACCACTGGGTTTAAATATTGAAAGCTTAACCAATCGTAAAGAAGAAATAGACGCGTCTATTAATTTATACCGATTGCTAAAAGCCACTATGGAATTAAATATTGCGGAGAAACTGATAGCTTAATTGCGGGATTCGGGATTCGGGGTTCGGGGTTCGGGGTTCGGCAAAGTATTTTATAAAGCGGGCTAATTGATAGCTCGCTTTTTTATTATGAAAAATTAAATGGAGTGCTTCTTTGATCGAGTAAAGGACGATCACTTTAGCTCGTTTTTGTTGAATTCCAGGTTAGCATTCATACCAATTCAAGCGATTCATTATAACTTCAAGTCTTGCAAAGTCACTTTATTACTTAACCATCATAAAAATAAGTATCGTATTTATTAAAATAGAAGCGATACTTGTAAGCAACTCAAAATATTAGCTAAGTCATTTGGTTCTACTATTTTTATACAATCTATGTAGCGCTAGAATTACGAAAAAAACAATTCCTCATAGTCATCTTTAGTTAGTCCATTTTTTTCAATAATTTTCACTAAACAATCCCTTAAAATTGGAAAAGTTTCATCCATAATAATACTAGGTCTTAATTTACCTCGACCGTTAACTTTGTATGAGTCTTTAAGAATCCCATCATGAACAGCGGAGGAGCGTATACTGTATGCTGCATTCAATAAAGAAGATATTTCTTTACGCTTTTCAAGGTCATCAGAAGCCAATTTTGAACCAATAATTTTTATTTGTAGAGCTAGCTCTCCATTAGTATCAGGCTTTGTTAATATCGACTCAATGGCAATACCTAGATCAATGGCTTTATTTGTATCATTCCAAGTGTTCATAGCCTGACAGAGACGAGCCAAAGAAATATCTAAAGGCAATCTAATTTTCTCATTCATAGATAAATATTTTCCAAATAAATTAGTAATTTGTTCAGCGTCAATATCATTCCATGAATCATAATGTGTAGGCTTAATAACCTCTAAATATTGAGTTGAATGTATGTCTATTATTCCAGAAAGAGGTGTAGTGTCTTCTAAAATACACCAGCGTAATTCAACGCAAGGGGCGAAGTTAGAAGCGAATAAAGATAGAAAATTAGTTATTAAAAATTCTTTATTTACATAACCTTTCATAGTTTTGATATTAGCATCACTAAGATCATTTGAAAGTAATATGCTTTTCATGGGTTGACATAAAAATGTATAGGGCGGGTGGATTTTTCCACTAGATGAAATACTTGAAGATAATTTAATTAATTTGTTATTTATATTTTCCCTGACTGTATTGGGTAAATTTCCAAAATCACAAAAATAAATACCATCTATTAATTCTGCTTTTCCTTTAAAATCCACCCCACTAATTAATGAGATATTATAAATCACTACATCTGATGAAGATTCAAGCTCTAGTAAAGATGAATAAGCAAGTTCCGCCCCAACCTCAGAAGCCTGTAAAACTAACCATTTCGCCAAATACATTGCATTAATCTTTTCCCCATACCCTCCAACGCGAAATGTTGAGGAAGATAACCTAGGGTGCTCTTCTTCAATAAGATTAGCTAATTTTATTGAATTACGTGATGCACCGTATTTCTTTGCATAATTACGCCAATCATCTTGGGCTATCCATAAAGTAAGTTGCTGTATGTTTCTTTCTACAACTGACGTATTTATAGCTTTAATTATTCGTTGATTCATACAAGTACTATCCCTAATATCTCATTATTACCAGCGCAATTACATTATACACTTAACGACTTTAATTCCAGTTACTACTCAGGCCTCATGTGATCGTTAAAAATACTCAGTACTACATCACGGAAATCACAACGAACAGTATTAGAATAATTGATAAATTTTACTAGGGCAAATGTGCTTGAACAGGATGTAAATGAGTAAAGGGTCTTGCGCATAAATGGGCAATAGTAAATTGGCCCCGCCTTCCGTTCATGGTACTCAGCCTATAGTCGGTATAGAGTGGTTTAACTTACTGTATAAAGCAGTTATTTATATCGCTAACGTGGTAAGTTGGGTTGTTTCTGGTAAATTCATTATTTTTGTCGGATGGCGTGGCTCCGCCACTTATCCGACCTATGTCAAAATGTAGGTTGGTTAAGCCGAAGGCGCCACCCAACAGGCTTTCAAATTCACTTTTTATCCGCAAATGCCACATAGCTGACATTGCTACATAGAGTTAGGATAGGAATAGAGAGAAATAATAACTCATTGATTTTATTGGTAGCCCCTGCAGGAATCGAACCTGCAACTGCCCCTTAGGAGGGGGCCGTTATATCCATTTAACTAAGAGGCCACGCTGGGTGCTAAGTACTAAGTGTTTGGAAATTATAACGGCATCTGGTTTTTTATATCAAGCATCAAATTAAGTTAATTGCTTGATAAATATATATCTTCTTTATTTAATACGTAAAGCGGTATAAATGTTCGGCTGCTGGCTGCTAAGCGTTTGCTTTGAATATCAATAACGCGTGCGTTTATTTCTACCCCGTCCTCTCTATAAATAAGGGTGCCTGACAATACATGGCTGGCTATACTGGTACCTGCAAGTTTGCGAGTGTTACGTGTAAAGGCAAAATCGCCTTGCTTATTTACGGTAATTAAATTGGCTGTTTTAAAATCAACGGCGCTATAACCAAACTTTTGTAGCTGATGTATAAAGGTTTCTGATAACTGATTACCTAACTGGCTTGTTGTAGTTAAACTTGCGTCTAAATCAACGAACGACGTAACCGCAATCGCTGCATCTTGAGGGGCTACTTGCATGGTGTCGGTTAAATCAAGTGCCATTTGCTCAACGTAATTAACTAAGCTTTTGTGGTGCTTGTTTGGATTAAATTGCGTTGTATCAGCATATTGCTCTTGCTCGTCATTGCGCTGCATTTGCGCCATGATCTGGTTAAAATCAAGATCACTTACCACTGTTTGCTCTGGCTCAGATTTGGCGGGCTCGGTCGCGGTCGACTCGCCCATTAAATTACAGCCTGAAAGTAATAATGATAATGCACTTATGCTAATTAAAGCTGAGCGCTTAGCTAAGTTAGCCATGATAAACCTCACTTACTCGCTTGTTTTAGCATGATGCCATCAGCACTGTTACTGCTATTTAACGCGTCGATCACTGATTGCGGAATAAAGCCCTGTGCAGAGCCTACAACCGCTTTACTCGCTAAACCAACAATACGTGCGTTTACTAGTATGCCACCTTGGTGGTTTACTAGCGTGCCGGCTAATACGTAACTAAAATTTTGTTCTTGGTTAAGCTCTAAGTAGTCGCGACTAAAAACAAAATCGCCGCCAGGTGTTACACGCATATAATCGGTGGTTTTAAAATCGATTACCGGTACACCAAAATTATGCAGCTCATGCATAAAGCTCTCTGCTATTTGATTACCCACTAAGTCAGCATTGTTGTAGTCACGGTCTAAAAAAACAAAGCTTGATACCGCTAATGGCGTTTTAGTATTTACGTACTGTAAATTTTCAGCCATGTCTTGCATGATGCCACGCACATAATGATTAATATTTTTACGTGTTGGCGTGTTAACTTGTTTGTTTTTATTCATCACTGCTGTTTTATTTTGATACAGCGAGTCGCTTTGTGTAGGTGCGGCTACAGGGCGTTGCTCAAAAAACATAGGCGTATCGTCGGTAATTTGTGTGTCACTATGGTTTGTCATTTGTGAACAACCAAAGCCTAGTGGCAAACATAAAGTTAATAGTAGGCGTTTCATGTGTGCTCCTAATTAATATTCACTGCGGTAAATATAGTCACCGCGCTGCTGTATTTTTTCATTGCTCCACATCACATTGATGGGAATTTCAGTACTGCCGGCAGATACAACTTGGTTGGTTTGCATATTTACCATTCGTGCATTAACAATATAAGCATGCTCTTGGCGAGTTAAAGTACCGGTGATGACAAAGTCAATAATCTGACGCTGCTTTAAGTTGCCAGTATTGCGGCTAAGTACTGAGTCTGCACTCGCTGATAAGTTAAGTTGGTTTTCAAGCCGATATTCAACCGTGTTATAACCTAATTGGGTGAATTGGGTTATTAAGCTTTCCTGAATCTGCTGGCTAAGCCCTGCCCCCTGTCCTTGAGCAACGTGAGAATCTAGGGCATCTGCTAAATAAAAGCTACTGACCGCAATTGAAGCAGTGCTTTTAAAAGGCTCTTTAATATGGCTAAGCTGGGCACTTAAGCTACTTACGTACTGGTTCACCGTATAAGGTGCCATAACCGCTTTAGGCGCATCAGTGCTTATACTCGGCTTTGGCTGAGGTGTTAAACTACAGCCCGCTAAATTTAATAATAGTAAGGGTAACAAAAGGCGCATAGTTGCCATCCTCTAAAAACATAATAACAACAAAGCAATTATTATGCCGAATACCCTTGCCACATATTTATTTTAAAGGCTGCTGGGTGTAATGACTCACAATGCAGTTGATTTGGCGCTGTTTAAGTTTATCGCAATCAGCAGCCGCATTTGCTTGTTCCTGATAAGCCCCAAGCTTTAAACGGTAGTAGGTCATGCCACTCACGTTGATAGTTTCTACATTCGCCACAAACTCCCCCTCAAATAACGAAGATGCGCTGGCTTTTATTTGATTTAAACTTTGGCTAAGTCGGTCTTTGTCGGTAACGGCTGCAACTTGGAGGGCAAACAGCGCTTTAACGGCTTGTTTTTCATCAGCTGCTGCATTCGTTGCCACTTGAGCTTTTTGTGCTACTTTTGGTGATACCGTTTCAGCTGAAGCTTTAGCTGTTGGTACTACAGGCGTATTTGTTGATGCGGTGTCTTGATTTGCCACCGCATTTAATTGGCTTATTAATAGCTTTAAGTCTTGTTCAATCACTAGTAGACGCTCAACACCTGCTTTGGCTGCTTGCCACTGCTGAGATGATGCTTTTAGCTGCGCTAACTCCTCGTCAGAAAGGCTTGCACTGGCTTGTTTAGGCTGAGGCGATTCCACTGCTGTTTTGGGACTGCTGCATCCAGATATAAAAAGAGCACCAATATAGGCGATGAGTATTGAATAGCGTTTATATAAATTAGCATGTTGCATGGTTAAACCTTATTGTTATTAGTGGCTAATAAGTTGCGCTTGGACTTGGCAGTTCAAGCCTTTCACTTTTAATTCTGCGCATACTTGTTCAAGCTCTCCTTGGGCAGACTCGGCATAAGCGACGGCTAAAATATACCGCTTTTGTTTATCGTCTTTAATATAAAAAGCATCACGCTTTGATTGCTCATTTAGATGGCGCTTAATTAATTGATAATACGCTTTCATAATCGGCAATGATGAAAACCCACCCGCATTGGCAATATACGCTGGCGTTTGTGTTTTTTCTTTCAGTTCAAAGTCAACGCCCATTACTACTTCACCTTGCGCTGGTAAATTCACCATTACTTGTTGCGTATCTTTTAAGGACTTACGTTGCTTAAACTTATCATCTATAACCGCTTTATATTCGCCAGGGCGTAAATCGGTAAACAAATAATAGCCATCATAGGCAGCTTGAGTTTGCGCCACTTGGTTACCTTGTTTATCGAGTAATTTAACGGTAGCAAAAGGCTGCACTTCACTGCTGCCTTGCTCATCTCGTTTGTAAACAGTTCCCTCCAATTCACTACTGTGATTAAGCGGTATTTCCATATATTCAACAAAACCGGCACGGGGCGTAATAGAAAAACCATCGTTTGCGGTAATTAAGAATGGATCGCTAATGCTGTCAGGCTCAATAACTATATCTGTGGTTAAATTAGCTGGCATCCCTGATAATAAGGCTATACCGTTTTCATCGGTAACGGCTCTTCGATAATTTTGTAGCCCTTTAACTTTTATCCCTTCTAAGTTTTGCTCGCCTTTATCAAATACTCCGTTATTATTTGTATCAAGGTATACATGCACCATTAACGAACCCGACTGCACTAAACTACGGCTATTAGCAAAGTAGTTGTTATTTTTAGCGTCATAACCTAGGCTAAAGCGACCAAATAAACCGATGCGCCAATTATTCTCACTATCGTAATTAAAATTACTATTTAAGCTAAACAGCTCAGCTTGCCAATTTAATCCTAACTCAGCAAACTTAATGTTATCTTCTAGCTGGTGTGTTAATTTTAATTCTGCTTGTAAATTAGAGCTTAGGTTTCGGCTAAACTCCGTTTCGTAACTCGTAATTTCACTTTCAGGTTTAATTTCGTAGTTAATACCGAAACGCGTACTCAAACGTCCAAAACGTTTTTGCAACCGGCTACTACCAAAAAAGGTGTCATTATCTGACCACTGTAAATTATTATTAAACGAATAGCCGCTATTATAGTAATTTAAGCTATTTCCAAACCTAAGGGTGCTTTGTTGAGTATCACTACTTATATGTGACGCCGTGTTTTGATAACTTAACTGACCATAATTATTTTGCATAACATTACCCGATACAAATAACTCATAAACGTCTATATCGTTATATAAATTACTGTGCGAGCTAGCATTTAATAATAGTGATGCTTTTCGCATACTAAAGCGCAAAGATTGACCGGCAAGTTCAGTTCTGGCTGCAAGTTCAAGCTCTTTTTCACTGTCATTACTTTTTTCATAATCTAAATTAATTAATACACGATTAAAAATACTCAAATTAGAGCCAAACGCATAATTATTTTGATTCTCTGCGTTATCATTTTTTAGAGCCGATGTCCCCGCATAAACAGAAAAGTAGTCAGTTACCCCCTGTTCATAGCGACCTGATAATAACCAGCCTTGTTGATCGTTGAAGTAATTTGGTGTTGTGAGGACCTGCTCGCCCTCTTGGGTTAATGAAAACTCATAAAAGCCTTCTCCCTCATTTAAACTATTACCATCAATTAAATACTCTTCAACTCTGCGCTCTACTTGTCCCTGTGGCCCGTAAAATATAAGCTCAAACGTATTAGTCCCAAACTGTAGGTCTATATTTTCAAAAAGATAGCGCCCATCAGGTAAACTAAGCTGCTGACCAATTAAAATTTTATTGCGATATAGCTCTACATCCCAACCAGCCTGTATTGCACCAGTTAAGTTTATTTGATTACTATTTACCTTTTTATACAACGGTTTGTTATTTATTTTAACTCCACGTGCGTAGTTACTAGTAAAGTTACTTCCTATTTGCGTAGAAAGTACATCACCAAACGCTATACTAGTTGCATTTAACGGCCCTAATAAGCTTGCGCTTGCGTCTTCACGGCTAAAAGACAAACGTGAATCCCTAATAACATCGCCGTTTTGTCCTGCAAGGTAGTATTCACTTTTTAAATAAGCGAGATCTTGCGAACCTAAAATTGAGTAATCTAAAGAACGGTTAGATTCATTTGCAGAATAACTAAGTTGTAAATCAGCTACTGGTGTAGATACTGCTTGGTAAGGGCTGGCTTTCCAAGGTAATGTGGGCTCTAAATTATTCGCATTCGATGATATTTTCCGCTCTTCTCGTTGTAGTTTTTGTTCTATTGGTAAAACTTGCTTAGGTGAAAAGCCAAGTTCTAAAGAATTAAAGTTAAGCCGCATGTTTAATTCAAACCATTGATTTAAAAGTGCTGAATCAACAAACACATCACCGGAATCAAGATAGTAGTCTTGCTCTGAAAATGAATAAACCTCGTTCTTTATCACTACCGCTTTATTATTTAAGTTCAGTTCAAAACGATTTTCAGGTGAAATGTACCACCCTTGTGCGGTTAAGTTTTCACTATTAATGGTAATTGCAAAGTTAAGTTGCTCAAATAAACTGTTAAGTTCAATCCAAGCGCCACTTTCACTTTTTATTGCAACCAACTCCCCTAAATAATATTGGCGTAGGTATGCTGAAAAAAACAATAGTTCACCCACAGGGATACCTGCGCTTTTATCGTCAGCGTTGTTAAAAAGCGTGACCTCTTGCCCTTCATTTTTTTCGAGCTTTAATTGCCCTGTATTCAGAGCTTGCTCGTCAGTCAAAGCCTGCCATTTTTTCTCAATATTAAATAAAGTGTTATATATAGCGTCTGTTTTATTTACAGACGCGTGTACAGAAAAACTTAACACAAACAGTATTAAGCTCACACACCATGTAAAATACATTTTTAAAATCAGTTTAATAACCCTACTGAGCTTGCATTAATATTAACCACTTTCTCGGCAAATTTGATACCTTGATATTCTTTTAAACCTGAATATACAATACGCAACTTACCAGAACCTTTAATCGCATTTTTTTCAAATAGATTTAACGTCAATCTAGCCAATGGCACTTCAGCGTAAATACTATAGTCGTTAATCATAGACACTTTCATTTCTTCACTACTATTACTTGCTTGGTAAAAAGCTTCAACTTTACCAAAAGTACTATAGTTTCCTGCTCTCGCAAGCGAGACAAGTAATGCGTTATTTTTTTGATTTTTTATTACTTCAACAGATTCAATATCTACTTCAGGTATTTTAGCCCCTTGGCGTAATATAATTGGTATGGAATAACTCAAAATCATATTAATTGTGATACCCATTCCTTGTTTATTGCTTTTAGTTTCATTGGGTAGGGCCTTAAATAATAAATGCGAACGATACTCTTTATCGTCCAAACCTTTTGGTTTTCTAAGTGCAAGCTTTACTATTTGACGCTCACCTGGAGCTAGGCGTACCTGTGATGGGCTCATACGTACCATATTGCTTAATGATGAAGGAAGTATCTGCCTATCAGTTAAGGTAATATATCCACCTTCTGGCTTTGCTGTTTTTTCCTGCCATTCTAAACGGTATGTCTGATATTCATCGCCATTGTTTATTACAATCACTTTTGCAACGCGTTGGCGCTCATCAAAAGAAATACGAGTTGGAGAGATAAGTAAATTGGCTTGGCTATTAAAGCCTATAAATAGTTGACTGGCACATGCAAGTATTAAAAAAAGTTTATATAAATTCATTTTGAGATTGCTCTTAATACGAAATTGTTAATTCAATTGTGGTGCTGTAGTTATCGTCTATATATGGTTGCCCGTTGCCACTGGTGCTTAACTGCCCGCCAACCTTTAAAACCCCCATACCATATGCGTTTGTTGTTACTGAAGAAGCATAAATGACATTGTTAAGTATAAAAGCGTTTCCACCATTCACTCTGCTAAGGGATGGATATACACCTGTATCACTTATGTTTAATTGTACTCGTGCCCCGTATCCCTCAAAAAGCAATTCTGCAGGATTTCCACTGTGCATTAAATGTATGTTGGTTGTCGAACTGGTTCCACTTGGTAAAAGAGTGATTGAGCTACTAGGTGTATTTTTTACGACAACAATCGTACCAAAGTTTAGAGGTTCAAGAACGGTCACCTGAGCAAGTACTTTAGCGCTAAAAAAAACACTTAGTAGTAAAATAAGTTTTAGCACAAAGCGCCTGCCATTAAGGCAGGCAAATACTATTAATAATCTAATATTAATGTGAATGTACCACTGTAATCGCCATCAATGTAATCACTTGAAGGCGTTGTTGCATCTGTAGTTAATGTCGCACCCATATTAAATGTAGCAGCGCCTGTAGAGTCAACTTGGATAGTTGTTGTTGCTGCACTATTTGGGTTTGCGCCAGTTAATACGTAGTAAGTAGGAGTACCAAGTGTAAAGCCTGCAGTGCCTGCAGGAGCAGTTACTGGAGAAATAGCACCCGATACACCTGTCGCATCAATTGTAAGCGTTGCAAAAGGAGAAACCCCAGACACTGAAAAAGAAGCTGGCGTACCTGCTGCAAGTACTGCAATTTCTGCGCCCGCACCTGAAGCTGCTGTTATCGATGATGTTGCAGGATTAGCTGCAAGAACAAGAGTCGCCGTATCTGTTGCAGCTGTATCTGCTGTAGCACGAATAGTACCAAAATCTAAATCTGCAGTACTTTGAAAAGTAAATGCGTTTTGAACAGTTACACCTGCGTTAAATGTCGCAGTTTCCGCTATTACACCAAAAGAAAGAGCAGCCATTGACGCAGCCAATGCTGCTTTAGTAAATATTTTGTTCATAGTTTTCCCTTAGATATATGTTATTAACCTTTTGTTCAGGTTAATTTAAGTATCGGCCAAAATCACTAAAAAGTTAAAAAATATTTACTTTATTTTGATTTATAATAACAGGATGCAAAAATAAGCGAAAAAAACCTTAAACATCCTCTGAAAATGCCGCTAAGGTACATTTATTACCCATCTTATAAAAAAACAAACACAACTGCGCCGCCTGTTGTTGATTTTTTAGCGGGCCTGCTACAACACTATAAAAGATAGTTGATTCTTTTTTTTGCTCATTAATACGGTATTGCAAAATACTGTTTAATTGAGGGTATTGCTCTTTTAGTCGCTCCACTTGCCTTTTGGCTCCGTTAGAAATTAAATAACGTCCAATTTGCACACCGTACATTGCTTTGTTTGTACTGGTAGTGTTATCAGCTAAAGCGGTTTCTGATGAGTGTTGTAACGATTGCTTAGAGCCATACTCAACACGTTTAACTTTCTCTTTCATCGGCTCTGGTACGGTATCAATATCTGTTTGTGCAGAAAGCGCTTGAATCAATAACGATAAGTCTTCTTCCATGGTGCTTAAGCGCGCTATTTGCTCTTTGTTGTTATCCCATTGCTCTAGGTAAGGTTTTATATCTTTTTCACGTACAAGCTTATCGCTTTGTGAATCTGAAGGCATTAGCTGGTTGCTGCAACCAGCTAATGCAAATGGTATTAATAATGTTATTAAATAAAGTTTCACTTTAGGCACCCATTACAAAAGACTAGCTATCTACAGCTATTATGCAATAAAAGCGCCAAGTAATATTGTTTTATAACCTGATTGGTCCGTCAGTGTAGTTACTCACAAAACAGTCAACTTTATAAAATTTAAATACCTCGCAATCATCCTCTGCACTTTTAAAGTTAAAATACTCACCTAATTTTAGTCGATAATAGGTTTTGTTATTAACCTTTGCTTTTTCAATATTTGTCGTGATTTTGTCCTTAAACAAAGGCGCTGCTTTTTTGTTAATTTGCTTCCATTCTTTGGCAACACTCTCTTGTGAATCGAGTGACGCAACCTGCAATGCAAATACTTTTTTGTTGGTATCAACCATTGCCACTTTTGTTAGCTTCGATGTTTGAGGGAATACTTTTTTCTTCACGATTGAGTTCGTTGCTTTCGCAGGCAAACTAACAGCGCGCTTACTGTAGCTTTTTGAAGGGGCTGTAATCATTTTTGTAGGCACGCTAGCATAGCGACTACTGTGTCGCTGATTGTATGGAGCGTCCCCTTTAGAGGATTTTGCGTAGCGATTACTATACCTTTGCCTTGGTCGTTCAACTTTATCTGAGGTGCTTGCGTAATTATTACCATATCTAAGATTTGGCGGCGCCTTTGTGTTTATTACTGAGCGAGCATAACGATTGCTAACAGCCTGATTAGATTGCGCTATTGCTTTACTGTTAATAATATCTAGGTGATCAACTAAATATGTGAGCTCACGTTCTAACTTTAATAGCCGCTCTATGCCAGAGCGCGCTTGCTGCCATTGCAAGGCGGCATCTTTTAGTTGAGCAAGCTCGAGCGCTGTGATGGTTACATATTCAGGTGAGTCTTTAACTTCTTCATTTAATGATGTTTTATCAGGCGATATCGTACAACCAGTACTTAATAACAACAGTAATACGACTAACAGATATCGGTGATACTTTTTGCTGTATTCACACATTGATTGTTTCTCTTTCAATAGTTTAGACCGCTCAATCAAGTCAATTTTCAATTGAATCAACAAAGCACGTTAACAACAAAACAACTTGGGTTAACATAAAGATTACAACACAATGTTAAATATGTCTGTATAACTGCAAAAATAGTGATAATTTAAAATACTAAAAAAGCTATTTTACAATCAAAAAAAGCGCCATATAGGCGCTTCTAATAATGATAAGTTTATTTAAATTAACGTTTTAATAAACGTTTTAAGCTCACCGGCGAATTCATCACGACGAAGAGCAAATTCAATGGTTGCTTTTAAATAACCAATTTTACTGCCACAATCATGGCTTCGGCCTTTCATTGCGTAGGCATCTACTTTTTCATCTTGCATAAGCATGGCTATTGCATCTGTTAGCTGAATTTCATCACCAGCACCTTGAGGGGTTTTAGCCAGTAATGGCCAAATATTTTTACTCAACACGTAACGACCAACCACAGCAAGGTTTGAAGGTGCCTCGTCAACGGGTGGTTTTTCTACCATGCTTTGAATGGGTGAGCTTTCACCTTGGTTTAACTCAACATCACCTAAATCCACAACACCAAATTTATCTACGTCATCTTTAGGGACTGGCTCAACCATAATTTGACTGTGTTTAGTTTGCTCAAAGCGAGTAATCATTTCAGCTAAGTTGTCTTTTGTTAGGTCACTTTCTACATCATCAATAATAACGTCGGGTAAAATAACCACAAAAGGTTCATTGCCAATAATAGGGGCGGCACAGTTAATAGCATGGCCTAGGCCTTTTGCTTCACCTTGACGTACATGAATAATGGTCACATCTTTAGGGCAAATAGACTGTATTTCGGCAAGTAATTGCCGCTTTACACGTTTCTCTAATGTTGCCTCTAGTTCAAAGCTGGTATCAAAATGGTTTTCAATCGAGTTTTTACTCGAATGCGTTACTAGCACTATCTCTTTAATACCAGCGGCAACCGCTTCGCTAACAACGTATTGAATGAGTGGACGGTCTACAACGGGCAGCATTTCTTTTGGAATTGCTTTAGTTGCCGGTAACATACGTGTTCCAAGGCCGGCTACGGGGATCACTGCTTTCATTATGCTCTCCTTATTTTTTAAACTGAAAATGGGTATTGAATAGCCTCGTGGCATTGATAACCAACCACCTCAAAATCATCACGTGTTACCCATGTTTCTATATCTTCGAGCGACTTAATCTCTGGGTTAATTTTTAATTGAGGAGAAGCAAATGGCTCGCGCTTTAATTGCACGTCTCGCATTAAATCTAGCTGATTTTCGTAAATGTGGGCATTGGTGATTTTATGATATGCCTTACCTGCTTTGTGGCCAGTAATTTGTGCAACCAGTGCCAATAAAACAAAACATTGAATTTGATTAAAGTTTAGCCCTAACGGTACATCACAACTTCGTTGGTACGAAGTTAAATACAGGGTATCGCCTAGTAATGAAAAGGTATGCGTATGCATGCATGGGCGCAAGCAGCCAAGCTCAAACTCACCTGGGTTGTAAAAGGTAATAATTTCGCCGCGATCATCAATGCCATTTTTTAAATTATTGATGACCTTTGCAAGTTGATCCAGTGTTGAACCATCAGGGCGTTGCCAGCCTCGTCCTTGCACGCCATAAACGCGCCCCATATCATCCTCACCTTTACGATTAGGATTATTGAGCCAGGCACTATTTTCATTGGCGTTAGCATCCCAGGTTTTACAACCTATATTGCGAAACTGCTCAGCACTGTCATAGCCTCTTAAATAACCTAATAATTCAGCAATAGCCGCTTTGTAATAGCTTTTTCGCGTAGTGATCATTGGGAACTGATTATTAGCCACATCGTATTCTAAATCAGCGTTTATAACCGTTAAACAACGTGTACCGGTACGCTTGTTTTCAATCCATTGTCCTTGGTCAACAATGCGCTGACATAATTCTAAATATTGTTTCATCTAACTTCTTCTTTTAAGCTTTTGCCGCTGTTTTTGATAGTGGTTGTTTATAGGCCCAAATAAGTAAGCCTAACCCGCCAATTATCATTGGTAACGATAGAATTTGCCCCATAGAAATGAAATCAGCAAATAGCCCCAATTGCGCATCTGGTTGGCGAAAATATTCAATACAAAATCTAAATACGCCGTAACCCAGTAAAAACAAACCCGACACACTTCCCGCAGGACGTGGACGCTTAATAAACCACAATAATATGACAAACAATACAAGCCCTTCAAAAAAAGCTTCGTAAAGTTGTGAAGGGTGGCGTGCAAGCGGGCCTCCGGTTGGAAACACCATTGCCCACGGAACATCAGTGGTACGCCCCCATAATTCGCCGTTAATAAAGTTACCTATACGCCCAGCCAGTAAACCAACAGGCACTAAAGGTGCTACAAAATCACCGACTTGTAATAACGATTTTTTACGCTTGTAAGCAAAAATAGCAATTGCAGTGATCACCCCCAGTGTTCCACCATGAAACGACATGCCACCTTGGTCTATTCTAAACAAATATAAGGGGTTTTCGATAAAATAGCTAAATTGATAAAACAGAACATAACCAATACGCCCACCTAATATAACGCCCAGCATGCCGTAAAAGAGTAAATCGCTGACTTCGTCTTTAGTCCAACCTGAACCGGACTTATTAGCTTGACGATTAGCAAACCACATCGCAAACGCAAAACCAATTAAGTACATTAATCCATACCAACGAACGCTAAGTGGCCCAATAGAAAAAATTATTGGATCAATTTGAGGAAACTCCAGTGCCATAAAAATAAACCTTTAGCTAAAAACCATTTTAATAGCGATGATAACAAGTAACATCGCGAAAACTTTCTTAATTGTATTCACAGGTAAGTAATGCGTTGCTTTGGCGCCTATTGGCGCTATAAACCATGAGGTAACAACAATCCCTAACAATGCAGGTAAATAAACAAATCCCATAAAACCATGCGCTAAGTCAGTTACTTGCCAACCGGCGCTGACATAACCAATAGAGCCAAAAAAGGCAATTACAATACCACATGCAGCAGCGCAACCAATTGCCTTTTTAATATCAACCGAAAAATAGTGCAACATAGGCACAAGTAGTGCGCCACCGCCAATCCCAATCAACCCAGATAGTGCCCCCATTATCGCACTAATACTTCCTAGCACGGGGCCTGCAGGCATCGGGTGACCTACGCTCACTTTATTACGGGCAGAAAGCACCATTCTCATAGCAATAAAAACCACACTCACCGCAAACACGGTTCGTAACATTTTCTCAGGTATAAAGCTGGCAGCAAAGCCGCTAATCAAGGCGCCAATGGCCACACCCGACATTACCCAAGGGGCAATTTTCCAAGGCACATTATCATTTTTATGATGAGCTAACGCTGAAGAAGTCGAGGTAAATAAAATAGAGGCTAAAGATGTCGCAATAGCGATAACCAATACATGATCGGCAGCGGCCACATTAAAACCCAGTAACAAGCTCGTTAGCACCGGCACAATGATTAAACCACCGCCTATGCCTAGAAGTCCTGCTAAAAAACCAACAATGCAACCTAATAACGCACAACTTGCAACTAGAAGTCCTAGTTCATACATAGTTATCTCTAATACATTTAAGAATATGTATATTTTAATTGATTATATAAACAATAACAGCTCTATCATTTAGGTGTATAAAATAAATTACCTAGCTGATGCTCTATCATAAAATTACGGGTTAAACGCAACACTTGTTTAGCATTGGGCTGTGCTAAACACTCGCTCAGTAATTGTTCCATGTCACTAACATTTAAGCGCCTAAGCACCCATTTCACTTTATTTAACGACGATAAGTTCATACTTAAACGTCTATAGCCCATGGCAATGAGTAATATTGCTCCCTCGGGATCGCCGCCAAGCTCACCACATAAACTAAAGGGCAATTCATAGTGCTCACATTCGCTGGCAATATTATTTAATACACGTAACACAGCTGGATGATAAGGATTGAATAAATCGGCCACACGGGCATTTGCTCTATCTACCGCTAATAAATACTGAGTTAAATCGTTACTACCCACTGAGCAAAAATCGACTTTTCTAGACCACTCTGGCAGCATAAATACACTTGAAGGTACCTCAAGCATAATGCCAATATCTGGCTTTTCTATTAATTGCTCAGGAAATGTTTCGCTTAACTCATAATAGGCTTGGTTATACAATGCCAGCGACTCTTCAACTTCATCAGTGCCACTGATCATAGGCAGCATTATTTTTAAATTACCTAAGCCAATATTCGCTTTGAGCATGGCTTTGAGCTGATCTAAAAAAAGCTCAGGATGATCTAGGCTAATTCTAATACCACGCCATCCTAAAAACGGGTTTTCTTCGGTAATATTAAAATAATCTAAAACTTTGTCGCCACCAATATCTAACGTTCGCATAACTACGGGGTTAGGATAATAGCTACTGAGTACTTCGCGATACCATTTTTCTTGTTCTTGTTGCGATGGAAACTGCCCTTTTTGCATAAACCACGCTTCGGTTCTGTAAAGACCAACACCATCACAAATATGGGCACTATTTTGTTGCGTATTAAGTTCAAGCCCTGCGTTGAGCAATAAACTAATATGCTCCCCGTCCAAGGTAATTGCAGGCAGTGATTGCTCTTCTAAAAAACGATTGTTGAGTAAGTTATCTTGATGTTGTAACTCGGTATACTCATCAATAAGCATTTGCGAAGGCGAAATATATAAACGCCCAGCAAAAGCATCTAAAATCATTTCTTTGTTATCAAACTGCAGTAACGGTAAATCTTCAATACCCCAAATTGCAGGCACCCCCATTGCTCGCGTTAAAATAGAGGCATGGCTATTAGCTGAACCATTAATGCTTACCACACCTGCTAAACGCTCATTTGGCACTTCGGCTAACATCGCAGGAGTTAATGTGTGAGCGATGAGGATTGTGTTTTCAGGGTAGTCTTTTATTGCATGCTCAGTGTTCACTAAGTGATGAAGCACCCGTAAGCCAATGTCTTTAACATCAACCGCACGCTCTTTAATATAAGGGTCTTGCATTTCATTAAACTGTGCAACTAAACGTTCAATCACAATTTTTAATGCACTTTTTGCACACCAACCTTCTTGTAATTGTGCCTCTACATTATGACCTAAGCTTTTAGCATCCAATAATTGCTGATACACATCAAACACCGCCAACGCCTCTTGCGGTATGGTATCGCTTAATGTCATCGATAAAGTGCTAAATTCTTTGCGCGTTGCAGCAACCGCTTGCGTGAATAAACGGCGTTGTTCATTCACATCACTATTTTTAGTAAGCTCTATGGACTTAAAATTAAGTTTAGGAATAACAACAAAGGCTTTACCAATACTAATGCCTGGCGCACTAGACACCCCTTTTAAAACCGATGTTTGATGAGACGACTCATCTTGGCGCAATACTTCTTTTATTTCGGCATGTGCAAGCTGTGAAGCTAACTGCGCTGAGAGCGTAATTAAAAACGACTCTTCATCTTGAGAAAATACTCGAGCCATTTTCTGTTGCACAACAATAACGCCTAATACCTTTTTTTGATGAACAACAGGCACAGACAAAAAAGCGTTGTAGCCTTCTTCGTTCACTTCTGGGGAGAGTTTAAAGCGAGGATGCGATTTAGCAAACGCAATGTTAATCGCCTCTTCGCGCTGAGCAACTAGCCCAACAAGTCCTTCAGTAAAGCCAATTCTAAATTTACCCACCGCATCGGGGTTTAACCCTTCGCTGGCCATTAGTACAAAGTTATCTTGACTGTAATCGGCAAAATAAATGGAGCAGCACTGGGTATTCATGGCATCTTTTACCATTTTCACAAAGCACACTAACGCATCGTCTAAATTCGCTTGTTGCGAAACAGACTCAGCTATCGATCTGAGTGTTGCCAGCATACACTGCTCCTTTTTATGTAAAACTACCTTTTGCTTCGCCAATTGTCTTTTTGTTGCTCTCGCTTATTGAAGGGCATAGCAAAAGGAGCAAACTCTTTCATAACACGTCGATAAACATCCCGTTTAAACGATACTACTTGCCTTACCGGATACCAATAACTCACCCACCGCCAATCATCAAATTCAGGATGGTGCGTTTTTAGTAAGTTTACATCTTCATCTTTACAGCGTAACTTCAGTAAAAACCATTTTTGTTTTTGCCCAATACACACCGGACTTGAGTCGCGGCGGATTAATCGTTTGGGTAATTTATAGCGTAACCAATGTTTTGAGCTTGCAACTATTTCTACATCTTCTGGTCGCAAACCTACTTCTTCGTGTAATTCACGGTACATAGTTTGTTCTGGTGTTTCACCATCATCAACACCGCCTTGGGGAAATTGCCAAGAATGTTGACCATAGCGTCTGGCCCAAAACACTTGCCCCTGATTATTGCAAATTACAATTCCGACATTGGCACGAAAACCTTCGGCATCAATCACCTTAGTGCCTCATTTGTAAGTCGATTTTTTATGATTGTTCCACATTAGCTGCAATACGGCAAATACTATTACGTACAAGCCCCGTTAACGTCCTCGGTTAAGGCAAATTAATAGCGAAATCCATTGCATGTTAATAACAAACAACACTGCCATGATAAATACATAAAAACCACACTGTTTGTGCTGGTTACTCACAGCTTGTGCATAACTTTTGTAAAACACGCTCATTTAGCAAACAAATCCACAATACAAGATCTAAAAGGTGATGTTCTCCACAGAATCTGTGGATAAACATGTTTATACATCTGTATTTATCCTTACAACATTTATAGACCTTAATTAAAACTGAACACTAAAAACAAAAAAAACAATGCAGTTCAGTTACTTAGTTAAGCTTGGCGTTTTAAAACAGTGCATAAAATTGCACCACACACGGCACGAACAAAATTCAACCAACCGCTAAAGATATCCACTAACACACTAATTTGCTATCATGGCGTTGGTATTTATTCAACTAAAATAAACAGTATGCAACCTTTAAAACCTCATTCAATCAATCAATTAATGCAACGTGTCGATGCTATTGCAGGACTCACACTAGGACAACTTGCACAGCAGTACCACTTTAAAACGCCAGATGATTTATTGCGTGAAAAAGGCTGGACAGGTCAACTGATTGAGTATGTATTAGGCGCAAGTGCTGGGTCAAAACCGCTACCCGACTTTGAGGATTTAGGCATAGAGCTCAAAACCTTGCCCATTTCATATAAAGGCAAACCGCTAGAAACTACCTTTGTGTCGGTTACCCCACTAATGAATGTAACTGGCATGACCTGGCACACAAGTAGCGTACGTAAAAAGTTGAATCATGTTTTATGGCTACCTATTTTAAGTGAGCGCGATATTGCTCCGTTTGATAGAACCATAGGCAGTGGCTTTTTGTGGCAACCCTCCCCCGCGCAAGATGCGCAATTACAGCGTGACTGGGAAGAGCAAATGGAGCTTATAGCGCTTGGTCGGGTAGATGAAATATCAGGGCATTTAGGCGACGCCATGCAAATACGGCCAAAAGCAGCTAATAGCAAAGTAGTTACCGATGCCATAGGCCCCAACGGGCAAATTATACAAACCCTGCCCCGTGGCTTTTATTTGAAAACCAGTTTTACAAAAGAGATATTAAAACAGCAGTTTCAGTTGTAATTATTTGTCGGTATTAATTTTTGCACCAAATAGATTCGCGTAACCAAAAAGGTTTTTCTCGCATCCAAAGGGTACAAATCCACTTTTCACCTAATAATACGGGTTTTCCACTATGTACTGAGTTTTTATCTACCTGATTACCAATCATATTATTAAATTTAATTACTTGTCCTTGCTTGGCTTTAACACTTACATTCCAGTCTTTAAAGGCGGTTTCTCCACCTTCAAATCCGTCATTTAAATTTATAATACGTGTTCGCCGTCTTTGACCAAAAAAATTAAGTTCTTTTTTAGCATTTTCATTTGAAGGTGTAATAAAATCATAGTGCCATTTGTATTGCTGACCTTGAGTATAACGATAAATAATCATAGGCTCAGCATATGCTAAGTCAGCATAGTCGTCTGAACATATGATGCGCTGTAATATAGCTATTAAAATATTATCGACTGGTAATTGTGTTATAAGCTGCTCATTGTCTCTGATGTCTATAACTTTTTGTCTTGTAGAGTTTTCAGCATACACCCCAGCTAAATTTAAATTATTATTAGCAAGCTTTATAATCTCCTGCGCTAATTCATTCGTTAGTTGCGTTTCTAATGTTGTCACAGGTAATGATTGTTCAGAGGATTGAATATTCAATGGCATAATTAAGCTACTCCACAACCCTATTAAATCGGTTTCAATACCCTGCTGTATAGTCTTAGGAAGGCCCGATATATGTTTTTCAAAGTTAATTGTTACTTGCGGATCAGCAGTTCGGATTGGCCAAAAGTGAGATAAAACCTTAAGAGCTTCAATTTTATGATACTTAGCTAAGCATAAAACAATGGCTAGCTCCTGAGAAGAAGTTGATGATGAAACCGCATGACATAACCAATAGTGAACAAATTCAGGAGCTGTTAGCGCAAAAGACACTATTTCTTGTTTTGGAGGAAGCGTGCCATGATATTTGGCATTTATGAGGTGAGTAACATAGTTATTTTTCATAATCATTTTATTGTTATTTTTAATACGCTCCTAAAGTAACAATAAATTTACAAACAATAAACCACCCACCTGTTATATTTGCATTTATGATTAAAAATCCCCGCATAAGCGAGGATTTTTATAATTTTAAACAAATTAAAGAATTACTGGCCTTTAACTTCTTTTAAACCATTGTACGGTGCTTTAGCGCCTAATTGCTCTTCAATACGAAGCAATTGGTTGTACTTAGCAACACGGTCTGAACGGCTTAATGAACCTGTTTTGATCTGGCCTGCAGCTGTACCAACCGCTAAATCAGCAATGGTTGCATCTTCAGTTTCACCAGAGCGATGAGAAATAACGACTGTAAAACCAGCATCTTTCGCCATTTTAATTGCCGCTAACGTTTCTGTTAGTGAACCAATTTGGTTAAATTTAATTAAGATTGAGTTAGCAATACCATTGTCGATACCACGTTTTAAAATCTTAGTATTGGTTACGAATAAGTCATCACCCACTAATTGGACTTTATCGCCCATTAGTTTAGTTTGATGAGCAAAGCCATCCCAATCAGACTCATCTAAGCCATCTTCAATTGATACAATTGGGTATTGCTCAGTTAAGTCTTTTAAGAAGTAGTTAAACTCTTCAGAGGTAAACTTTTTACCTTCACCTTTAAGGTCGTAGATATTTGCTTCTTTGTCATAAAACTCAGAGGCAGCACAATCAAGTGCAAGGGTAATATCTTTACCAAGCTCATAACCGGCATTTGCAACAGCCACTTTAATTGCTGCAAGTGCTGCTTCGTTTGATGCAAGGTTTGGTGCAAAACCGCCTTCGTCACCAACAGCTGTTGAATGACCATCTGCTTTAAGCACTTTTGCAAGGCTGTGAAATACTTCAGCACCCATACGCAATGCTTCACGGAAATTAGCAGCACCAACTGGCTGAACCATAAATTCTTGAATATCTACTGAGTTATCAGCGTGCTCACCGCCGTTGATGATGTTCATCATTGGTAGTGGCATAGAGTAAACACCTGGCGTGCCATTTAAGTCAGCAATGTGCTCGTATAGCTCTACTTTTTTAGATTGTGCAGCCGCTTTTGCGTTAGCAAGTGAAACCGCTAAAATAGCATTAGCACCTAGTTTTTCTTTATTTTCAGTACCATCTAAATCAAGCATTACTTGGTCTACATCACTTTGAGCAAGTGCATTTTGACCTTTTAAAGCCGCTGCAATTTCATTATTAATGAAACCTACCGCTTTTAATACGCCTTTACCTAAATAACGAGTTTTATCACCATCACGTAATTCTAATGCTTCGCGAGTTCCTGTAGATGCACCTGATGGTGCAGCAGCACGGCCCCATGAACCATCAGCTAAATATACCTCAGCTTCTACAGTTGGGTTACCACGCGAGTCCATAATTTCACGACCGATTACTTTTACGATTTCTGACATCTTGATTCCTCTATATTCCCAAAATGGTGAGTACGGCTAACCTAGGCCAGCCTTAGAAACAAAAAAGGCCGCGCAATATGCACAGCCTTTTTTAAATTACGAAGACGCTTTTTGGTAGGTATGAGCCGCAGCTACAAACCCTTCAAATAGCGGATGACCATCGCGTGGCGTTGAAGTGAATTCCGGGTGGAATTGCGCTGCAATAAACCAAGGGTGATCTTTATTTTCAATAATCTCTACTAGCTTTTTATCTTCAGATAAACCAGTAAAGCTTAAACCTGCTTGTTCAAGCTGTGCAACGAAGTTGTTATTAACTTCGTAACGGTGACGGTGACGTTCAACAATTTCGTCGCTGCCATACACTTCGTGTACTTTAGAGCCAGGCGTTAAATGGCATTTTTGTGCGCCTAAACGCATTGTGCCACCTAAATCAGACTTTTCATCACGTACTTCTACGTTACCCTCAGCGTCTAGCCACTCAGTGATTAAACCAACCACTGGAGCCTCTGAGTTTGCATTAAATTCCGTTGAGTTTGCATCAACTAAACCGGCAACATTTCGTGCGTATTCAATTAGCGCAACCTGCATACCTAAACAAATACCTAAGTAAGGCACTTTGTTTTCACGAGCATATTTAGCCGCTAAAATCTTACCTTCAACACCACGACCACCAAAACCACCTGGCACTAAAATAGCATCTAAGCGAGAAAGAATATCCGTTCCTTTAGTTTCTAAGTCTTGTGAATCAACGTATTGAATATTAATAGTTAAACGATTTTTTAGTCCCGCATGTTTTAATGCTTCGTTTACTGATTTGTATGCATCCGGTAATTCAATGTATTTACCAACCATACCAATTGTCACTTCACCCGTTGGGTTAGACTCTTGATACAATACTTGTTCCCACTCAGCTAAATCAGCCTCAGGCGCGTCTAAATGGAAACGACGACATACAAAGTTGTCTAACTCTTGCGACTTTAATAACGCAGGGATTTTATAAATACTGTCTACATCAGGCAGTGAAATAACGGCTTTTTCTTCAACGTTTGTGAACAATGCAATTTTTGCACGCTCGTTATTTGGCAGCTTACGATCTGAGCGACAAATAAGAATATCTGGTTGAATACCGACTGAGCGTAACTCTTTAACTGAGTGCTGAGTTGGTTTTGTTTTCACTTCACCGGCAGGGCCTAAGAATGGCACTAGCGTTAAGTGAATAAATAGCGCACGTTCACGACCAATCTCTGTGCCCATTTGACGAATAGCTTCGATAAATGGTTGTGACTCAATATCACCTACCGTACCACCAATTTCAACGATTGCTATATCATGGCCTTCTGCGCCATCATAAACACGTTGCTTAATATCATTAGTGATATGAGGAATAACCTGAATTGTTGCGCCAAGATATTCGCCACGTCTTTCACGACGTAGTACATCTTCATATACGCGCCCTTGCGTAAAGTTATTACGGCTGGTCATTTTGGTGCGAATAAAACGTTCGTAGTGACCTAAATCAAGGTCCGTTTCTGCGCCGTCTTCGGTAACGTATACTTCACCGTGTTGAATTGGGCTCATTGTGCCTGGGTCAACGTTGATGTAAGGATCCAGCTTTAAAATGGTAACATCTAAGCCACGGGCCTCTAAAATAGCGGCCAACGATGCTGCTGCAATACCTTTACCCAACGAAGAAACAACTCCGCCAGTAACGAAGATAAATTTTGTACTCATGCGAACCCTAGAATATCAGGAATTAAAAGGAATATAATACCCAAACAAGTGATTTTGGAATATAAACAAGACGGGGCGAAATTGTACCAAAACATAGCTAAGCAATCCAGCTAAAATTGGTAAATCTGTGCACAAAAAACAAACATTTTTTATGTCCCTATTTATTTAGTTTTTTATCGCATCCCATGCTGCATCCATTTCCTCTAAAGACGCAGAATCAATACATTTACCCTGTGCAATTAAGTAGTTTTGTACCTTTTCAAACCGTGCAGAAAACTTATCGTTGGCACTGCGAAGCAGTTGTTCGGGGTCGCGTTTAACATGGCGCGCTACATTAACAGTAGCAAACAGCAAATCACCTAGCTCTTCTGCTGTATGATCTGAGTATGGGTCATGAGCTAAGGCTTCTTTCACTTCTTCAACCTCTTCACTCACTTTATCAATAGCACCGTGATAAGTCGGCCAATCAAACCCTAACGCAGCGACCCGTTGCTGAATTTTTTTAGCTTTTGTTAAGCTAGGTAAACTGTTTGGTATATCTTGCCAAAGTACTGAGCTTTGGCCTTGGGGTTTAGCCGCACGCTCTTGTGCTTTTATTGCTTGCCACTGCGCAGCTAATTCGGCATCGGTTTTAGGTGTGTCTTGCGCTGAAAATACATGCGGATGACGACGCACCAACTTTTCATTTAACTGTGCCACTACATCGTTAAAATTAAATAATTGCTGCTCTTGTGCTAGTTGCGCATAAAACACGATTTGAAAAAGTAAGTCGCCTAACTCATTTTTTAAATCGCTTAAATTATTCGTTTCAATACAATCAGCCACTTCATAGGCTTCTTCAAGAGTATGCGGCACGATTGACGCAAACGTTTGCTTGAGATCCCAAGGGCATCCGCCCTCAGGGTTTCTCAGTGTTTGCATTATTTCCAGCAGTTGGCTTATAGCCTCATTATTAGCCTGATTACTGCCCTCGTTTTGCACTGTGCACCCCTTCTATCTGGTGTAACTTAGAAAGCACTTTATTTGTGCCTTGTAAGTCATGCACTTCTATTTGCATCACAAAAATAGCCGTTTGAGTGCTATCAACCGTGTTGACATTCATATTGAGCACATTGACTTTTTCATTCGCCAAAGCAGAACTAATATCACGAATTAAACCAGACCGATCGCTGGCTTCAATACGAATAGTTAACGCGTAGGAGCTGCTAATATCATCTGACCAACTTACTGAAATAACGCGCTCTGGGTGCTTGTTTTTTAAATTACTAAACGAGTCACAATCCTCACGATGCACGGCAATGCCACGGCCTTGGGTAATATACCCAATAATTTCATCCCCAGGTACAGGGCGGCAACAGCGAGCAACATGGCTCATTAAACTGCCTACTCCATCAACCACAATACCGTTTTTATCGCCAGTCACTTTACTGGGCGATTTAAAGCGAATAACCGGCTCGTGCTCCGTTCTATCGGTAATAAAGTTGAGCATTTGGTTAAGGCGAATATCGCCTGCACCAATGGCGACCATTAAGTCATCAAGCTCTCTAAAGTTAAAACGCTTTATCGCTGGGTCTAAATCTTTGTAAGTTAACTCTAACTTTTGTAATTCGTTATCAAGGATTTCTTTACCCGCGCTTAAATTTTTATCGCGGTCGAGCTGTTTAAACCAATGGTGGATTTTGGCTCTAGCGCGAGAAGACTTAATGTAACCTAACGACGGATTTAGCCAATCACGACTTGGATTTGGCTGCTTTTGGGTCAGTATTTCAACCTGATCGCCGGTACTTAATTGATGAGTAAACGGCACTATTTTGCCAAATATTTTTGCACCAATACACCGATGCCCTACATTGGAGTGAATGTAGTAAGCAAAATCAAGAGGCGTTGCCCCTAGCGGTAAGTCAAAAATATCTCCACGTGGAGTAAACACATAGACGCGGTCTTCAACCACTTGGTTTTTAAGCTCTTGCGCTAAATCGCTGCCATCAACCACTTCTTCTTGCCATTGCAGTAACTTACGCAACCAGCTAATTTTTTGCTCATAGCCTGAACCACGCCCTGGTAACGCACCTTCTTTGTACATCCAATGTGCGGCAACGCCCAGCTCTGCATCTTGATGCATGTCGTGCGTTCGGATCTGAATCTCAACAGTTTTACCTTCGGGGCCAAATACTACGGTATGAATAGATTGATAGCCATTTTGTTTTGGGGTCGCAACGTAATCGTCAAATTCTTTATTTAAATGGCGCCAATTAGTGTGCACTATGCCTAGGGCACCGTAGCAATCTTGCAGGCGCTCAACCACAATTCGCATCGCGCGTATGTCAAACAGCTGATCAAACTCGTAGTTCTTTTTCGCCATTTTTTTATAAATGCTGTAGATATGTTTTGGCCTGCCGTATACCTCGGCTTTAATACCCGCTTCATGTAGGCGCTGTTTTACTTGCTCAACCATATCAGCCATATACGCTTCACGGGCAAGGCGCTTATCATCAAGTTGTTTAGCTATATTTTTATAAATATCTGGGTGTAAATAGCGAAAAGCTAAATCCTCTAGCTCCCACTTTAATTGGCCAATACCAAGGCGATTAGCAAGCGGTGCAAATATATCCGCAGTCTCTTTGGCTGCAATCACTCGTTCTTCTTCAGCGGCGTCTTTTACGTTGCGTAAATGGCACACCTGTTCGGCTAATTTAATCACCACGGCACGCACATCTTCCACCATAGCAAGCAACATACGGCGAATATTATCGACCTGCACGGTACCATTGCCTTGATGAGCTAACGTACTTATGGTGGCCATTTGCGACACACCCGTTAATAACACCGCAACATGATTTCCTAAATGCTCTTCGACAGCGTCAATGCTCACTACATCATTTAAATAATAAGGGGTTAAATAGGCGGTGGCTAACGAGTCAGCATCTAAATTTAGCTCAACCAAAATCTCCACCATCTCTATGGCGGTATTTTGGCGTTCGCTGTTATCACAAGTTTGGCAAAGTTGCTGCGCTTTATTGAGTAAGCTAATTTTTTCCTGAGACAAATCAAGAGATTCTACGCGTGAAAAAAAATCACCCGCTTTGTCATGTTGATGAGATTGACGTGTCGCTACCATAATGCGCTTTACCTCCGTTGAAATAACGCCATAGTTTCGATATGCCCCGTATGAGGGAACATATTCATTAGCCCTATTTTATTAAGTTCAAAGCCGGCTTGCGAAATAATAGCGCTGTCACGGGCTAAAGTAACAGGGTCGCAAGAGACATATAAAATCGCTTTAAACTGCGTTAATGGAAGCTGCTCTAAAACTGCCATAGCACCAGTGCGAGAGGGGTCGAGTACTAAAATATCTAACTCTTTATTAAACCACGGCGCTTTTTTAATACTCGTGGTTAAATCAAAACAATGAAATTGAGTATTTGTAATAGAGTTAGTGTGCGCATTTTGCGTCGCTAATGCAACCGCCGAAGTAACGCCTTCAATTCCTGTTACTGTTTTAGCCTGCTTTGCTAACACTAAAGAGAAGTTACCAATACCACAAAATAAATCCAGTACATTTTCATCACCTTGTAATGCTAACCAGCTCACCGCTTGAATTAACATTGCCTGATTTACACTCGCATTGACCTGAATAAAGTTATTTAGTCCAAATTCAAATTTTATATCTAACTGATCAAGCTTATAAAATGGCATCGCTAAATGGGCATGATCAATGGTATCGCTATCACTTTGCCACACTAATTGCCAATGATATGCCGAGACACTTTGCTCAACAAACGCTTTATCTGTGGGCGAAATGGCTTTTGTATGACGAATAACAATAAAGTGTTGCTCATCTGCAGCGCATAACTGCAAATGACTTATACTGTGCAGCGCCTTATTATGATTAATTATGTTATCAAATACGTTAAATACCTCTGCAAATACGTCACTTAATACTGGGCAATGATTAATGCTAACAATACTTTTAGAGCCACGTGCTCTATAGCCTACCCGCATTTTTTTTGCTGCTTTGTCGAACATTACGGCAATGCGGGCACTACGTCGGTAATGCGTTGCTTGGCTTAGCAGCGGAGTTTGCCAGTTTAAATCGGTTAATTTTGCAAATTTGGCAAATAATTGATTTACTGCTGCTTGCTTTTCAACGACTTGTTGTGTGGCATCTAAATGCTGTAACTGACAACCACCGCATTGGCTGTAGTGTTCACAAATGGGTGTAGTGCGATATTCACTGGCTTTGAGTATTTTAAGCGTGTCAGCTTGGCTGTAACGTGCTTTATCATCAACTAACTTGGCTTTTACTCGCTCACCAGGTAATGCCCCACTGACAAAACACACTTTATTATTATGCTTAGCAATACCACGTCCGTGGTGATCCATTGCCGTTATATCAAGTTCAAGTGATTGCTGTTGAAGTGGTTTTTTCTTTGCTTTAAATATTTGTGCCATTAGGCATTACCTTAAAAGGTTGATGAATCACGTCTCTACCTAGATACTTTGAGAATAACTATGAGTATGTATATACTCACATTCAATAAAAATGATAATAATGCTCAGATTATGACCAAACTAGGCTTGCGCGATTCTGTTTTAACACTCACCCTGATCCCCACAGTGATCATCGGGCTATTACTAGGTGGTTATTTTACAATAAATCGTTACATTGAGCTTGATGAAATTTTATATCAACAAGGCACAACGATTGCTGAACCTCTGGCTATTGCACTTGAACAGCCTTTACTGGAAAAAAATAAAAAACTGCTTAATCGCATCATTCGCTATACACACAACAAACACTCCCCTTCGATTAAATCGATTGCCATCTTTAATGATAACAACCAACTTATTATAACCAGTAATTATCATCGCTCATTCGACACTTTAATTGAGCAAACGCAATTAAATGGCTTTAAAGCCACCTATGTTCAGCAAAGTGAAGACTTAGTAACCTTTTTCACCCCTATCATTAACCATACAACCCCCAATAGCGACTGGAATACTTCTGAGTTCCAAACCTCATTGGGCACCGTTGTGATTCAGCTTAACCGCGACAAAGCTGTTATTGGCCAACAACGTGCATTATTGGTCAGCGGTATTATTATTATTCTCGCCTTAGTATTAGCCGCTATTTTAGCGCTAAGACTTAGTCGGATGTTTATGACCCCGCTTAATAAGTTAGTACTTGCTACCGACAGATTGATTGAAGGTAAAAGACAAACCGGATTAACTGAACCCATGAATGGCGAGTTTGAGTTATTACGTGAGGGGCTCAATACCATCTCGCATTCTATGGTGATGCAAAAAGATGAAATGCAAAAAAATATTGATCAGGCAACCAGCGATTACCGCGAAACGCTTGAACAATACGAAACACAAAATATCCAGCTCACCATGGCTAAAAAAGAAGCGCAGGATGCTAACCGCGTTAAATCTGACTTTTTAGCTAAAATGAGTCATGAGTTACGCACCCCACTTAACGGGGTTATTGGATTTACCCGTCAGCTTTATAAAACGCCTCTGAATAAAAACCAAAAAGATTACCTTGATACCATAGAGCTTTCGGCTAACAGCTTAATGACTATTATTAGTGACATATTAGATTTCTCCAAGTTAGAAGCAGGAGCCATGGAGCTTGAGTCTATTCAGTTTCAACTGCGCGATAGCGTAAACGAAGTAATGACATTACTAGCACCTAGCGCACACGACAAACAACTTGAGCTTTCTATTTATATTAATCCTCAGGTGCCTGACCACTTAACCGGCGACCCCACACGGTTTAAACAAGTGCTGATTAACTTATTAAGTAACGCTATAAAATTTACTGAAAAAGGCGCGATAAAAGTTGATATTAGCCATCGTTTGCTTGATGAAGAGCGCACCTCTGTCTTGGTGTCAGTCGCAGATACTGGGGTAGGTATTCCAGCAGATAAACAAGACGCGCTATTCACCGCCTTTGGTCAAGCCGACTCCAGTATTACCCGCAAATTTGGCGGTACCGGCTTAGGGCTTATTATTACTAAACATATCGTTGAAGCAATGAGCGGCCGTATTACCTTAAATTCAGCCCCTGGTAGCGGAACTTGTTTTACCTTTAATGGTGTATTTAGATTACCAAATCATGTATTTATCAACGATTTGCCTACCCAGTCATTAATTGGTAAACGTGTTCTTTATTTAGAGCCGCATAAGCATACCCATCATGCTGTTGCCTCATTATTACAAGAGTGGAAAGTTAGTGTCACTCCTTGCTATAACGAAACCGAATTTTTAGAGTGCATAAAAAATTCAGAGATCAATTTTGATATTTGTCTTATTGGTCACATGGCATCAGTTGACGATATGCAGCGTTTAAAAAGCTATGTAAAAGCGGTTAGAGAATCAACCGATTATTTATATTTAATGCTCAATACCGTATCGCACAACATGCGCGAAGCCTTCATCGGCAGCGGCGCTGACGCCTGTTTGAGTAAACCTCTTAATCACCGAAAGCTATGTGAGCTGTTAGCAGCACCTTATCGACTCGACCACCCGGCACATAATATAGAACAGCATGAACAAACCCTGCTGCCACTAAAAGTGTTAGTGGTGGATGATAATGACGCTAATTTAAAATTAATTTACACCCTACTCAACGAGCAAGTTGAATTAATTGATACCGCGCATAATGGGTCACAAGCGTATAGTTTAAGCAAAAGCCATAAATATGATGTGATTTTTATGGATATTCAAATGCCTATAATGGATGGTATTACAGCCTGTAAACTCATTAAAGAGTCATCTTTGAATGAAGATACGCCTATTATTGCCGTAACTGCGCATGCACTTAATAGTGAAAAAGAACAGTTATTGAAAGATGGTTTTGAAGGTTATTTAACTAAGCCTATCGATGAAGATATGCTAAACCAGATTATTTGCGATCATAGCCCGCAATTACCAGTGAGTCGTGATAAGTCAAAAAGCACATTTGAACATAGCCCTGCTCCTTTTGATAGCACTCGCCTTGACTGGACGCTGGCATTGCAACGTGCAGGCGGTAAAGCAGAATTAGCCAATGAAATGCTTAATATGTTACTGCTAAGCGTGCCCGAAACCCTAAACTTACTAAATCAAGCAATAACCAGCGAAGATTGCCCTCAAGTACTTAGCGTTATCCATAAATTTCATGGCGCATGCTGCTATACAGGTGTACCAAAATTAAAAACATTGGCTGAAACGATCGAAACATCACTTAAAAATGAATGTACGCTTGAGAATATTGAGCCCGAGTTATTTGAGTTGCAAGACGAGCTTGAAAACTTACTTGTTGATGCCAACATTGATATCACTAATAAATAAGCTCGTCTTTAATATCGTTAATTATAACTCTACGCGCGAGCTTCAAGCATTAAGCGTTTCATATCACGAACCGCTTTATCTAAACCGTCAATGGCTGCGCGGGCAATAATAGCGTGGCCAATGTTTAGCTCATAAATCTCTGGCATCGCCGCAATTGGTTTTACATTGTGATAATGCAGACCATGGCCAGCATTAACAATTAAACCAATACTGGCTGCATATTTCACCCCTTGGCGAATGTGCTCAAGCTCTTTGGCAGTGTCTTCATCGTTGGTGGCATCTGCGTAAGCCCCAGTGTGAATTTCAACATAAGGTGCACCACACGCTTTTGCTGCATCTAACTGCGCTTTATCAGCATCAATAAACAGCGATACTTTAATTCCAGCTTGCGTTAATGTTTTAGTTGCAGCGGCTATTTTATCGATATTGCCTGCCACATCTAAGCCCCCTTCAGTGGTAAGCTCTTCACGTTTTTCAGGCACTAAGCATACATATTCAGGTTTAACCTCAAGTGCAATAGCAATCATTTCATCGGTTACTGCGGTTTCAAGGTTCATACGTGTTTGAATGGTTTTAGCCATTACATACACATCGCGGTCTTGAATGTGTCTGCGGTCTTCGCGTAAATGAATAGTAATGCCATCAGCACCGGCATGCTCTGCAACACTGGCTGCATGGGCAGGATCAGGATAAGAAGTGCCTCGTGCTTGGCGAAGCGTTGCAATATGATCTACGTTCACGCCTAGAAGAATATCTTTCATTTTTGTACCTGTGAAATTTGTTTATTGAGAGGCCGTAAATAATTCACGACTTTTTAATGGCTTGTTGCCCAACAATGGTTTTAATAAATAACGACTTAATTGCTTTGCCATATATAACACATCCGCTTGGCTAAAGTCATGATTTGCTATAGCATTGAGTTGTGAACCAGTAAACCCAGAACGCGAGTCGTGTTGCACCGCAAAGCCCACTTCTGCAAAGTAGCTATACGTTTGCGTGTCATCAATTGGCTCACCATCCGCATCAAAACTAAAATCAACCCCATAACCTAGTAGCTCTAGCAATTGAAACTCATAAGAGCGAAGCACTGCTTGCATGTCAGTCCCGCTATTAAGGTTTTCTAGGTGAGTTTTATAAAGTTGAAAAACCTGATCAATGGGTTCATTAATCGGCACAATTCGGTTGGTTAATTCATTTAAATAAAAGCCACAGTAAAGCTTATCACCGGTTAAAAATAACGGATTACCATGAAGCTCAAATTTATTGATGTACTTTAAATCGTATTTGCCATTGTAATGGACGAGTAAGGCTTGAAATGGTTGGAGTTGGGCTTTGTATTTAGTGGCCTGGCGGCCACTAACTCGTGCGAGCATTCTAAGCTGGCCAACGCCTTCTACTAGCATATCGAGCATTACTTGCGAGTCGCTATATGGACGCCGATGTAATAAATAAGCTTTATAGAAATCGCTGTCCATAAATTATGCTGCGTATAAAATGTTAATCTTCACCGTAACCTAAGCTTCTTAAGGCACGCTCATCGTCAGCCCAGCCCGATTTAACTTTAACCCACAGTTCTAAAAACACTTTATTTTCAAGCATTTCCTCTAAGTCTTTACGCGCTTCACGGCCGATTACTTTTAGCTTTTCGCCTTTGTTACCAATTACCATGCGCTTTTGCGTTTCACGCTCAACTAGTATCAGGCCATTAATATGCCAAATACCGTTTTCTTGCCATTTAAACTGCTCTATTTCCACAGTCACTGAATACGGTAACTCTTCACCCATAAAGCGCATTAGCTTTTCACGGATAACTTCAGCCGCCATAAAGCGCATTGAGCGGTCAGTTACGTAGTCATCAGGAAAATAAAATTCGCACGGTGGTAAGCGCTTAGTCACTTCTTCTTTGATCAGGTTAATGTTTTTACCCTGAGTCGCAGATACAGGCATAATACCGACAAAATCAAACTTATCGCCTAAAAACTTCATATGTGGAAGTACAAGGTCGCGATCTTTCACTTGGTCAATTTTGTTAATAACTAACAATACCGGCTTGCCACTTTGGCTTACTTTGTTAAGTACCATGTCGTCATCGGCATTCCAATGAGTGCCTTCAACCACAAAAATGATCAGCTCAACATCACCAATTGAGCTAGACGCTGCACGGTTCATTAAACGGTTAATAGCACGCTTTTCTTCAACGTGCAGGCCTGGGGTATCGACGTACACCGCTTGGTGCTTACCCTCAGTATGAATACCCATAATACGGTGGCGCGTGGTTTGTGGCTTACGTGAGGTAATACTGACTTTTTGCTCAATAATTTCATTAAGAAGTGTTGATTTACCCACATTAGGACGGCCAACAATCGCAACCATGCCACAAAATGTGTCTATTTCGCCTTCATGAGGCTGTATTAAGGTATCAAGATTCATTTTTAAGTATCTTCAATGCTTTTTCGGCCGCTTTTTGTTCGGCTTTACGCCGTGAGCTGCCAACAGAAATAATGCTATCCATTCCATCAACGATACATTCAACCGTGAATGTTTGATTGTGTGCCTGACCTTTAGTATCAACTACGGTGTAGCCTGGTAATGATAGCTTACGAGCTTGCAAATACTCTTGCAGCAGGGTCTTAGGATCTTTTTGGTTAAGCCCTGGTGAAATAGCATCTAAACGTGATTCATACCACGCTAAAATAAGCTCGCCGCAGCGATCTATGTCTGAATCTAAAAATACAGCGCCAATAATAGCTTCAACTGCATCCGCTAGGGTTGACTCGCGTCTAAAACCACCACTTTTTAGCTCGCCAGGACCTAAGCGTAGGTAATCACCAAGCTCAAATTCAAGACCAAATTCAGCTAAAGTCTGGCCGCGAACTAAAGTCGAACGCATGCGGCTTAAATCGCCTTCGCGTGCTTTAGGAAATTTAGCGTACAGTGCATTGGCAATGACAAAGCTCAAAATTGAGTCGCCCAAAAATTCGAGTCGCTCGTTATGTTGACCTTTGTGGCTGCGATGCGTCATTGCTTGCTCAAGTAACCCTTGATCAGCAAATGTGTAGCCAATTCTTTTGTATAACTCTGTTACATTTTTTTTCATTGTTACTGAATATTACCTAGGCGTTCAAAACGAACACCAGTTGGAACCCATCCTGGTAAAATGTCATCTGGGCCATTATCAAATTCAAAACTCATCCATATAAAGACAGCTTTACCCACCAAGTTTTCTTTTGGTACAAAGCCCCAAAAGCGACTATCTTGGCTGTTATCGCGATTATCACCCATCATAAAGTAATGATCAGCTGGAACCACCCATTCATCCGCAGGTGTGCCCAATTGCTGGTAGTAACGCCCCTTACGTTCAGGCGATTTTGGGTTGATTAAAATGTCATGGTTAGTCGTGGTTAAATCTTCATTTAAACGCGCTAAATCCATTGGGCCTTGCTTAAATTCATTATCATTAATTAATTTAAAATCAATTTTATTGAATTCATTACAAAGAAGTGCGCCCTTTTGAACTTCGCCTTCTTCGCATTTTGGTTGAATATATAAACGCTTATCACGATAAACAATTTTATCGCCAGGTAAACCTATAGCACGTTTAATATAGTCCACTCTCTCATCTAACGGGTATTTAAAAACAACAATATCGCCACGCTCTGGTTCGCTTACATCCACTAATTGGCTGCGCCATACTGGGTCTTTAATCCCATAAGAATACTTTTGCACTAAAATAAAATCACCCACTAATAAGGTGGGCATCATTGAACCCGATGGGATCTGAAACGGCTCAAAAATAAATGATCTAAAAATAGTGATAGCAGCAATCATCGGAAAAATCGACTTTGCTGTTTCAGTAATCATTGGCTCAGGCGCAATCAATGCTGCGGTTTCTTCATCAAGTTGACCACCGGCAGAAGTTTGAGCAATTGCTAAACGTTCCTGCCTTTTAGGGGCAAACATTAAGTGATCTACTAACCATATTAGACCTGAGCCTAAAGTTAACAACACCAATAAAACTGAAAAGTAGCCAGCCATTTATTATCCTTTATTTTTATTTACCAACTTTCAAAATGGCTAAGAACGCTTCTTGAGGCACTTCAACGTTACCAAGTTGCTTCATTCGCTTTTTACCATCTTTTTGTTTTTGAAGTAATTTCTTCTTACGGCTCACGTCACCACCGTAACATTTAGCGATTACGTTTTTACGTAGTTGCTTAACAGTTGTTCGGGCGATTACATGTTGACCAATTGCTGCCTGAATCGCAATATCAAACATTTGACGTGGTATAAGTTCTTTTAACGCATCAGCAAGCTGTCGACCACGTGATTGTGCGCTGTCGCGGTGAACAATGATAGCCAATGCATCCACACGCTCGCCATTGATAAGTATATCTACACGTACCATGTCTGAAGTTTGGAAATGCTTAAAGTTATAATCAAGCGAGGCAAAACCACGGCTTGTTGATTTTAGCTTATCAAAGAAGTCCATTACCACTTCAGCCATTGGCAGTTCATACGTTACTGCAACTTGCTTACCGTGATAACTCATTTTAGTTTGCATACCGCGCTTATCAACACATAAGGTGATTACGCTGCCTAAGTACTCTTGTGGAACTAAAATATTAGCTTCTACAACCGGCTCACGTATCTCTAAAATATCGTTAACTGGTGGAAGATCAGACGGGTTATCAATTTGCGTCGTGCCCTCTTTAGTTACCACCTCGTAAATAACCGTTGGTGCCGTGGTGATTAAATCAATGTCGTATTCACGCTCTAAACGCTCTTGGATAATTTCCATGTGTAACATGCCCAAGAATCCACAACGGAAACCAAACCCTAACGCAGTTGAATTTTCTGGTTCAAAGAATAACGAGGCATCGTTTAAGCTAAGTTTGTTAAGGGCATCGCGGAATGACTCGTAATCATCAGAGGCTATTGGGAACATACCCGCATAAACTTGCGGCTTAATTTTTTGAAAACCAGGTAAGCGCAGTGGTGCCGCATTTTTTTGATGAGTAATGGTATCACCCACCGGTGCACCATGTATTTCTTTGATACCAGCAATAACAAAGCCTACTTCACCAGTGCGTAAAACACCGGTGTTAGTTTGTTTAGGCGTAAAAATCCCCACATGATCTGCGGTATGTACGTTTTCGTTTGACATGATTTTAATTTTGTCGCCCGCGCGAAGTTCGCCATGTTTGATACGCACTAGCGATACAACGCCTTGGTACGGGTCAAACCAAGAATCGATAATTAGCGCTTGTAATGGCGCGTCTTTATCACCAACTGGTGGCGGTACATCTTTAACGATCATTTCAAGTACTTCAGCAATACCTACACCTGTTTTGGCGCTACATTGCACCGCATCAAGGGCATCAATACCAATAATGTCTTCAATTTCTTCGGCTACACGTAATGGATCAGCTTGCGGTAAATCAATTTTATTAAGTACCGGTATAACTTCTAAGTCCATTTCAATGGCGGTGTAACAGTTTGCTAATGTTTGCGCTTCTACGCCTTGACCAGCATCAACAACAAGCAGTGCCCCTTCACAAGCCGCTAACGAACGCGATACTTCATAGGTAAAGTCAACGTGCCCAGGGGTGTCGATAAAGTTAAGTTGGTAAGTTTCACCATCATTCGCTTTATAATTTAAGGTTACACTTTGTGCCTTGATGGTAATGCCACGTTCACGTTCAATATCCATTGAATCCAGAACTTGCTTCTGCATTTCACGGTCGGTTAAACCACCACAAACTTGGATCAAACGGTCAGAAAGGGTCGATTTACCATGGTCAATGTGGGCGATGATCGAAAAATTACGGATATGCTTCATAAACTGGATTCTAAACTTCTATTTTAAAGGACTAAGGTCATATGCCTAAATAACTTGAAAATACTTGCTGTGTATTTTCAAGTTACTGTGGCATAAAAACGCAATTTTACATTTAATTGGCGTCAATCACCATCTATTTGAGTTAAAGGGAGGCTAATTGGATGAATTTTTATCACTTTTATCTCATGTCTTAATGATTTCACCCATGTTTTAGCAATTAAAAAGCCGGTGATCCCACCCAATATCGCGGCTAAAATTTGCCAGCCTTCGGCTAACAATATCAATTCACTGGCTATTAAAGCGAATATTAAACTCAAAAACAAAGGCAGCATGTAAACTGCAAAGGCATGCTTTACAACATGGCTATCATCCAATGACAAAGTTACTTTTTGGCCTATTTCTAACTGTGTTTCAAATTTATAAGGTAATGTTTTTTTGGCGGTACCAAATAACTTACTAAACACTTGTGAGCCACAACGTCCATTACAGCCTTCACAGGCCTGTTTTTGTTGGGCTTCTAAATGCGCAACGTGGCCACTAAGGGCCACGACGGTTAACGTTTGTTCAATCATAGTTTAGTTACTTATAATGCCCGCGATACAGACTCAGCAATGGCTTTGGCACTCATGGTTGGAATGTTTCCCACCACAGAGACATCAAAATTTCCGCCGTTGTGTACATAAATCGTAGTTGCCCCTGAGGTGAGGGCACCGCTTAAACGCTTACCCGGTAGTGGTCGTTGTACAAACACAGATACTTCAACAAACCCATCAGAAAATAAATAATAGTCTGTTAATTCATTATTTAAGTCGAGCTTATGCCTGTCTGACTTAAGTAATTCAAACCCCTCAGGTAACCAGCCAATAGTCCAATTCATGGCATTCGCTTTAGTTTGTTCATCAATTGAATTGGCAGGTAATGGGGTTGGAAAGTTACGATTAAGCACTTCTAATAATAAGTTTGCCGGTTGCTCAGTCACGCTAATATGAGTGAGCTGTAATTGCTCAAGCGCTTCACCTTGATGATTAACATACGCCGCTTTTAATAATAACGACGACTCAGTATCAATCCATATCCAATAGTTGTATTTGTCTTCGTTTTTAGATTCAATTCGAACTAATTGCGCGGGACGCCCAGCAATACGGCCTTTACCACCAAGCACAAAATCATAATGCGCACTTAAGCGGTTAATATCTTTAAAAAGCACTTCAGGAATAGGGCCGGCAATTGAGTCGGTTGTTAATGAATACGGCTCTGATTGTGGCTCAAAATAGGTAACTTGGTTGTCAATGCGGATCATTTCAAGGCCAGCACCGTTGAGTAAACTCAAATGCTCAAGCTCAACGTCCCCCTGTTTAGCATGCACCCAACGGTAGGGCTCCATACTTTTGCCTTTAACAACAACAAAAGAGGCATCAAAATTACGTGTATGAACTGCACTGGCCATTTCAAGCAGTAAATCTTTAGCGGGGTTTGTGTCATTGGCGAAAGCATTAAAACTTAACACCAACGACATAACAAAAGTTATTACTTTCATCTAATTAGTTTTTTTCCTCTTGTGACGTTTCATCTGTTTTCGCAGTTTTCAACGAATGAGCCACACGTGCTTGACGCTGGTGTTCAAGTACTAGAGCGCCAATACGTTGCTGTTGAAGCTCTCGTAAGCCTTTCTCTGCGTTCTCTAGCGCCGGTGCTGATGAATAACTCACTGGCGATGCCATGCCGGTTAACGGCGTGGTTTGTAATAAAGGAATTTCGTTTTGCACAGCATCTTCACCTTGCGGCAAGGTGTTCACGCCAACAATAGTAAACATTGCCACGCTAGCTGCAATTGCTAACTGCGCAACCGGCTTGCGCCAATTAAACGCCACGATTTTATTATCGGCTTCAGTATTTACCGGCTTTGCCACACTTTCAGACTGGCTAAAGTCTGCATAAACCGGCTCACTATCAAGTGCTAACGAAATGCGATCGCTAATATCAAAATCCATATTTTTGTTGTTTTCTTTAGCTCGCATTGCATCACCGATTAACGCGTAACGGCCAAATGTAGCTACATCAGCAGATGCAATCTCGGCATCATTTAATGCTTGCTCACCGTCAAGTAATGCTGATAACGATTCGTTATCTAAGCGGTTAACGTGTGCTTTTGTCATACTAAGACTCGCCTATTAATGGGTTTAATTTGTTATCAATTGCTTCACGGGCACGAAAAATACGCGAACGCACCGTCCCGACTGGGCAATCCATCACCACGGCTATTTCTTCATAGCTCATCCCCTCAATTTCTCTAAGGGTAATCGCGGTTTTTAGATCTTCAGGCAAACTATCAATCGTATTAAAAATAACAGCGCGTACTTCTTCGCTTAATAGTAAATTTTCAGGTGATGCGTTTGAACGCATTGAATCAGCACCCTCATAAAACTCGGCATCGTCAGCATCTATATCATTTGCTGGCGGTTTACGCCCTTGAGCCACTAAGTAATTTTTAGCACAATTAACGGCGATACGGTAAAGCCAAGTATAAAAAGCACTGTCACCACGAAAGTTTGGAAGGGCACGATACGCTTTAATAAACGCCTCTTGTGCTACATCAGCAATGTCACCCTGATTTGATACATAACGTGAGATCAAACCGGCAATCTTGTTCTGATACTTCTTAACTAATAGGTTAAAGGCGTTTTTATCTCCCTGCTGAACCCTTTTCACTAACGCTAAATCTAATTCCTGCTCGCTCATTCGAGCCGGTACTCCTCTGATTGATTCTTGCTTATTATTCATAGTGTCGCCATTGTTCACACCTACTCTGACCCTTAGATGAATAAAAAGTTCTGCTTCATATTGTTTTTTTATAAAATAGCTAAAAAATTACGTATTTATACGCTAAAACCACTTCGTGGTAGTGCTACAAATATGGTACAACTATAAGTATTAAAAATAAATATTGCTCTATCTGAGCATTGTAACCGCAAAGTACCTCACAGATGAACCAAAATAAACATCACATTACCGATGTCGCTATTATTGGTAGCGGCGCAGCAGGCTTATCACTTGCTTTATCTTTGGCTAATTACTGTAACGTTACCGTAATTAGTAAAGGTGAATTAACCGAAGGTTCTACTCTTTATGCCCAAGGCGGAATTGCCGCTGTTTTTGATAAAAAAAATGACAGTATAGAGTCTCACGTTGAAGATACCTTAGACGCCGGTGGCGGTTTATGCGACAGAGAGGCGGTTCATTACACTGCCAGCAATGCTCATGACTGCCTGCAATGGCTGATTGACCAAGGCGTGCCTTTTGATATGGAGTTTGATAGCAAAGGTAAAGAGCGCTTTCATTTAACTCGTGAAGGTGGGCATAGCCACCGACGCATTTTGCATGCAGCCGATGCCACAGGCAAAGCTGTGCAAACAACCTTGATTAGCCAAGTTCAAGCGCATAGCAATATCACCTTGTTAGAGCATTACAACGCGATTGATTTAATTACCGATAAAAGTATCGGCAAAACGGGTTCACATGTTCATGGCATGTATGTGTGGAATAAAAAAGCCAAAAAAGTAGAAACAATTGGCGCAAAATTTGTTGCCCTAGCAACGGGTGGCGCAAGTAAAGTATACCTTTATACCTCTAACCCTGATGTTTCTAGCGGTGATGGTATTGCCATGGCATGGCGTGCAGGGTGTCGCGTTGCTAATATGGAATTTAATCAATTTCATCCAACCAGTCTTTATCACCCTGAGTTGCAAAACTTTTTAATTACCGAAGCAATGCGTGGTGAGGGAGCCTATTTAAAACGCCCAGATGGCACGCGATTCATGAAAGAGTTTGATGAGCGAGAAGAACTCGCCCCGCGCGACATAGTCGCGCGCGCTATCGATTTTGAAATGAAGCGCCTTGGTGCAAATTGCTTATATTTAGATATTAGCCACAAAGACAAAGATTTTATTATTGAACACTTCCCAACGATTTACGCCAAATGTTTAAGCGTAGGGCTTGATATCACCAAGGAGGCAATTCCTGTTGTCCCTGCTGCGCATTATACCTGTGGCGGCGTTATGACCGACTTTAATGGCAAAACCGACTTAGCTAATTTATACGCTGTAGGTGAAGTGGCTTACACTGGGCTGCACGGTGCTAACCGTATGGCAAGTAACTCATTATTAGAGTGCATTGTATTTGCCCATGCAGCAGCAAAAGACATTTTGAGTAAAATAGAGACCGCTCCTGCACTGGTTGAGTTACCTAGTTGGGATGAAAGCCGCGTATCTAACTCAGATGAAGAAATCGTGATCACCCATAACTGGCATGAGCTGCGATTATTTATGTGGGATTATGTTGGGATTGTGCGCTCAACCAAACGACTTGAACGCGCGCTTCATCGTGTTGAACTATTACAGCAAGAAATCCACGATTACTACGCGAACTTTAGAGTGAGTAATAACTTACTTGAGTTACGTAACTTAGTTCAAGTAGCCGAGCTTATAATTAGAAGTGCTATGGAACGTAAAGAAAGTCGCGGACTGCACTTTACCATTGACTACCCAGAGCAAAACGAAAATCCAACGCCAACTATTTTGACTCCAAAGCGCAATTAATTGCCGCAAGTGTTGCCCGTTTTAAACGCGCATAGCTTTGCTCATCAACACTATTGGCTGAGATAATCAGCCAATAGTTTTCACTAAAGCCATTAATATACAACCACACACTGCGACCAAGTAATCGGCTTTGCTTACCAATAACCCCTTGAATTAGCAGCTTTTCATTCTCAAAACGAAATTGATTTGGCTCTAATAATATAACGCCCTGCTCTGGCTGAGCAGCCACGATTTTTCGCCAAACGATAATGCCAGCAACGATATTAAGCGCAATGCAAAAAAGAGTTGCCAAAATAGAAGTGGTAAATAAGCATAATATTAAAGTTAGCACACAAAAAAAGACCACAATCTGTTTGTGGTCTGTCTGATTATTTGTGACGGTAAACCTATACACGAACTCGGTCTAAAATTAGCTCAACCATACTGTTTAGCTCAACGTCTTTACATTTTTCATGGCCCATAAACCAAGCAAATAAATCTGGGTCTTCTTGTGTTAATAAGCGCTGAAAAGTCGCCTGCTGTTTAGCATCTAACGAATCATAAGCTTCTTCAACAAACGGCATAAACAAAACATCTAGTTCTAACATGCCACGGCGGCAAGCCCAACGGATACGTGCTTTACTATGTATTTCAACCATTTTAAACCTCATATTTAATTAATTCGAGTTTAACAAATGCACGTTAATTTAACAGCACTAAATTATAAAAAAACAACGCTTGTTGGTGGCTGTACCATCGGCTTTAACTACGTTATTATGTGGTTTCATTTGTTATTGCAAAGAAGGTGTTTATGTCTCTGGTTTATGCATGTCCTTTATCACATCAGGTTATTAGCCTCTCAGGCACAGATAAATTATCTTACCTACACGGACAAATCACTCAAGATCTCAATAAAATCAACAACAACAACTTTTTGTGGACAGGTCACTGTAGCGCAAAAGGTAAGCTGTGGGGTGTATTTAAGCTATTTTCTTACCAGCAAAACTATTATTTAACCGGATCAAGTGCTGAAGTAGAACGCTCACTGGCTGAGTTAAAAAAATACGCTGTATTTGCAAAAGTTGAAATTAATAAAGCCCCAGAGCGATTAATTGGTTTATTAGGTGATGACCTAACTGATTTGCTTACGCAACTTGATATTCACTTTAGTGACGATGCCACAGCATGCGACTTTGCTAACGGCAAAGCCCTTAAACTTGCGCCAAACCGCGTTTTACTTATGGTTGATAGCCAATTTTGCTTACCTGATGAAGTATCTACCCTCGACAACGACGCTATGTGGCAACAGGCCTCACTGCTAGCTGGTGAGCCTCAGTTAAGCGTTGATGCAATTGATGAATATGTGCCGCAAATGGTTAACCTTCAAGCCATCAATGGCATCAGTTTTAAAAAGGGTTGCTACACCGGCCAAGAAACCGTCGCACGTATGAAATACTTAGGTAAAAATAAACGTGCCATGTATATCGTTACAGGGCAAAGTGAAGGATTGCTCGATGCACCCGATATCGAAACCCAGTTAGGTGAAAACTGGCGCCGCGCGGGCAAACTTATTGCGCAAAGCTTTAATGAAAAAACACACACTTTAACTGGCTTAGTTGTGTTGCCAAACGATACTGACACCGCTCAGGTTCTTCGTGCAAAACATACCCCTTCGGTAGAGCTAAACATTCTGCCTCTACCTTACTCTCTTGAAGATGAATAATAGGAATGACTATGATCGTTGCAGCAAATAAAGTGGTAAAAATGCATTACTCTGTACTAGATAATGACGGCAATACCATTGATAACTCATTTGGCGGTGAGCCATTAATTTTTATCGTTGGTACGGGTTACCTGATCTCAGGACTTGAAAACGCGCTGCAAGGCAAACAAGCTGGCGATACACTAAGTGTAAAAGTTGAACCTGAAGAAGGTTACGGTGAGCGTCATGATCACCTCATGCAAGCCGTGCCAAAATCAATGTTTGAAGGCATGGACATTGAAGTGGGCATGCAATTTCGTGCAACCACCGATGACGGCGACCAGTCAGTCATGATCATCGATATTCAAGACGAAGAAGTGATTGTTGATGGTAACAACCCACTCGCTGGTATTACGCTCAATTTTGATGTAGAGATTTTAGAAGTACGCGATGCAACGGCTGAAGAGCTTGAGCATGGCCATGTACATGGTGAAGGCGGTTGTGGTCACGATCACTAAACCCTAACCCAGTAATAAAAAAAGCGCCTCAGGCGCTTTTTTTATAGCATATTATTATGCGTACGTAATTTAACTTGAGGCTCTGCTGCAGGTGCTTCGCCAGGGGTTATTTTATCTTCAAGCGCAGCAACTAATCCTGCTTGGTCATTAGTCCCTAAGCGGTATTGGCTGCCATCTTTAAGCGTTAATTGCACGGCACTAAAGCCTGATACTGAATAAATCCAACCATCATGTGTAATGCGAATACCAATACCGTGACGGTATGAGTTTTGTACTGCTTTTACGTCAACTATGTCCTCTAGTGCTAATTTTTGACCCGCAACGCCTGGACCAAATGCCCAGCTAATATGGGCTTCATCAACTTTAATGGTTAAACCATGAAATAAAAAACCCACCAGCAATAAAATACCTGCAAATACCATTAACGGCACATCGGCACCCATTAAATTCCATGCAAGTGCAACAAAACCACCTATCCATGCCAATACTACAAATATAAATACCGCATACTGCTTATGCTGATACATAACACTCTCAATTAAAAAGTTAAAAAATTAAAAACTGTATACTAACGTTGCGCTGAGCTCTGAATCATATTTAAGCTTATCTTCTTCAGGCTTAGAGTTATAACGGTACATATAAGCAAACTTGAGCGATACAGCCCCAACCACTTGGCTAATTAAGGCGGTTTCTGACTTTAACCGTGAGTTAAGCCCAGATAAAGACTGCTCTATACTAATGTCTTGGTTAAATCGGGTGCGCTTAGATACTAATCGCTCCCATTGCATGGCAATACGTAACAAGTAACCCATTTTGTCTTTATCGTCTTCGCTTATTGTTGACTCATCATCAGCAACGGAGCGATATAAACCAGGGCCAATATCTATATCTACTTTGTTTTTAACCCCTTGATAAATACGTGCACCATAGCCGGTTGCCACCGTACTTTTAAAATCCAGACCGCTAAATTCATCCTCTTCATAATCGCCATAAATAAAGAAAGACGAATTTTTAACACCAACTTTATAGTTACCCTGCGCAGAAACAAACACGCGATTAGCCGTAACATCCGACTGGCCCGTTTCTTCATTTTCGTCACGTTTGTATAAGGAATCTATTTTGAATTGATTACGCCAGTTTTCAAAATCTTGGTAAAGATTACCTTTGAGTTTAAAACTGGTTGAGTTGGTATTACCTTTACTTAAAATAAAACCAAACTCGGTATCACCATAAAGTACTTCGCCTTTGTGTAGCTCATGAATTTCTTCATCGGAGAGCTCCCCATATTGATGAAAATCTTCAAAGGGATCCACTGCCCAGCTGTAGGAGCTAAATAATAAAAGCAGTAATACAACGTACTTTCGCAAAATACATTCTCTTGCAAATGGTAATAATGAAAAGGGGCCGAAAAAGTTATTCACTTTCTTTCCATAAAATATGGCAAAAAGGCGCGTCTTTATCACGGCTAATTAAAATTTTCGCAAATAAGACGTCTTCGTTATCAAACTCAAGGCCCACTAATACTTGAATAAAATGCTCAGGCTCTATTTCTAGTGCAACAAAATCTTGCCACTGTTCATCGGGCTCATCTTCTTCAATAAAGCCAAGTTCTTCACGATGCAGGTTAAATTCTTCAACATCTTTATCACTCAGGTTGTTGGGAGCCAGCTCCAAAAAAATATCATAAGCTTGATGGGTTGCTTCTTCTACCGTAAATAAACGTGGACCTGACATGAGTGGTTAACCTCTGAGCTTTTAAGTTGGCGCCATAATATCAAAAGTTGTTAGTGTTTTGATAAAAAAAACACGTTAAATACTGACTTTTTTACTTTTACCTAATACTTATAGATATTAATGGATTGGTTAGCATTAGGGTCTGTTGACTTTTAAAGATTAAATTTGCCTTGAAAGATAACAGACCGCAATTGCATTAAAAAATTCACTTTGTTTTTTATTCATCTTCACCCACTTTACTTAGCACAAATAAAAACATAAGCTCAAGTAACAGGTCAGAGGAGTGCAAGATGATAAAACTAGAAAAAAAACAGGGCATTGCCACCGTCACATTAAATCGAGTAGAAAAACAAAATGCCTTAAGCTTTACTATGTTTATTGAGCTTAACAAGGTGATTAAAAATATTAAAAAAGATGCCAATATTCGTGCGGTTGTATTAACCGGTGAAGGCGAACACTTTTGTGCAGGGCTTGATATTAACGCGGTTATGGCCTCGCCAATGAATATTATAAAACTCCTATTTAAATGGCTTCCTGGTAATCAAAATTTAGCGCAAAAAGTAGTACTTGGTTGGCAATCATTGAGTGTGCCTGTTATTGCCAAAATAAACGGAAATTGCCTTGGGGGTGGATTGCAAATAGCACTGGGTGCCGATTACCGGATTGTTCACCACGATGCCAAACTCGCCATTATGGAAGCGCGCTGGGGGTTATGCCCAGATATGGGCGCTAATGTTATGCTTTCAGGCTTAGTAAAACGCGACCAAGCGCTTTGGTTAGCAAGTCACGCAAATCCAATAAACGCACAACATGCTTTTGAACTAGGTTTAGTAACCAAAATAACCGACGATACAGATAAAGCAACTAAAGAGATGCTTGATACACTGCTAGCGCGCTCACCTGACACATTAGCCGCAATAAAGCGTGTAACTCAACAAAGCTATAAAGCTCCTGCTCGAAAAATACTCGCTAAAGAAACATGGAGCCAAATTCGCTTACTGATCAACCCTAATACTAAAAAAGCCATTGCTAAAGCTAAAGGGAAATCTGATATTGAGTTTACAAACGCCAAGCGCTGGTAACATTGATGGTAATACTAAGGCACAATGCATAAAACAGCGTTATTTGTTAAAGTTAGGCTCCTCTATTCTAGTGAGCCAAATTAATGAAATACCTACTAAGTAGCGCAATTATTTTATTGTGCTTGGCAACAAGCAAATTCATTATGCATCTTCTTGATGCAAGTTTTCCTGCTCCTCTACTCGCCATGGTTTTGCTGCTAACGTTACTGTTATTAGGCATAGTTAAAGAACATCAACTCGCCCCCTGCGCATCACCTATTTTGAATGTAATGCCTATTTTCTTTATTCCTGCAGGCGTCGGTTTTATAGAACATTTAGGGCTGATTAAATCACATTGGCCTTTCTTAACTGCGGTCATCTTATTAGTCCCACTCAGTAGTTTAATTTTAGTGGCAAGCCTAGTGGGCTACTTTAAAGGCAGAGCTAATAATGACTAACTTAACCACTAGCATAAACCCCAGCCTATGGTGGTTAACCGTGCCATTTATTATTATTCTCTTTATTGCGCTAAGAGCGGTTAATCTTAAAATAAACCAGAGTATTTTAAAGTCATTAACCAACCCTGTTTTTTTAAGCATTGGCATTATTGCCCTACTGTTAGTTAACCTTAAATTACCTTATTCACAATTTGCCTCACATAGTCAGTTACTAAGTTGGCTATTAGAGCCGGCCATAGTTGCTTTAGCCTTGCCGCTTTATCAGCAATTTATGCACGTACGTAAAAACTTACTATTAATTGTCGCTACTTGCAGTATAGGTATTGTTAACGCCACACTAGTGGCTTTTGTATTAAGTATTTTATTTGCTGTGCCCTCACAATTGAGCGCCTCTGTTGCGGCACTCAGTGTAACAACCCCTATTACACTGCTGGTTACTGACTCATTAGGAGGAATTAGCTCACTTGCCGCTGCCATGGTTATTTTTATTGGTTTATTGGGGGCTTTATTTGGCTTTATATTGCTCAAATTAGTTAAGATTTATAACTTTGAGGCACAAGGAATTGCAATCGGTACCGCGTGCCATGCAATTGGTACCGCGGCAGCTATTGCCGAACACCCAAAAATAGGCGCATTTTCATCAGTGGCTATGGCACTCAGTGCATTATTAACCGCAGTGATAGTACCACTATTATATCCAATTTTAGTTAACACTTTGTTATAGTAAGCGGATAACAGTATCGCTAAAAATAGAGCCCAGCATGATCAGTTCCGAAATTCAGCAATTTGAAAAGTACTACGCCCTACTTACCGAGTATTTAGTTACCTACAGTATGCAAATAGTGGGCGCTATTTTTATTCTACTCGTTGGCCTGTGGGTCGCTAAAAAGCTCGCCGAAGTTGTAGCAAACTTAATGACCCGCCACAACATTGATATCACCCTGACTAATTTTGTCAGTAATGTTGTAAAAGTACTGCTGATCATTATGGTGATCATTATTGCGCTTGGTAAAATTGGCATTAGTGTGACCCCATTCGTAGCTGCAATAGGTGCCGCCTCATTGGGCGCAGGCTTAGCGTTACAAGGCATGCTTTCTAACTATGGTGCGGGTCTTGCTATTATTGCTACGCGGCCATTTGTGGTTGGCGATACCATAGAAGTAAAAGGCGTTAGTGGCCAAGTAAAAATAATTGAGCTGGGGCACACCGTATTAATTAATGAAGAAAAAGTAGAAATAACCATTCCTAACAAACATATTGTTGGCGAAATTCTACATAACTCATTTAATTATTCACTGGTAAAAGGTGAAATAGACATAGCCTACAGTGCCTGTAGTGATACTGCGATAAGCCTTATTGAAAACGTATTAGTCAATCACGAACTCGTAGCTAAACAACCCAATGCACAAATTGGTATAGAACGTTTTGCTGATAGCGGCGTCACCATTAGTTATCGTTATTGGGTGCCCACCACTAAAATTATTGAAACTAAACTCGCTATAAATGGCGGTGTGTATAAAGCGATTAACGATGCCAATATTGAAATTCCGTTTCCACAACGCATTGTTACGCTTAATAAAAGCGACCTAAAATAAATAAAAACCTTAATATGATTTTAAATCATATTAAATTAATTAAGCGTGCTTACAAATAAAATAATAACGAGTCCTTATGCATCAATCACCTTTTTATCTAGGCGACTGGCAGGTAACACCTGCCAGCAATTGTATACAATGTGCTGAAAAAGTAACGCAATTAGAACCTAAAGCAATGGATGTATTATTATATCTTTGCTTACAAAAGGGCGAAATTGTCACCAGTGACGAATTACTCAATCAGTGCTGGCAAAACATTGAAGTAGGCGATAACCCACTGCATAAAACCATCACACAACTGCGAAAAGCACTGGGTGATAAGGCAAGCTCCCCGCTATACATAGAAACCATTCGTAAACGCGGCTACCGTATTATTGCAAAACTTGAATTTCCATTTGCAGAAGATACATCAAGCTCTATAAACACGTGGCAAGGTGGTTCTCCTTTTTTAGGTTTAAGCGCGTATAACCCAACCGATACCCATTTATTTTTTGGTCGTAACCAAGCCATCACCACCTTACTCGAAAACGTATCAAACCAAGTAAAATCTGGCCGTGCTTTTTGCTTAATACTTGGCCCAAGTGGTACGGGTAAATCGTCGTTAGTCAATGCGGGTATTTTACCAAAGCTACTTGATGAGCGCGGTTATGATGGTATTGGCGTTGTTTCATACACTCAGCTCGACTTTGCAGATGTGCATCAAACTAGACTGTATTTAGATTTAGCCTCAGCCATGCTTGATTGGGATATAAACCAACAACCCGTATTTGAAGGATTAAGCTCGCAAACACTGGCGCAGCAATTAGAGCACACAATTGACGAAGTGATAAACACGTTACAAACTGCAATCAGTAAGGCAAATACAAAGCTAAACACACCGCAGTTTTTTTTGTTTATAGACCGCTTAGAGGTGCTGCTTTCATCGCCACTATTTAGTCCCAACACCCGAAGTCATTTTTTATCGATTATTGAACGTTTAGCCACCTCTAAAGCGGTGATCGTATTTAGTGCGTGTCGTAACGACTTTTACCCTTTAGTGGTAGAGCAACCCAGCCTTATGGCCGCAAAAGCGAACGGCGCCCATTATGATTTAACCCCGCCCAACCGCCAGGAACTACAACAAATTATTCGCTTGCCGGCATTAACCGCTAATTTAACGTTCTCACACGACCCGCAAACCAAAACTCCGCTGGATGAAATACTCTTTGCAGATACCGCCAACAACCCTGATGCCCTGCCCATGTTGCAATACACACTGCAAGAGCTGTATTTACAGCGCAGTGAAAATAATGAGTTATTGCACAGCGTGTATGAAAAACTCGGCGGTATTGAAGGCGCTATTGGTAAAAAGGCAGAAGATGTTTTTATTGGGCTGAGCGCAAAACAACAACAGCAACTAAAAAGCGTATTATCGCAGTTAGTGACGCTAAACCCAGATGGTAAAACCATTACTAGCCGTGCGGCCCGCTTACAAGCATTAACCAACACCAGCCAAAAAGAGCTTGTACAAGCCATGGTCGACAGTCGCTTATTTGTATCGCACTTACAAAACCAAGAAGCCTGCTTTAGCCTTGCCCACGAGGCATTATTACGCCAATGGCCACGTGCCAAACAGTGGATAAACGATCATAAAGACGCCCTTGCTATTAAAAGCCGTTTGCACCACCACACGCAACAGTGGCTTAATGAACATAAAAGTAGCGCTTACCTATTAGCACCGGGTAAACCATTGCAAGAAGCGCTCACGTTATTAAACGACAATATATTCAAACTAGACAATGACGAACGCGCGCTTATAACCAGCTCTCTTAAACACAGTAAAACAAAAACAATCATAAAACGCGGCACGGTCGCTCTGCTTTGCTTACTTACCTGTGTTGCCCTATTTATGAGTGTTACCAGTTTTCAAGCGCAGCAACTTGCACAGCAAAAGCGCCAAGAGGCCGAAAGCCTACTTGGCTTTATGGTCGGTGACTTTGCCGATAAACTGCGCAGCGTTAAGCGTATGGATTTGCTCGATGGCATTAGTAATAAAGCACTTGAGTATTTTACCAATCAAGCAGATGAGCCCAGCTCTCTTTTTAGTTTTAACGACCAAAAAGCCGAATTTAACAACCGCTTTCAATATGCACAAACTCTTGAGGCTATGGGCGAAGTGGCCTATTCTCGCGGTAAAACCATTGAGGCCTTCACTGCCTTTGAAAACGCCCGCATTCGCCTTGAAGCACTATTAAAAATACAACCAGATAATTTAGAGCTATTAACGCTTGCCGGTGCCAATGCCTTTTGGCTCGGTCAGCTTCATTATGATAAAAGTGATTACGCTGCTACTGAGCCATTATTTAAAAAATATCATGCCTACAGCGAGAAAATGTATTCATTAGCACCGAATGGTTTTAACTCGATTATGGAGCTATCGTATTCGCATAATTCGCTGGGCTCTTTGTATTTAAAGCAATTTAACTACACTGCCGCGAAACAACGCTTTACAAAGTCGCTCGCCCTTAAAAATGAAGCCCTTGAGCTTAAACCCAGCAACAAAAACTTACTGCGCGATAAAGCCGATACCATCAGTTGGCTGGCAAAGACAGAAGAAAGGCTAGGTAACTTTAATGCCGCATTAACCATGTATGAAAATGCATCTAATGAGTTAAAAAGTTTATTAATTGAATATCCAGATGATGCCAGTTTATCAAGCAGTTTAGCTTATACTTATATTCAACAAAGCTACCTTTTGAGCTACCTGCCAAATAAACAACCAGCCTACAAAAAAGCACAGCAAGCCACAAAAACAGTTAATACCGCACGATTGCAAGATCCAAAAAGTAAAGACATTCAACATTCTTATTATCGTTTTTTAGCCCACCAGCTAATGCTTTCACCTAATAAAAACATTGATAACCGAGTTAAGGATATTATTAACTTTTTGAAAGTGCAGGGCTTTAAAAATAACTTTGCAATTAATACTCAATTGATCCTTATACAGTACTTTATTGATAGACAGTCACCACTTAAAGCATATGAGTTTTTAACAGCCCTTGAAAGTGATACAAGCTACCAACAGTACATAGCTAATAAAGCAAAGAGTGGTGATAATGTAGACTTTACGAATATAAATTTACTTAAAGCTAAATTAGCTGAAAATACCGTACAGCGAGAGCAATTTTGCTTAAATGCGCTTAAAGCCATTGCTGAAACAGTAAAAATAAACCAAAGCGTTCACGTAACGCACCCGCTGTTACAGGCATACACCTGCTTAAATAGAGCAAACGAAATCCCCAAAATAAAAGCAAGTCTAGTTAAATTAGGCATTACTCACTTTAAACTATAACCACGAATACAAAAGGAAATAATATGGATAGCTCTCAAGAACAAATTAACTTTACTGTAAATATTGAATTAGACAGTAACGACAACGCCAATTTTACATACTTTAAAGATAACAAAGAAGTCTCTGGCGGTGGCGTTGTCAGAACTGAAACCGCAGGTATTTATAGCTTAAATGAAGCAACACTTGCTAAAGGTTTTTTATTCACCGGAGCCACTATCACTGATAAAGAAGGCGACTGTGCTGGTGATTTTAAATCAGAAATCAATGATGATGGCCAATCAATCACCATCACAGACACAGATGAAAATAATGGCACTGTGTGTTTAATATTTAATGTTGAGTGCAATGGTAAAGCCTATGAAAGCGCCGACCCACAAATTGAAAATAAAGACAAAAATTAATAAACAACGCTTAATATTTAATTTTTGTTTTCCAAATTGCACAGGCCTTTAACGCCTGTGCATAATAAAAAATACTATTAATCAAAAACTTAAAAGCAGAAGATTACCGAAAGGTTTAATTGCACTTTTTTATGTAAATTTGTAGACATCAAAAACGTCTGTATCATGCTAAGGCTAAAACGTGTCTAAACAAATTAATAAAAAAGAGACTCCAGCGGTTAAAAACGATAAAGCACTCCCCTTCGATTGCGCTTTATCGAGTCCTTTTTCTCATACCCAATTTGGCGCTTTAATTGAATTATTTAACGGCACCGCCGAAGGCATTTTTGTACTTAATGAGCACGGTGGTTTTGAGTTTGCAAACCCAAAAGCAGCACAGCTATTAGGTTACTCTCAGCAATCTCTAATAGGCGAAAATTTACTGTCGTTTTTACACGGTGCAGACCTTGATAAATATAAACAGACGTTATTAAATTGGATAGACATTAAAGATACTTCCCTTAGCTTTGGCCCAAATGAAATAAAAATAAATAAAGCGAATGGTGATATTATTGAAGCAGACTTATCAATATCTAGTATGCCAAAAAGTATTGCATCGGCGCAAAAATTATACGTTTGCATACTTCATGATCTCAGTACGCATAAAGCGATGTACAACCGTTTAAAAATACAAGCTTCAACCGATCACTTAACTGGGCTCGCTAATCGTTTAGCTTTAGATGAGTCACTAAAAAAATACTGGCAAGAAAGTATTCAAAGCCAACAACCTCTAACCAGCATATTGATTGATGTAGATCACTTTAAAAAATTCAACGACACCTATGGGCATATTAAAGGTGATAAATGCTTACAAAAAATTGCAAAAATGCTTTTGCATTGTATCCCGTCAAGAGAGTGTTTGGCAGCGAGATATGGCGGTGAGGAGTTTGCTATTATTTTACCGCGTTGCGATATAAAAAGTGCAACGATTGTTGCCAAGCATGTACAACAACAAATTAATGCGATGACATTTACAGATATAGGCCTGCCACCAGAGGTTAAAGTTAGTGTGAGCCAAGGGATTGCCTGTGAGCACAATAGTCAATACCGTACCTACGAGGCGCTGTTGTACGCCGCAGACACGGCTTTGTACCGCGCAAAAACCGAAGGTAGAAATAAAATAAGTACTGTTGTTTAAAGTTTAAATTAAAGGCCATTCCATGGCGCTATATCTACCCTAAAAGCCACTAAATTGAGTTACTTTACTGGCGTTTAGATTAATTTTAAATGCTGTAGATAAGAGATTAATCTTTATATAAAAATTACAGTAATAACAAACTACCTAACCCTAAAAAGGTCACAAAGCCGACAATATCAGTGACTGTGGTTAAAATCACTGAACCCGACAACGCAGGGTCAATTTTCATTTTATCTAAAATAGAGGGGATCACTACGCCCGCCAACGATGCTGCCACTAAGTTAAGTAATATTGCCACAGTAATGGTTATACTGAGCATAATATCGTTAAACCATACAAAGGTTAGCAAACCAATCACTAATGCCCACACCAAGCCATTTACCGCCCCTACTCGCAACTCTTTTTTAAGTAATGCGTTTCGGTTTGAGTCAGTAACCTGACCCAGAGCCAGTCCTCGTACAATAACCGTTAAGGTTTGGCTACCGGCAATACCGCCCATTGACGCCACTACAGGCATTAATACCGCAAGTGCAACCACTTGCTCTATAGTTGCGCCAAACAAACCGATAAACCACGAGGCTAAAAATGCCGTTGCTAAGTTGATACCTAACCAAATACCACGGTTTTTAGCACTTTTACGAACACTGGCAAATAAGTCCTCGTCTTCTCGTAAACCACCGGCCTTTGCTGCCGCTTCGTCGGCTATTTCTTGACGTAATTCATAAGCTGATGCAATGGTTAAACGCCCTATTAATTTGTTATCGGCATTAACCACTGGCATGGCCATTTTCTCGCTATGAATAACCACTTCAGCGGCTTCATATAAATCATGGTCTGCGTGCAATGAGGTAAAGTCATGATTAGCTAACGTCATTAAACTCTCGTTATCATGCGCTTTTATCAGATCATTAACCGCAACTTCACCGATTAAGCTACCTTTACGGCTCACCAAATAAATAACTTCGCTGTATTGCGGTAAGCCTTTGTGTAGCAGCTTTTTAGCGCCACCCGCAGTGAGTTTGTCTGACACCTTTAAAAAATCAAACCCAATCCAGTGACCTAATTGCTCTGGTGTATATTGCTGAGCCAGTTCGTATTGCTTAGTTTGTGCTTCATCGAGTTGTTTTTTAGCGTAATCAATAAAACGTTGTGGAATAACTTCTTCTAACTCAAGTAGCTCTTCAACATTTACTTCGTCTAATAATTTAAATCCGGCACTGTCATCTAGTGTTTGTAGTAACCATAAACAGCTATCTTCACTTAAATTAACAAAAATTTCGTGCTGCGTGTCTTCATCTAATAAATGCCAAATTTCAAGACGCTGCTCTTTAGGGATCGCCTCAAACAATAAAGATAAGTGCTCAGTTGATAAAGTTTGCTGAGCATCTATAAGTAATTTATTTTTGCGCTCAGTGGTATCACACTGCAATAAGTCATTTATGAGTTGTGGTAACTGATCAACCGGATACTCTATCATTTAAAAACCCTAAAATAGTCGTTTCACTATAAATTTACTGTAATAAGTAAGTACTTATTAATGAGATTAGCTAGGATCTGTTTATCTTTCGAGGTTGAACATGTTTCAATCCAAAAAGGTCAACAGACCCTTATAGTGTACATTAGTCGCTAATAAAAATATTAAAAAATCGCTGTGCTGTTAAATATTTATGGATGTAGCAGGCTATAAACTATTGCGCTTTAGCTAAAAATAAAGCAAAAAAAAGCCGTAACTAAATAAGTCACGGCTTCCAAAAGCAATTAATAGCTAAGTGTTATTTATATTTTAAACTGACCAACTAAATCACCTAAGTTTTGACCTCGTCCCGCTAAGTGCTGACTTACCGAAGAAGTCGTTTTACTCGATTGCGTTAATTCATTCACAATTTCTTGAATTGCATACACGTTACGGTTTATCTCTTCTGTAACGCTACTTTGCTCAGTAGCTGCGGTGGCAATTTGTGTACTCATATCGTTAATTGTTGTTACCGATGTAGTAACCGCACCTAAACTTTCAGATATAGCGCGTGAAGACTCTACAGAGCGGTTACAGCTTTGTTGACTCGCTTGCATGGCTCCTACAGCCGCAGTGACTAAGTTATGTAATTCGCTAAGCATTTCATTAATTTCTAATGTGCTATCTTGAGTACGGCTTGCTAAGCTTCTTACTTCATCAGCTACAACGGCAAAACCACGACCTTGCTCACCCGCTCGTGCAGCCTCAATAGCGGCGTTTAATGCCAGTAAGTTCGTTTGCTCAGCAATACCCCCAATAACACTCAACACGCTATTAATCTTTTTAGACTGTTCACTTAACGAGTTTACTTGCTCAGCGGCTTGGTTAATTTCGCCCATTAAGTTTGAAACTTCACTGAGTGAAACATCCACACAATCTTGCGCATTGGCCACTTCTTTTGTTGCTGCCTGCGTTGATACCGCAACTTGTGTGGTATTTTGTGCCACTTCATGCGAGGTTGCTGACATTTCAGTAATAGCGGTGACTACTAGTTCAGTTTCATGGTTATGTTTCAATAATTTATCTTCAATTAATAAGGTTTGCGTATTGATATCTGATGAGGCCGTTTTAACATCGCTCGTCACATCGACCACGCCCGAAATAATACTATGCAGCTTACTAACAAACAGATTAAACGATTCACCTAGTTGACCAATTTCATCATGGGTGTCAATCACTAATCTTCTGGTTAAATCACCTTCACCTTTGGCTATGTCATCTAAACTTTGTACCATTCGATGTATTGGTTTAACCATATTACTCGCTGCATATAAGGCACCCACGGCTGCTAAACCAAGTAGCAGAAGTGATATTAAAAATAAGGTGGTCATTTTTTCAGTTAAATGCTCAGCCATGGTTGCTTGGTATTTAACTAGTTCAGCCTCAATGTCATCCATATAAGTACCCGTACCAATCATCCAGTTAGTACCTGGGATCATGGCTGCATACCCTATTTTTTCAATCAAACCCGTCGTGTTGGGTTTTTGAAAGTGATAGGTAAAAGACCCACCCCCTTTACGAGCTTGCTCTAGTAAACCAACCACTATTTTTTTACCGTTTGGGTCGGTCATGTCTATTTTATTTTGCCCTTCAATTGCATCGCCTAACAATGCATGAAAAACACTCACGCCATCGGTATCGTAAATAAAATAATAGCCATCTTCGCCAAATTTTAAATCCCTTAGCGCATTTTTTGCGTCTTGTTCATTACCTTGTGCTAATTGGTATTGCACTATTTGAGAACCAATTTCAATTTCTGTTTTTAGCAGCGTTTGTTTATCTGCTATTAGTTTGGTTTTGAATTCATTAAAGTATTGCTGCTGATTTTGCTTCTCTAAATAATATGAACCCGCCATAAAACTGATTAGCAATACAATTAATGGTAAAACAGCCAACAGTAGCAATTTGTTTTTTAAGCTTAAATTACCCATTATTTCTCCAATTAACATTACAAGCCATCAAGCTCTTTTTATTTTGTAGCCCGTTAGCTAAAAAATTTCATTGTTTGCATTACTATACAACGCATACCTGTATACAAATTAAGCACAAACGAGATCGTTTAGCAATCTAATACACTCTTACAATAGTAAAACACACTAAAAAACACTTTATAACTAGACGATAGTATATAAGCAGTAATAAAGAACCAAAACCAATTTAGCCTTTCAAATAGCCAGTACACAGCTTGTTAAACTTCCTTAAAGCTAAATTAACCTGACTAACGCTATTTTAGCTTTAATGAAATTAAATATTGGGCATCACACAAAGGTCTTGCTTTCTGAGTTAAAACGCAAATAATGAAGCAACTAACTACTGGGTAAGAATGAGGAAAATGAGTTACATACTAACCACCCAATGCGCCGATGATATTGGCTTAATCGCCAAAATTACCGGACTGTGTCACAGACATAACTTAAACATTATTCGTAATAACGAGTTTGTAGATAAAGATGCACAGCGCTTTTTTATGCGCACTGAACTCACTGGCGAACCCCACACTGAGTTTTTAGCACAGCTGCGCGAAGTATTACCCGCAGGTGCAAAAGTGGCGCTACACGGTGAAGAAAAGACCAAAGTTGTTTTATTAGCCACAAAAGAAGCCCACTGTTTAGGCGGCATGTTGTTAAAACAATTTGAACAAACCCTAAACATAGAGATACTTGCCGTGATTGCCAATTATCCTACATTAGAGCCTTTGGTTAAGGGATTTGATATTCCTTTTCATGTGGTTTCTCATGAAGGACTTACGCGCAGTGAGCACGACGAAAAAGTCGGTGACTTAATTGCCAGCTATAACCCTGACATTATTGGGTTAGCTAAATACATGCGTATTTTAAGCCCTGAGTTTGTTGGTCGATTTGAGGGTAAAATCATCAATATTCATCACTCATTTTTACCGGCTTTTATTGGTGCTAAACCGTATCATCAGGCGTTTGAGCGCGGTGTAAAAATTATTGGTGCCACGGCTCACTTTGTAAATAATGAGCTAGATGAAGGCCCTATTATTTTACAAGACGTATCGAGTGTAACTCATGCTAATACGGCTGAAATGATGGCTAAAATGGGTAAAGACGTGGAAAAAACAGTGTTTTGTAAAGCATTGCAACTAGCATCAGAACATAAGCTATTTATTAATGGCAATAAAACCGTCGTATTTTCATAATTTTTACTTTTTAAATAAAAATGCCAGCTAATAAGCTGGCATTTTTTAAGTAAATATTAAACCTTACTTAGTTAGGGTGTGTAATACGTTGGTGCCCCAGGGCCTACTGGCATACCTAAAACAAATACCCATAAGTAAAACAGCACCACCCAACCAACAAAGAAAATAATACTATATGGCAACATAGTCGCTACCAAAGTACCTATTCCCATGTCTTTTTTGTATTTAGTGGCAACCGCGAGGATCAAGCCAAAGTAACTCATCATCGGGGTAATTAAGTTAGTTACCGAATCACCAATACGATAAGCTGCTTGAATTGTCTCGGGGGCATAACCTATAAGCATCAGCATAGGAACAAAAATAGGGGCTGTTACTGCCCACTGCGCTGACGATGAGCCTAGCGTTAAGTTCACTAAAGCACACATTAAAATAAACAGCACAAATACTTCCGGCCCCGTTAGGCTAAGTGCCTGTAATAATGCAGCGCCATTAATGGCTAAAATAGTACCTAAGTTAGTCCACTTAAAAAATGCCACAAATTGCGCAGCAAAAAAGACTAATACAATGTACATTCCCATAGAGCTCATACTTTTGCTCATGGCGTTAATCACGTCTTTATCATTTTTCATGGTGCCAACAACGCGGCCATACACAAAACCTGGAATACCAAAGGTGACAAAAATAAAAACCACAATCCCTTTTAAAAACGGCGAGTGAGCAACTAGGCCTGTTTCTGGGTTACGTAAAATACCGTCTGCGGGTACAACTGTCCACGCGAGTAGTAATGAAACAACAAGTAATGAGAATCCAGCCCATTTTAAGCCCGACTTTTCTTTGTCAGTTAAACCGGCAATGTTGTTTTGAGCTAAATCTTCACTGGCTTCGTCTGGGTTATATTTGCCTAATCGCGGCTCTACAATTTTCTCAGTAACTAGCGTGCCTAATATGGCAATTAAAAATACCGATATCATCATGAAATACCAGTTTGCTTCTGCGCCTACTTGGTATGTTGGGTCAATCATTTGTGCAGCTGGCGTGGTAATACCGGCTAGTAACGGATCGATAGTACCCAATAATAAATTAGCACTGTAACCACCAGATACCCCAGCAAATGCCGCAGCAAGACCGGCAAGCGGATGACGACCTAAGCTATGAAATATCATTGCCGCTAGCGGAATCAATACCACATAGCCAAGCTCAGAAGCTGTATTTGATAATATAGCGGCAAACACCACCATAAAGGTCACTAAGCGTTTTGATGCCCCCATTACCATGCCACGCATAGCGGCAGACAATAGCCCTGAATGCTCAGCTACACTCACACCTAATAGCGCAACTAATACCGTCCCTAATGGCGCAAAGCTAGTAAAGTTAGTCACCAGCCCCGTTACAATACGTTGTAAGCCTTCTGCACTGAGTAAGCTTACTACTTCAATAACACCATCTGGATCGCGCCCAGCAGAGCCCTCAGGCCGTGGATCAATAGCGCTGAGTCCAAACCAATCGGCAACACCACTAAATAAAATAATGGCAATACAAAACAATGCAAATAACGTAATTGGGTGGGGAAGCATGTTCCCTAAAAATTCTACAGTGGCTAAAAATCGATTAAACCAGCCGTTCTTTGCGACCTGATTTTCATCTTGGGATGTGTTTGGTGAGTCTATTGAGTCTGACATACCATGCTCTCTTAATTACAAAATGCCCGTAACCTAGCATTATTTACCCAGCAGGTCATGTAATAAAGATGAATGACTTGTTATGTCATAGTAACTGAATGGTTTCGCATGCTTGAGTTGCAAAAAAGAGGCTCTCGCCTCTAATTTAACCTGTTTAAACTTGCTCTATGGGTTCTAGTTGTAATTTTGCGGCAATTAAAACAGCTTGAGTTCGGTTATAAACACCGAGTTTTCTAAATATGGCAGTAATGTGTGCTTTGACTGTGGCTTCTGAAATATGCAATTCGTAAGCTATTTGTTTATTAAGTAAGCCTTCGTGCAAATATTGTAATACACGGTATTGCTGTGGAGTAAGTGATGCAACTTGTGCGGCAATTTCCCTATCTTCGCCTTCTATTTCAGCTACCTTACTTTTTAGTTCGGTTGGCAGCCAAGTGTCGCCTTCAAGTATTTGGTTTATTGCATTAGCAATATCATCCGATGAAGATGATTTGGGAATAAACCCCATAGCGCCATAACCCATTACCTTAGAAACAATATTTACATCTTCACTACCCGAAACCACCGCAATCGGTAAACTCGGATAATCTTCACGAATACGGATTAATCCGTACAAGTCACCGTTACCTGGCATGTGTAAATCTAGTAGTAATATATCAAGATCTTCTTGTTCGCTTAACACTTTCAATGTGCTATCAAAATCGGCCGATTCAAAAACCTCTAAACCTGCAAATTTTGCGCTCAAAGCGCCCTTTAATGCTTCGCGAAATAACGGATGATCGTCCGCTATTAAAAACTGACTCATTGTTCACTCCCAAAAATTCGGCTGCTATCCGATAGACAACAGCCGATATACTACGTTTAGAATCAACTTCTAATCAAGCTTTTAACGCGAAATTAACGATTTAATCGATTTTCTACTAGCTCATCAACGACTGACGGATCGGCGAGTGTCGACGTATCACCAAGCTGTTGATACTCATTTGCAGCAATTTTACGTAAAATACGACGCATAATTTTGCCTGAGCGAGTTTTTGGTAACCCTGGCGACCATTGGATCATATCGGGTGATGCAATAGGGCTAAGCTCTTTACGTACCCAATTACGGATCTCTTTTGTTAGCTCATCACTCACCGTTACACCCTCGTTAGGTGTAATGTAAACATATATGCCTTGGCCTTTAATATCGTGCGGGTAACCGACAACTGCAGCTTCAGCTACGGCTTCATGAGCAACTAAAGCACTTTCAATTTCAGCAGTACCTAAACGATGCCCAGATACATTAAGCACATCATCCACACGCCCTGTGATCCAGTAATCTCCGTCTTCATCACGACGACAACCGTCACCGGTGAAGTAAACACCCGGGTAAGCACTAAAATAAGTTTGCTCAAAGCGCTCGTGATCGCCATAAACAGTTCGTGCTTGCGAAGGCCAGCTATCTAAAATAACTAGGTTTCCTTCAACAGCGCCCTCTAATGTATTACCCTCAGCATCAAATAACGCCGGTGCAATACCAAAAAATGGACGAGTTGCAGAGCCTGGTTTCATATCAGTTGCACCTGGAAGAGGCGCAATCATAATGCCGCCAGTTTCAGTTTGCCACCAGGTATCAACGATTGGGCAGTTAGATTTACCAATTTTTTCGTAGTACCACGTCCACGCTTCGGGGTTAATTGGCTCTCCTACTGAACCTAAAATACGCAGGCTATCTCGATTTGAACTGGCAATTGGCTCATCTCCTTTGGCCATAAGCGCTCGAATAGCAGTAGGTGCGGTGTATAAAATAGTAACGTTATGTTTATCAACAACTTCACCCATACGCCCTGCTGTTGGGTAAGTTGGCACACCTTCGAATACGACTTGCGTACACCCATTAACAAGCGGGCCATAAGCAATATAACTGTGACCTGTGATCCAGCCCACATCGGCACTACACCAAAAAATATCATCTTCTTGTAAGTCAAAAACATATTCATGAGTCATTGATGAATACACTAAATAACCACCAGTGGTATGTACCACACCTTTAGGCTGCCCCGTAGAACCTGAGGTATATAAAATAAACAATGGGTCTTCAGCGTTCATGCGCTCAGGCTCACACTCGGGTGCTTCATCAGCAACTAAGTCATGCCACCAAATATCATGGCTATGCCAATCAACATCGCCAGAGGTCAGTTTATGAACAACTACATGCTCAACGGTAGTTACCGAATCTTGTAACACCGCTTCATCTACATTGGCTTTGAGCGGAACACAATTACCTGCACGTCGGCCTTCATCTGACGTGATCACCACTTTAGCGCCCGAGTCGTTAATACGATCCGCAATAGCTGACGGTGAAAAACCACCAAAAATAACTGAATGAATTGCGCCTATACGAGCACAAGCCTGCATTGCATATATAGCTTGTGGGCTCATTGGCATGTAAATGGCAACACGGTCACCTTTTTTCACACCCAACTTTTTTAAACCATTGGCAAATTTAGCAACTTCATCATGTAGTTGTTGGTAGGTAATATTTTCGCTTTGCGAGGGATCATCGCCTTCCCAAATTAACGCTACTTTATCTGCTTTTGTTTTTAAGTGACGATCAATACAGTTATATGAGGCATTAAGGTAGCCATCTTCATACCATTTGATATTGATATGGCCTTTATCAAATGAAGTGTTTTTTACTTTTGAATATGGAGTAAACCAGTCAAGACGCTTACCGTGCTCAGCCCAAAACCCTTCAGGGTCCTCAATAGACTGTTTATACATCGTATTATATTTTTCATTATCGACGAGCGCTGCGTTTTTAATGTGCGCAGGAACTGGATAGATACTTTGTGACATATTAGTCTCCAATTTATATTACTTGCCTTAGGCTTTTCATCAAGGATTACTCAGCAGTGCACTATTAAATATTAGACATTAGTTGTATCTGAGTTCAAACAACGATTATCTTATCTATAATCCTCATGGCTACACCCTATTTACATAAAAAACATACTATTAAATAAAAGTATATGAACACTCAATAATTATTAAACCTTAGTCTAATAGACTAATAGTTGATTGAGTAAATTGTGTACATATACAACAGTAGCTTGAATATTTAAAAACTTTGATTGTTTATTAATAATTCGTATTTACTAACAAATTAGATTAAAGATAATTAAATTCAATCTGTTAGTACTATATAAGTAACACACATTAATACATATCATAAGCAAACAACATACAACAAGTAGCCTATAAAAGGACGCAACAATGAAATTTACTCCAATTAAAACACTGGCAGCTAGTGCTGTACTATGTGCACTTTCTAGCACAGCTTATGCTGCAAAAATAGGTGATACAGAATTTACCTACGGTGGATACATTAAACTCGACGCAATGTGGAGTGACTACTCAGCAGGCGCTCCTGCGGGCACCAGTGTTGGCCGTGATTTTTATGTGCCAAGTACACTAACCGTTGGTAACGATAATAGTTCAGACGCCGTATTTGATATGCACGCTCGTGAGTCACGTTTTAATTTTGGAACTGCTACCTTATTAGATAACGGTAAAACGGTTAAAACTAAAATAGAGCTAGACTTTTTATTGTCAGCTCCTGGCGGCAACGAGCGTGTGTCTAATTCATACTCTCCGCGCATTCGCCATGCATTTATCTCATATGATGGCTGGTTATTTGGTCAAACATGGTCAAACTTTCAAAACGTCGGTGCATTACCAGAAGCACTTGATTTTGTTGGTCCTGCAGAAGGCACGGTGTTTGTTCGTCAATCTCAAATTAAATACACTACGGGTGCATGGTCATTCTCGTTAGAGAACCCAGAAAGCACAATTACTACAGCCGGCGGTGGCATGGCCGTAACTGATGATGCCTCATTACCTGACTTTACCGCACGCTACACCCATAATGCTGATTGGGGTAACTTTGTAGTAACAGCCCTTGCTCGTCAACTGACCTACAAAGTAGGTGGTGTTGATGCCGATGAAACCTCATTTGGTGTTAGTGCATCGGGTATGGTGAAGCTTGGTGAAGACAATCTAAAATTTATGCTTACCCAAGGTAAAGGACTAGGTCGTTATGTGGGTCTAAACGTAGCACGTGGTGCGGTTCTTAATGGTGATGACCTAGATGCGATTGATTCAACATCTGGTTTTATTGCGTATCAACATAAGTGGAACAGCCAGTGGCGCTCGACGTTCTTATATTCTTTCTTTAGTGCTGACAATAACACTGATTTATTAGCTATCTCTGGCGACCCTGTTGAATCAAGCCAAAGCTACAGCGCAAATATTTTATACTCACCGGTTAAACGTCTAACCTTTGGCGCTGAATTTAAACATGCAGAACGCGAGCTTGAAAGTGGCGTAGATGGCGATCTAGATCGTTTACAATTTTCTGTAAAGTATGCGTTTTAATTTCCTAACCAATTAAAATACTGATTTACTTCCTGAGCGGCTTCGGCCGCTTTTTTTGTTTTTAACCAGAGCTCAAGTTAACCAAATCCATGCGCTTTACTTAAAAAATATTAAAGACGTGTAAAATACCCAGCAAACGCAATTGCAAATCACTCTCATTTAGATTAAATTACCACCCACATTTAATCTTATGGGAAACATGATGCTGTACAAACATAAAAACTCTGCATTTAAACTGAGTCTACTTACTTCACTGGTTTTATCTGGGCATGCTGTTGCAAACGACACGCAAGACGACCTACCTTTAGAAAAAATTGCCGTTTATGGGCAACATCATAAAAATTATATTACCGAAGAAGCACAGTCAGCGACTAAGCTAGGTTTAACCATTAAAGAAACTCCGCAATCAATTTCTGTTGTCTCACGCGCGTTGATGGATGACTTTTCACTTGATGATATTAATGCGGTATTAGAAAGCACCCCAGGCGTAACAGTGGAACAAATAGAAACCGATCGTACTTACTTTAAAGCCCGTGGTTTTGAAATAACTAACTTTTTAATCGATGGCTTAGGCACACCGCAAACCTCTGGTTCAATTCAAGGTACACTTGATACGGCAATTTACGACCGTGTTGAAATTGTACGTGGTGCCAATGGCATGATGACCGGTGCAGGTAACCCATCAGCGACTGTTAATATGGTGCTAAAAAAGCCAACCTACACAACACAAGTTCATGCATCGGTTTCTTATGGTTCGTGGAATAACAAACGTGTAGATATTGATGTTTCCACACCGATTAACGACGAGCATGCTGTCCGTGCTGTATTTACTAAGCAAGATAAAGAGTCATATCTAGACCGCTACGAAACCGATAAAACCATTGCCTACCTTGCCTATGAAGGAAAGCTAACCGACGATACACTTCTGAACATTAACTACGTAAACCAACAAAAAGATGCCGACAGCCCTCTATGGGGCGCGCTACCGCTTTATTACACAGATGGCTCCCCCACTAACTATGATGAGTCAACTAGTACAGCTGCAGATTGCTCGTATTGGGATAATAGCGCTGAACGTATCTATGTAACTCTTGAGCAAAATTTATCGGCTACCTGGGTCGCAAAAGCGCGTTATGCCCACATAAAGAATGAACAAAATTCTGAATTATTTTATGTGTATGGTACCCCAGATAAAGAAACTGGTTTAGGTTTAACCGGCTATGCGAGTCGTTATGATTACAAAGACACCCAAGATTTGTTTGACTTATATGCCAGCGGTAAATTTGAGTTATTTTCACTAGAGCACGACTTATCATTCGGTATTAGCCAAGCAAACATGGACTTTAATGACCAATCGCTTTATGACTACAGCACAGGAAATGGTTTCCCTGCGATGCCTGATTTAGCGACTTGGGATGGTGTTATCCCTGAGGCAACACTGGTTGATTCGCCTAACGGCAGTGATGTACAAAATACACAAAGATCTGCCTATATTTCAACTCGTATTAAACTAGCAGAGCCATTAAGCATTTTGGCAGGCGTTCGCTATACCGATTGGGAAACTAAAGGTACTGCTTATAGTGTCGTGCAAACCCGCGATGACTCAGAGGTTATTCCTTACATTGGTACGGTGTACGATTTTACTGAGTCGTTATCTGCGTATGCTAGCTATACCGAAACGTTTGTACCACAAAAAGAGTTAGGCATTAACGCTGAACAACTGGCTCCTGTAATTGGCAAAAGTACTGAGGTTGGCCTAAAAGCACAGCTTTTAGGTGAGCAAGTATTTGTTACACTCGCCTACTTTGATGCCGAGCAAGATGGACTTGCTGTTGCACTTCCAAACTCTCTTCCTAGCGATACGCGTTATTATGCTGCAGATGGTATCAATAGCGATGGATTCGAAATTGAGCTAAGCGGTCGCTTAACTGATGATTTAAGTGCCAGTATCAGCTTTAGTAATTTAAGTATTGATGGTGACGAACTTGTCAAAGATTACACCCCAGAAAACCAATTAAAAATGGCTGCCACTTATCAAGTGCCATTTATTGATGGTTTAACCTTAGGTGCTAATTACCGCTGGCAAGATTCTATTAGCCGTGTGCAAGTAAAAGATCCAGCAGGCAACGCATTGGTTACTACAAAACAAGGTGCTTATGGCTTACTAGATTTAATGGCCACCTACGAAATTACTCAAAACGTCGGTGTTACCTTCAATGTTAATAACAGCACTGATGAAAAATACATAAACAGCCTCTATTGGGCTCAAGGTTACTACGGTGCACCGCGTAACTACTCGCTGTCAGTTAACTGGCAGCTATAAATCTGAGTACTGGGCTCTCATGAACAGAGCTTAAGTCAATTTATAGCAAGCAATAAAAAAGCGCTAACCTAATTGGTTAGCGCTTTTTTTAAGCTCGGGTCAAATCAAGCTTTTAAAACTAATTGGCTTAAAGGTCGCCTTCGTCACCTAATACGTCTTCGCCATCTTCTGGCTCAACTGTTGCTTTTAGCAATAGCATTTCACGTAGTTTACCTTCAATTTCATCTGCAATTTCAGGGTTTTCTTTAAGGAACTTAATTGAATTAGACTTACCTTGGCCAACTTTGTTGCCATTATAGCTATACCAAGCACCTGCTTTTTCAACAAGTTTGTGCTTAACACCTAAATCAATCAGCTCACCCTGCTTAGAAATACCTTCACCATACATAATGATAAATTCAGCTTGTTTAAACGGCGGTGCAACTTTGTTTTTAACAATTTTAACGCGCGTTTCATTACCAACAACCTCGTCGCCTTCTTTTACCGAACCAATACGACGAATATCAATACGTACAGAGGCGTAAAATTTCAGGGCGTTACCACCGGTTGTTGTTTCAGGGTTACCAAACATTACACCAATTTTCATACGGATTTGGTTAATGAAAATACATAGCGTGTTTGAGCGCTTAATGTTACCAGTCAGCTTACGTAATGCTTGTGACATTAAACGTGCTTGTAAGCCCATGTGTGAATCACCCATGTCGCCTTCAATTTCAGCTTTTGGCGTTAATGCTGCAACCGAATCGACAATAACCACATCAACCGCGCTTGAACGCACTAACATGTCACAAATTTCCAGTGCTTGCTCACCCGTATCTGGTTGAGATACCAGTAACTCATCAATGTTAACGCCTAGTTTTTGTGCATAAATTGGATCAAGAGCATGCTCAGCATCAACAAAGGCACACGTTTTACCTTCTTTTTGAGCTTCAGCGATAACTTGCAATGTTAGCGTTGTTTTACCTGATGACTCTGGGCCATATACTTCAACAATACGCCCCATTGGTAAGCCGCCTATGCCTAAAGCAATATCAATACCTAGCGAGCCTGTTGATACAGCGTCAATGTTTAACGCCTTGTTATCACCCAATTTCATAATTGAGCCTTTACCAAATTGACGTTCAATTTGTGATAAAGCTGCGTCCAATGCTTTTTGTTTGTTATCGTTCATTTTACTCTCCAAATCCAGCTAATGCAGACAAGTATACTGTATGAAATCACAGTATCAAGCTAATTTTATTATTTTATCTTCTCTATTATACTTTTCAATGAAAATACAATAGCTTGCAGCCTAACTTGTGCCCTATCTCCATCAAATACTTGCTCAAACGCCCAGTGTTTACCGTTAATTTGTAGGCCAAACCACACAAGCCCTACCGGTTTGTCCTCAGTGGCACCACCGGGACCTGCAATTCCTGAAATAGCAATGCCAATATCAGCATTAGCCGCCTTACATGCACCTGCTGCCATCTCAATGACTGTTTGTTCGCTCACCGCGCCAAATTCCTCGAGGGTATCACGCTTCACATTGAGTAATTCATGCTTTGCGTTATTGCTATAAGTGACAAATGCGCGGTCAATATATGCAGAGCTTCCGGGGGTATCGGTAAGCGAATAACTCACTCCACCACCAGTACATGATTCAGCGGTAGTGATCCATAAGCGTTTATCCGTTAAAATAGCGCCTAATTGCGCAGCAAGTGTCTTAATCTCTTGATGTAATTCCATATTCAGCCTTTGGGTAAATACATGTCGTTTGATCTTTATGCACCGCACACTATAAAACAACAAACCCCTATGATGCAGCAGTATCTAAAAATAAAATCAGAGCATCGCGATATTTTATTGTTTTATCGGATGGGGGATTTTTACGAACTCTTTTTTGACGACGCAAAACGCGCCGCGCAATTGCTTGATATTTCACAAACACATCGTGGCAAAGCCGGCGGCGATCCTATTCCTATGGCGGGCGTGCCTTATCATGCAGTAGAAAACTATTTAGCCCGCTTAGTACAAATGGGCGAGTCGGTGGCTATTTGTGAGCAAGTGGGCGACCCAGCCACCAGCAAAGGTCCTGTTGAGCGCAAGGTAGTACGTATTGTCACTCCGGGTACCATTTCTGACGAAGCCTTACTGCAAGAACGCCAAGACAACCTTTTAACCAGTGTTTGGCAAAATAAAAAAGGCCAATACGGTATTGCGTATCTTGATATCAACTCAGGACGCTTTAATGTTGTTGAAGTAAACACTGATGAAGCATTTAGCTCAACGCTACAACGCTTAGCGCCCGCTGAATTACTGCATAGCGAACACTTTGAAAATATTCACTTAATTGAACACATTAAAGGGGCAAGACGTCGCCCTGATTGGGAGTTTGACCTTGATACCGCGCAACACTTACTGTGCGAGCAGTTTGGGACCAAAGATTTAGTGGGATTTGGCGTCGACAAAGCACATAGCGCCTTGGTGGCAGCAGGCTGTTTAATGCAGTACGTAAAAGATACCCAACGTATTGCATTACCGCACATCCGCGCAATCACTCTTGAGCATAACGAACACGCGGTTATTTTGGATGCGCCAACCCGTAAAAACCTTGAGTTAACGGTTAATTTATCCGGCGGCTTTGAAAACACCTTAGCCCAAGTGCTTGATAAAACAGCAACGGCGATGGGCTCGCGATTACTTAAACGTCGCATTCATACTCCTATTCGTAATAAAGATGAACTCAACTCACGATTTAATGCTATTACTGCCATTTTAGATGCACAATTATGTGGTGAACTGCATGACGCGCTCAAAGAGATTGGTGATATAGAACGTGTAATTGCTCGCTTGGCATTACATACCGCTCGCCCACGCGATTTAACACGGCTTCGCAGTGCGCTTCAAGCATTAGCACCGCTGCATAGCTTATTAAACGATGCAACTGATACACGTATTTCACATATAATTACGCATTCTAAAGAGCTTCCTGAGCTACAAGCATTACTTGAACGTGCTGTCATTGATAATCCGCCAGTGTTAATTCGTGATGGCGGTGTTATTGCGCCAGGGTATAACAGCGAACTCGATGAGTGGCGTAATTTAAGCCAAGGTGCCACCGATGTGCTTGAACAGCTAGAGCAGCGCGAACGAGAACGCACCGGTATTAGCACACTTAAAATTGGTTATAACCGAGTGCATGGCTTTTTTATTGAAGTGAGTCGCGCCAACTCGCACTTAGTGCCTGCAGATTACATTCGTCGTCAAACATTAAAAAATAACGAACGCTATATAATCCCAGAACTAAAAGAACACGAAGACAAAGTCCTCGGCAGTCAATCAAAAGCGCTGGCCCTTGAAAAACAATTATACGAACAGTTATTTGAATTTATAGCTCCGCATATTGAGCAGCTACAAATAATGGCCTCAGTAATTGCCGATCTAGATGTACTGAACAATTTAGCAGAGCGAGCCCAAACACTTAATTATGCCAAGCCAGAGCTTTGCGATAGCGATAATATCAGCATTAAACAAGGCCGCCACCCTGTGGTAGAGCAGGTAATGAAAGACCCGTTTATTGCCAATCCTGTGGAGCTCAATAACCAGCGTAAAATGTTGATTATTACCGGCCCTAACATGGGCGGTAAATCAACCTACATGCGCCAAACTGCGCTTATTGTGCTTATGGCACATATTGGCTGTTACGTTCCTGCCGATAGCGCTAAAATTGGTAATATAGATAGAATATTTACCCGTATTGGCGCCAGTGACGACTTAGCATCTGGGCGTTCAACCTTCATGGTTGAAATGACCGAAACCGCGGCTATTTTAAATAATGCCACCGCGCAATCATTGGTGCTTATGGATGAAATAGGCCGAGGAACCAGCACCTACGATGGTTTATCACTGGCGTACGCGACGGCTGATCACCTCGCTTCAAAAATAGCGGCTAAAACCCTGTTTGCAACCCATTACTTTGAACTTACAGAGCTTGCAGAGCAAACACCTGGGCTGGTTAATGTGCACCTAGATGCCATTGAACACAACGATACCATTGCCTTTATGCACACGGTATTAGATGGTGCCGCAAGTAAGAGTTTTGGTTTGCAAGTGGCAGCCCTGGCTGGTGTGCCTAAAGCGGTTATTGCCCAAGCTAAACAAAAGCTAAGCTTGCTTGAAAACCATCAAAGTGTCACCACAGTCACTACAGAGCAACAGGTTTTACCGTTTGATAGTGAACCGCAAATAATTCAGCCTAGTGAGCTTGAGCAACAAATGAGCGCAATAGACCCTGATAACCTATCACCGCGTCAAGCGCATGAACTGCTTTATAAATTAAAAGCACTGCTTTAAACGCATACAGCCCGGCTTAAAAAGCCGGGCTGTATTCATTTTTCTGTGTGTTTAGATTAGATTAAGCAAATTGTTCAAATAAGCTTTCGGTACTTAATCCTTCTTGCTGCAAAATATCTTTTAACCGACGTAACGCCTCAACCTGTATTTGGCGAACTCGCTCACGGGTTAAGCCTATTTCACGGCCAACATCTTCAAGGGTTGAGGGTTCATAGCCTAGTAAACCAAACCGACGTGCAAGTACTTCGCGTTGCTTAGGATTTAATTCACCTAACCAGTCAATAATATGCGTATTCATATCGTTGTTTTGTACTTCACCTTCAGGGCCTACATTTTTTTCATCAGCTATCACATCTAGTAATGCACTGTCATTCTCGCCACCAATGGGCATATCTACAGAGGCTATTTTTTCATTTAGGCGTAGCATTTTGGTGACGTCTTCGACCGGTCTATCTAAGCTTTCTGCAATTTCTTCTGCGGTAGGCTCATGATCAAGCTTTTGCGTTAGCTCACGTGCTGTACGTAAATAAACGTTAAGCTCCTTAACTACATGAATAGGCAAACGAATCGTACGCGTTTGATTCATTATCGCCCGCTCAATGGTTTGACGTATCCACCATGTAGCATAAGTAGAAAATCGAAAACCACGTTCAGGATCAAACTTTTCAACCGCTCTAATGAGTCCTAAGTTACCTTCTTCAATTAAATCGAGTAGAGCAAGCCCACGATTGTTATACCTGCGCGCAATTTTCACAACCAAGCGTAAGTTACTTTCAATCATGCGTTTACGGGAAGCTTCACAGCCTTTAAGCGATTTTCGTGCAAAAAAAACTTCTTCTTCGGCACTTAATAGAGGGGAAAAGCCAATTTCGCCTAGGTATAACTGAGTGGCGTCGAAGTTTTTAGTGACTTCTTCTTTAACAAATACGTCTTCATCTTCCACGTTATCAAGTAGTTGCGTTGGCTCTTCAACTTTTGAATCGTCAAACTTATCATCAGTGGGGGTTTTCTCAGCTTTTGCTACATCAGCCATAAGACTTCTCCTGAGCAAGCTATCAATAACTTTATGATTAAGGTCTGTAGTCGTTTTATTAGCTTTTGCTGTATTAGCCATGAGCCTTCTCCAGAACTGTCAATCAACACCTTTAGTTCAGGGTAGGTATTTAGCAGGGTTAACAGCTTTTCCTCGATAACGAATTTCAAAGCGAAGTGCCGTTACTGAAGACTCTGAATTACCAATTTCTGCTATTTTTTGTCCCGCCTTCACTATTTGCTTTTCTTTAACAAGTAACTTTGAGTTATGTGCATAAGCACTTAGGTAATCATCATTATGTTTCAATATAATTAAATTACCGTAACCTCTTAGTGCACTACCCGCATAGACTACCGTTCCTTGAGCAGCGGCGAATACTGCCGTCCCCTTTTTATTAGCAATCTGTAGGCCTTTATAACCATTTTCCTTGTTAGAAAAGCGTTGGATTATTTTACCTTTAGCAGGCCAAAACCAACTCAACTTTCTGTTTGTAGAACCTTGAGGCTTGCTAATTTTTTGGTTAGCTTGTTTTTGAACATACCTACGTTTTTTCGGCTTATCAAGCTCTTTCTTTAATTTTCTGTTGCTTTTTTGTAAATGGGATGGATTTTTAACAGCTTTCTTTTTATACTTTTTTTGTGTAACCCTTGACCTACTTGGTTCTAAAAGGGATACAACCTGACCAGGAACAATAGTGTAAGGTGATGGAATTGAATTGTTTTTTGCAAGCTCTCTGAAATCTTTTCCGGCACTAAAAGCAATCGAGTAAAGTGTATCGCCTTTTTGTACTGTGTATTTTCCGCCGTTAATATTAATCCGTGAGGGATAGTCATTAATATTATTATTTAAACTGCTTACCGGAGCGGGAACATGGCGAGACGAGCATGCACAGAGCAAAACACTAATAAATAAAGCAACATAACAGCGTATTTGTTTATTCAATGCGTTTTGCCCTCTGTGTTAATAACATTAATATATAGTACTTAACGTAATAAAATGTACGCAACAACAATTAAAGCAACAACAGCCCAGCCAAGCACTTCAATATATTGACGTAATTTTTGCTCCATTTTAACTCCGCCCCATTTCATTAAAGCAGATACTAAAAAGAAACGCGCCCCTCGTCCAACCGCCGATGCAACAATAAAGGGTAAAAACGCCATTTGTAATACCCCTGCACCAATAGTAAATACCTTATAAGGAATAGGCGAAAACCCGGCTAAAAATACCACCCATACGCCATAATCTTTAAACCATGTAAGTGCCGTATTAAATTTATCTTGCCATTGCATTTGTGCAATAAAAGGCTCTACAACAGGTTCAAATAACCAAAACCCTAGTAGATAACCTAGCACGCCGCCAAGCACAGAAGCTACGGTAGCAAAGCTTGCAAATCGCCATGCTTTACTCGGTTGTGCCAGCGACATAGGCGCTAACATTACATCGGGTGGCACCGGAAAAAAAACCGATTCGGCAAAGCTCATCCCTGCTAAATAACGTTCTGCATGGCGATGCTTAGCCCACACTAAGGCCATATCATATAACTTGGTAAACAACTTCAAAATGAATTCCTATTCAATATCGCCAGGGACCAAAGGTACAAATCTTACTGGCGCAATTACATGCTCTGTAAAGCTATCGCCTTGGCGAATAACCATGGTTAATTTTTGTTCTGCCTCACCAATGGGGGCAAGTAATACGCCTCCATCTGCAAGTTGTGCGAGTAGTTCTGGAGGGATAATCGTTGCCGCAGCCGTCACAATAATGCCATTAAATGGCGCTTGCGATTGCCATCCTTGCCAACCATCACCGTGTTTCATAGTGACATTATATAAATCGAGCTGATGTAATCGACGCTTTGCTTGCCATTGCAAAGCTTTTATACGCTCTACCGAATACACCTTATCAAAGGTTTTAGCTAAAACCGCAGTTTGATAGCCCGACCCGGTGCCTATTTCTAACACCTTATGTTGCACACCGGCTAATCGCATTAGCTCGGTCATGCGCGCAACAATATAGGGCTGAGAAATAGTTTGCCCTTGTCCTATAGGTAGCGCGGTATTTTGATACGCCTTGTGTTTGAGTACATCATCAATAAAGATATGCCGAGGAATTTGCGCAATCGCCTTTAAAACCTCCTTATCTTCTACGCCCTCTCGTTGTAATAGGTCTGAAAGCGCTTGTGCACTGCGGGTATAATTAGCCAGCACGGTTAATCTCCAACTCGGCTAACCACTCTCCCACAGCTTTGATACTGTCTTTAGCGGTCATATCAACGCTCAATGGGGTGACTGATGCATAGCCATTATTTACAGCATAAAAGTCAGTGCCTTCACCGGCATCGCTTTCTGTACCCAAAGAACCATACCAAAAAATATCGCGTCCCCAAGGATCGGTTTGCTTGGTCATGGTTTCTGCTTTGTGACGAGCCCCTAAACGAGTTACCTGAACCCCTTTTAGCTCACTTAAAGGAATATCTGGCACATTAATATTGATGATCTGATCTTTAGGCAGTGGATGCGAAGCAAGCCCTTTAATAATATTGACCGTAACGGCTGCTGCCGTTTCAAAGTGTTCACCATGGTGAGAGCACAAAGACACCGCAATTGCTGGTAAACCCAGATGACGACCTTCAGTCGCCGCAGCAACCGTACCAGAGTAAAGTGTATCGTCACCTAAATTGCCGCCGTGGTTAATACCGGCTACCACTAAATCGGGCTTTTCATCCATTAATTGATTCACACCTAAATGCACACAATCCGTTGGCGTGCCATTAACCGACATAAAGCCATTGTCGAGTGTCGTTGCACGCAAAGGATTCATTAACGTCAGTGAATTACTTGCGCCACTGCAATTTCTATCTGGCGCAACCAGCGTTACCTCAGCAATTTGTGTTAATGCTTGGTATAAAACAGCAATACCTTTGGCATTAACACCATCATCATTACTTAATAGAATCTTCATCTGCGTTATCCTTTTCTTTTCGCTCGCGAGGACTGGCGTCAGTATAATCAACCAGTTCGCGCAGTAAAGCCGTTGCAAAGCAGCCTTTGGGTAAACCAAAGCTGAGTTTTAATGTGCGTTCATCAAGTGTTTCTACACTTAGATCTTGGGGGATTAAACGCAGCATTCTGCGCTCGTTTTTAAGCCCTAACTCACCTAAGCCATCACACCATGCTTGATACGGTGCCAACCATGTTTTTTCTTGTTCGGTAAGGCCTTTTTCGCTTTTGCCCACCATGGGCGCCGACATCATAATATCGCCAGAGGCAAGACGTGCAATATTTTCATCGCTGATCGCATCTTCAAAAAACGCATTGCTACCGCTAAGCATAAATACTTCGCGGTGCATGGTTTTAGCAAGGCCATGTTCTGCCACGCGTAAACTAACAATTTGATTAAACACATGTGAACGTGCTGCAGAAATAATAATGCCTCGCAGCTTTTTATCGCGTATGCGCTCACCGGCAAACATTTTTTCAGCCATGACTAAGTTATGCCCATCACGGCCAAAACGCTGCTCACCAAAGTAGTTAGGCACACCAGCACGCACTGCGTTTATACGGCACAAAATATCAAGCGGCTCGGTTACATTGCGCAAGGTAATGGTAAATCTATTTCCTTTATGACAACCGGTGCGTAATTTTCGCTCATGGCGCTGCTGCGATACCACAAACACGCTTTCACTGTTCAGCTCAGTAAAATCAATATGCTTTTTAATCGGTACTTTTACGCTAAACCACTGCGAGCATACTCCATGGCGGTCTTTCATACCGGCATAGCTTACATCACGTGGCGATACACCCGCTTTTTGTGCAATGAGCTTAGCCACATATTGAGTGTTTTCACCCTTTTTAACCACTTGCAAACACACGTGTTCACCACTGCCGGTAAACTCTATACCGAGATCTTCATCAACCATGAAGTCTTCTGCGGTGGTTTTAAAATCGGCTTTAGAAAGCGGCGCGCCGTATAAATAATTTAATTCGCTCATGCGCTTTGTTTACTCATAATGACCACGGCATGGCTTGAAATACCTTCTTTTCGCCCCTCAAACCCGAGCTTTTCAGTGGTTGTGGCTTTAACATTTATCTGTGAGAGCTCAGCATTTAAATCACTGGCAAGATTGGTTCGCATTGCTTGAATGTGCGGCAGCATTTTTGGTGCTTGTGCCACAATGGTGACATCCGCATTGCCCAATACATAGCCCTGTTGCTTGGCTAGGTTCACTACATGGCGAAGTAAAATACGGCTATCGATATTTTCATACTCACTGGCTGTATCTGGAAAGTGCTTACCAATATCACCTAATGCCAATGAGCCTAAAATCGCGTCACATAAAGCATGAATAGCTACATCACCATCTGAGTGCGCTAAAAAGCCTTGAGGGTAATCAATTTTTTCGCCGCAGATGGTTAAAGGCCCTTGGCCTCCAAACTTATGCACGTCAAAACCATGGCCTATTCGTATCATGTTGCACTCTCATTATTTTGTTTTTGCAGTAAAAAGCCTGCTAAGTCTAAATCTTCTGGGGTGGTAATTTTAATATTATCACTGCGCCCTGCCACCAGCTTTACCGGCTTATTTGCCCACTCCATTGCACTGGCTTCATCAGTAATAATTGCCCCATTGGCTAACGCATTTTGCAGTGCTGTTTTGAGCTCGTCATATTTAAAAAGCTGTGGCGTAAGTGCTTGCCATAAATCATCACGAGGCACTGTTTGCTGCGCATGGCTCTGCCCTCGTTTTATGGTGTCTTTTACTTTGCTGGCTAAAATGCCGCCTTCATCAGCCTGCATGCACTGTGCTATTAGGCGCTCTATATCAGCAATATCAACTAAAGGTCTTGCTGCATCATGCACCAAAACCCAAGTCGGTGGATTGGCAGCTAAAAACAATAAACTGTTTAATACTGAATCTGCACGCTCTTTACCGCCAATAACACGCAAGATGCGAGGATCAGATAGCGTAAGGTCGTCAAAGTAAGGGTCGGTTTCGCTCAAAGCCACCACTATAGAATTTAACTGCGGTAACTGCGATAACTTAGCGAGCGTGTGCTCTAAAATGGTTTTCCCTGCTAAGGAAATATATTGCTTTGGTGTTGTGTGTTGCATTCTGCTGCCAACACCTGCGGCAGGAACAATAGCTGCAATAGTAAATTTATTTGTCATGGTGTTGAGCCGGTAAAACACGAATAAAGGTTTCGTCCGGTTTAATCATTCCTAATTCGTTGCGGGCACGCTCTTCAATACCTTCAAGGCCGAGCTTTAAATCTTCTATATCCGCTTTTAATACTTTATTACGCTTGATCAGCTTTTCGTTTGTTTGTTGATGCGATGCTACCGCATTTTTTAGACGGGTGTAGTCTTGCACACCATTATGGCCAAACCAAAGTCTATACTGAATAAAAAGTGCTAAGCACAACAAGCCAAATTGAAAAAATCGCATTAAACACTCCTTATTTTAATTTTGAATTGTAAGCTTTACGCCAATGGCCGCTTAACATTGCGCCAATTAATATTGGCAGCCAATAACATTTCCCGTAACGATAATACCCGTGGCGTACTGCGCTTTGAAAACTGCCACTGGTGGCCACAACACGCCGCAGCAAGCGTTGCTTTGTTGGGTTTGAGTAATTGCGCACTTTGCTGCTCAAGCCCTTGACCTAAAAAATCAAACCAGCCAAGCTCATTGCAATGAACCTGTGTTTTAGTTACTTGATCAATGCTGTCTATTCTAACCCGAATTTGGCCGTGATTTTGTAATAATACAGGAATAATCAGCCCAACTTTGGCATAGACTTGATAAAAAAGTTCATTCGCTGAAGAATTAACTTCTGGCGGAGTTGGTTTTTGCTTTTCAAGCCACCCACCATTTTGCGCATCGAGCGTAAAAGGCGATGTTGCATTAGCCACCCGTGTTGCGGCACGTTCAATGTAATAAGGCAGGCTTTTTAATTGCCTGCGTAAACGATCACCATTAGGTTCAGCCACTAAGCGCTGCACCTCACGCTGATAAAAGGCATTACATAATTGTGCATAAAGCACTTTTTGTGCATCAGTTTGCCACATTTCAACTTGTTGGTTTGTGTCAAATTGCTTATTTTTACTGACCAATCGCTGTACTCAAAAACACCTTAATAGATGTTTTATAACACAGTAATGCACAGTTTTTAAGCACCGATTGTTAGGGCTTTTCGCCTAATTTCGCAATGCCTGATTCTAAAAATTGCACAACCGTATTACGTTTTTTTCCAATTAATAAACTGCCATCGGCTAAAAACATAAAGTTTTGCCAGTTGCGTTTAAACACATCAAAGCTCGTTTCAATAATATTATCGCGCGCCATACAAAAATAAACGGTGGTGTTAGCCTGCCAGTCTAGGTGGTTTAAAATAGCGTAAGGAAATTGGGGATCTTCGCTTTCCCATGCGTCTTCCCAATTTACTTCTTGGCTAAAGTTTTGCTCTTGCGCGCACCAATCGGTTTTATCAAAAAAGTCAGGATGATCATGTTCACGACTCACCATGGTTGTCCATAGCACTGCAGCACGCTCGCTGCTCATCGGTTTAATATTAGCTGCATCAATATCTGAAACCGGAATATCTTTGTGGCGAAATACCCAGGCTTTTTTGTAATCATCAAGAGAAATATAATTCATAGTATTGGCGTATTCTTTGGCATAATAAAAAGCGAAGGCAAATTATACAAGATAACAGACTATGACTACAGCACTAAAACTGGGTTTATATCAACACTACAAAGGCCCACAATACAAAGTTATGCATGTGGCAACTCACAGCGAAACCAACGAGCAATTGGTTATTTACCAAGCCTTATACGGTGAATACGGCATATGGGCACGCCCACTAAGTATGTTTACTGAAACCGTAGAAAAAGACGGTAAAACGATTGCTCGTTTTGCCTACCTTGGTGAAGCCGATTAACTATGGCATTATAACGCATAATAATTACTGCTCAGACCAGAGGATGACCCGTGCAATTTAATTCAACCGACAACTACATCGCAAGCTCAGCATTAAAACAGGCCGTAAACGCCGCTATTATGCTGCAAAAACCGCTTTTAATTAAAGGCGAGCCGGGCACAGGTAAAACCATGTTGGCTGAAGAGCTGGCAAAAAGTTTAGATACTGAGCTTATTCAGTGGCATATAAAATCAACCACTAAAGCGCAGCAAGGTTTGTACGAGTACGATGCAGTATCGCGTTTACGCGACAGCCAGCTAGGTGATGAGCGCGTTCACAATATTAGCAACTACATAGTTAAAGGTAAGCTGTGGAAAGCCTTCATGTACGCTGAATTAAACGGCAAACGCCCAGTACTCCTGATTGACGAAATAGACAAAGCCGATATTGAGTTTCCAAACGATTTACTACTCGAACTCGATAAAATGGAATTTCACGTTTACGAAACCGGTGAGCGCATTGTGGCCAAAGAGCGCCCTATTGTGATCATCACGTCAAACAATGAAAAAGAGCTGCCTGATGCGTTTTTACGCCGCTGCTTTTTCCATTATATTGATTTTCCAAATAGCGACGAAATGCAGCAAATTATTGATGTGCACTACCCGCATGTTAAACAAGATTTAGTTCGCCAAGCACTTGAAGTGTTTTTTAACTTACGCGAAGCCAACGGCCTTAAAAAGAAGCCATCCACCAGCGAGTTACTGGATTGGTTAAAACTATTAATGGCTGAAGATATAGACGCAAAAACCCTGCACGACAAAGCGCAAAAAGGCGGCTTAATGCCGATGTTTGGCGCACTACTTAAAAACGAGCAAGACATAAGCCTAATCGAAAAGCTCGCGTTTATGAGCCGTCGCTAATATGTTGGTACAGTTTTTTTTCACGCTACGCAAATACCGCTTACCCGTGAGTCTGCGCGAACTGCTCGATTTAATAAACGCTTTAAAACAAGGTGTTGTATTTGCTGATGTAGACGCCTTTTATCATTTAGCGCGCACTATTATGGTAAAAGACGAAACCCATTTTGACCGTTTCGATAAAGCTTTTAGCGATTACTTTAGCGGTATTGCCGACTTAGACCTGCTCGAGAGCTTAAAACAGCAACACAACTTACCTGAAGATTGGTTGCGCAAAGAGTTTGAAAAGCACCTAAGCGATGAAGAAAAAGCCCAACTAAAAGCCATGGGCGGGCTAGACGAGCTGATGAAAACTCTTAAAGAGCGTTTAGAAGAACAGCAAAAACGCCACGCAGGCGGCAATAAGTGGGTAGGTACCGGCGGCACCTCGCCTTTTGGGGCATACGGCTATAACCCTGAAGGTGTGCGTATTGGTCAAGATGGCAACCGCAATCGCCAAGCAGTAAAAGTGTGGGATAAGCGCGAATACCGTAATCTAGATTCTGACCGCGAAATTGGCTCACGCACTATAAAGCTGGCACTTAAAAAACTACGCAAATTTGCCCGCACTGGCGCAAGCGACACCCTTGATTTAAACGAAACCATACGCGCGACCGCCAAACAAGGTGGCATGCTGGATGTAAAAATGGCACCCGAGCGCCACAACGCCGTAAAAGTATTGATGCTGTTTGATATTGGCGGCTCAATGGATGATTACATTCATACCTGTGAAGAATTATTTAGCGCCGCCCACAGCGAGTTCAAACATTTAGAGTTTTACTACTTTCATAACTGTTTATACGAACATGTTTGGCAAGATAACCAACGCCGCCACTCAAACGTTATTGACACCATGACGCTGATCAACAAGTTTACCAGCGACTACAAAGTTATATTTGTCGGTGATGCCACTATGGGCCCATATGAAATTGCCTATCCTGGCGGCTCAGTAGAACATTGGAATGAAGAACCCGGCAGCGCGTGGCTGGCACGAATCACTAATCACTTTGATAAAGTCGCGTGGCTCAACCCACAACCGGTTGAACACTGGCCGTATTATCAATCAATTGATTTTATAAAGCAGCTGATGGATAACAGAATGTACCCGCTGAGTTTAGATGGGATAAGTAGAGCAATAAAAGAGCTGAGTTAAATATTAATTTACGACAGCTCAGCAGCAGAGCTTCGGTCGTGAACCTATAAAATTGTTGGGTGGCGCCTTCGGCTTAACCAACCTACCTTTTGATGTAGTTCAGATAAGTGGCGAAGCCACGCCATCCGACAAAATGATGGATGTACCAGAAACAATCCGACGCATCGCGTTAATGAACAACCGCATGTACCCACTTAGTTAAGATGGGGTAAGTAAAGCGATAAAAGAACTTAGTTAATGTATTTTAAGTAGTTCATACACTATATTTTTGATGGTATTCACTGAGCATGAATTCTAATTCCTTCTCGAAGACTTCAATGGATGGTTTTTTTCCACTTAACCGCTGCTTTAGCCATTCAAGTAATTCAATCCTTACTAAATAACCGTCTTCAATGCAGTAACTTGGGTCTGAAAGCCAAATTTTTGGAGCCCCTAGTGAAGCTCCTGAATACCAGTGACAAATGGAATAGCCTTCACTTTCAAGCTTATCACTAAGTTGCCAGCTGTAAATCCACCAGGTAATCAGAAATAGAGGGAAGCATCCTATAATAACAAACAGCCCCCTTCGCATCGATTTCTCTGATATATCACCATACATTCTTTGATAAATCCCGTAGATGAGTACAAAAAAAGCGGGCATCATAACTATCAAAGGAATTACTACAGGTTTAATTTTTAACGAAATTACATTTTCAGCAATAAGACTTAATGTGCTAATTTCTAATTCAAAGCTGTAGGCATAGAGAGTAATGATTAAACATAAAACGCCTATAGAAAACCACCCCTTTTTAGGGTTGGCAGGTGAGAGTTGATTAGCCGAACTTGCCATTTTAGTATCGTCTTCCTGAGTAAGGAATACCAAATAAGCGGTGTATAAACTCAATTGGATTGTTATCGTACATTTGCTCAGCCCTATCTAATTCATATTTTAACTAATTAGGATAAACATCATAATTTTTGACCGTCTTATCTTCGCTCGCTGAAGCCTATCGGGGTCTACAACAGTCGACATCTATGCAGAGGTTGTTTGATTTGTACCTTTCACCTCGAACCTCGAATATAAAATCACATCAACTTCCACACTACAAACGCAACAGCAAAACCAACCAAGTACACCAAGCCTAACCAGGTTAAGACACGCAAAAGTAGACTGTGTTTAATCGCAGGCTCTGATCGAACTAGGCTGAAGTTAAGCCATGCAAAAACGGGGGTAGTTACAAACGCAAGCGTCATGGCAAAGGTAAGCATCGGGCCAAGGGCTGATTTAAAAAATAAAATCACCGCCATACCAGCCAACGCTTGTAATATAAGCCACCTATTTAAACTGTGTTTTGATTGCTTAAAACCAAGTAATTTGTGTGATTCGTTAAGTGTACGTGCGTAGCCGTCAAGCACGGTGAGTGTGGTGCCAAACATACACAAAAACGCGATGGCTGATACCAAGGGCCTTGCCCACTCGCCTATTGTTAATGCGTACATATCAATAAGCTGCTTGGCAAACGCGACACCACCGAGCTCTATATTACTGCTTTGCCCATATTGCACTAACGCACCTAAACTAAAAAATACCAGCGCAAGCCCGGCGGTTAACCAATAACCTACATTAAAGTCGAATAAGCCTTGGCTTTTAGTCACACTTTGCTGAGTTTGTTTTTCTTTAAGCCACAACGAGCTCAGAGCCGAAATTTCAATAGGCGCTGGCATCCAGCCCATTAAAGCAACCATAAAGCCTAACATGGCAAGTTCATACGGTGAGGGACAAACATAGTTTACAGGCGCTACAGGGCCGTTATTTATAGCAATAACTAATGCGGTTATGGTTGCTATAGTAAGTAGCCCCATAATAGCTTTTGCAACGTTATCGAGCGCTTTAAAGTGCCCTAGTAATAATATAATTAAACACGCAGCCAATATTAACCAGCACAATAAGGTAACAGGAATACTAATAGGTAATGCGTAGTGTAATAAGCTCGCAGTAAGCAACAATACGCCCGCGGTATTTACCACAGCGGCAATAATATTGAGGGCAATAAAACTGTAAAAATAGCCAGGCCCTTGGCTTTTATACCCTTCGACTAAACTATTTTTAGTAGCGAGTGTGTACTCCATACCAAAACGAAAAAACGGGTACTTTAAAACGTTAACCACCACAATAAGCCAAAATAGCTGCCAGCCAAATAATGCGCCAGCTTGGGTCGATGCAACTAAGTGTGAGCCACCAATGGCAGCGGTGGCCATTAAAATACCTGGGCCGAGCGCCCCTAACCGAGACTTCCATGTGCTTTGTGTGTACTGCATTAACTTCTCAAATTTGGTGTGTTATGTGCTTTTATTATTAATTTTAATCATCAATAAACTGTGTGAATGCATAACTTACCTAATTTAAAGGCAATAAAAAAGAGCCCTTAGGCTCTTTTTAAAAATAACACATTGTTAGTTATTAATTTAAATCCATCTCTTGGATGATTTCGTGTGCTATTTCAGGAGTGGTACTTACAGGCTTTTCATGTAAGTTTGCTTTTATTTGCCCTTTACGATGCTTTAGTGCGGCATCGAGTTTTTTAGCTGCGCTTGAAATGGCTGGGTACATAACCTCGTTTTCCCCTTTAACTGATATTCGCGCACCTTCATAATTTGTACTAATTTCTGCTTGGAACTTGTGATGCTCTTTTGAAAGAATAATGTCGAGCGCTATCAATGATGGAAAATGACTCTCAATTTTAGAAAACTTTTCGTTAATGTGTTCTTTAATAGAATCAGTAACGTCAACATGGTGACCAGAAAGATTAATTTTCATAGGGTATCCTTTTTTATGTTACCTCACAGTTAGTATTGGGGGCTAAACGAATTAACACAAGAGAAAATAGCTAAATTTAGCAATTATTTATTACCCCACCTGATTTAGATCATTCATTTAGCATTAAGTATGCAAAAAGCCGCGTGATAGCGGCCTTTCAGAGGTGCTGATAATTTAACCATTCATGTAATTAATCTGTGTATGAACAGCAATAATCAGCAAAATCACTTACTTTTACATGGAAGCTGACATTAGCATCAACATTAAATGACTCACCCGCATTAAATGTTTTCCACTGTGTTTCACCTGGTAGTAACACATCCCACTGCCCTGCTAACAACTCCATACACTCTTTTTGGTTAGTATTAAACTCAAATTCACCGGGTTGCATAAAACCCAAGGTTTTCGCTTCACCATTTCCTAAAAGCACAGTTCGGCTTGATACTTTGCCATCAAAATATACATTGGCTTTTTTAACCACACTAACGTTGTCGAACTTTGGCATGTTAACTCCTGTTATTAATTTATAATTTTGTTACCTCCACAGTGCCTGATACACAAAAACCTTGCAAGTTAAGTGCTGTGAAAATTACTCATTTAGAAGCCAAAAGATTAAAAATGAACGACTTTATAGGAAATATGCTTCGAGCGACAGGCTGCGAGTTTCGAACAGAATTTTTAGTGATTTATGCACAAAGAGGGCTATGAGACGCTACGCTTTAGAGAAGTAATCAAACAACAAAATTGATTTTTTAATTTGGTTTTTGTATTGCCTCATTTTCTTCTCATTCGCTTCTCTGTGTTCAAATAAACTTTTAATGATTTATGCACAAAGAGGGCTATGAGACGCTGCGCTTTAGAGAAGTGATCAAACAACAAAATTGATTTTATAATTTGGATTTTGTATGGCCTCATTTTCTTCTCAATAGCTTCTCTGTGTTCAAATAGATTTTTAGTGATTTATGCATAAAGAGGGCTATGAGACGCTACGCTTTAGAGAAGTAATCAAACAGCTAAACTAATTTTTTAATTTGGTTTTTGTATGGCCTCATTTTCTTCTCATTCGCTTCTCTTTGTCCAAATAAACCTTTTAGTGATTATGCACAAATAGGGCTATGAGGCGCTTCGCTTTAGAGAAGTAATCAAACAACAAAATTGATTTTGTATGGCCTCATTTTCTTCTCAATCGCTTCTCTTTGTTCAAATAAGTTTTTAATAATTTGTGCACAAAGAGGGCTATGAAACGCTGCGCTTTAGAGAAGTGTTCAAACAACAAAATTGATTTTGTATGGCCTCATTTTCTTCACAATCGCTTCTCTGTGTTCAAATAGATTTTTAGTGATTTATACACAAAGAGGGCTATGAGACGCTACGCTTTAGAGAAGTAATCAAACAACAAAATTAATTTTGTAATTTGGATTTTGTATGGCCTCATTTTCTTCTCATTCCCTTCTCTGTGTTCAAATAGATTTTTAGTGATTTATGCATAAAGAGGGCTATGAGACGCTGCGCTTTAGAGAAGTGTTCAAACAACTATTTTTTATAATTTGGTTTTTATATTGCCTCATTCGCTTCTCTGTGTTCAAACAACTGTTTTTTATAATTTGGGTTTTGTATTACCTTATTTTCTTCTCAATCGCTTCTCTGTGTTCAAATAAGTTTTTAATGATTTATGCACAAAGAGGGCTATGAGACGCTGCGCTTTAGAGGAAGTGATAAAAGTACAACTCATAAAAAAGCCCGCCCTGTTTACACAGCGCGGGCTTTTAAAATACTAAAGTAATTAATTAAAACAATGCATTTGCTTTGTTAACGATGTTTTCTACGGTGAAGCCGAAGAATTCAAATAGCTCGTTAGCTGGAGCTGATTCACCAAAAGTAGTCATACCGACTACGGCGCCATTTAGACCTACGTACTTGTACCAGTAATCAGCAATACCCGCTTCAATCGCTACGCGACGTGAAACGCTTGCTGGTAATACGCTTTCTTTGTACTCAGGCGATTGATCTTCAAACGCATCAGTACATGGCATAGATACAACACGTACCTTTTTACCCTGCGCACGTAGCTCTTTCGCAGAATCTTGCGCTAGTTGTACTTCAGAGCCGGTAGCAATAAAAATAAGCTCTGGGTTGCCGTCACAACTTAGGATGTAACCACCCTTTTTAACGTCGCTTAATTGCTGTGCATCACGCGCTTGTTGCTCTAAGCCTTGGCGAGTAAAGATTAATGATGTAGGGCCGTCTTTACGTTCAATAGCTTGTTGCCATGCAATTGCCGACTCAACTTGGTCACATGGGCGCCAGTTGTAAAGGTTAGGCGTTAAACGCATGCTGGCAATTTGCTCTACTGGTTGGTGAGTTGGACCATCTTCACCTAAACCAATTGAATCGTGCGTGTATACAAAAATGCTTGGTTGCTTCATTAATGCAGCCATACGAACCGCGTTACGTGCGTATTCCATAAACATTAAGAACGTTGCACCGTAAGGGATAAAGCCTTTATGAAGTGCAATACCATTCATAATTGCCGACATACCAAACTCACGCACACCGTAGTAAACGTAGTTACCACTTGCATCGTCTGCCGTTAAGCCTTTAGAGCCATCCCAAATTGTTAAGTTTGAACCTGCTAAATCGGCAGAGCCACCCATAAACTCAGGTAGTAACGGACCAAACGCGTTTAATGCATTTTGCGATGCTTTACGTGATGCTGGGTTTGCTGGGTTTGCTTGTAACTGCTCAATATACGCTTGTGACTTTTCAGCCCAATCAGCTGGTAAATCTGAATTTGTACGGCGTTTGTATTCTGCTGCTAGCTCTGGGAATGCTTGCTCGTAGGCAGCAAATTTCTCATCCCAGCTTGCTTCAAGCTGTTGGCCTTTTTCTTTGTTATCCCACTGTGCATAAATGTCAGCAGGGATTTCAAATGCATCACCCGTCCAACCTAAGAACTCGCGAGATGCTTTAATTTCGTCATCACCTAGTGGTGCACCATGACAGTCGTGGCTACCTGATTTATTAGGTGAGCCATAACCAATCACTGTTTTACAACAAATTAGCGTTGGTTTGTCGGTCACGCTTTTGGCTTCGCTAATTGCAGCACTTACAGCATCGCTGTCGTGGCCATCAACGTCACTAATTACATGCCAGCCGTATGCTTTGAAACGTGCTGGTGTGTCATCGCTAAACCAGCCTTCAACTTCACCGTCGATTGAAATGCCGTTGTCATCCCAAAATGCCACTAACTTGCCTAGGCCTAATGTACCAGCTAGTGAGCATGCTTCATGAGAAATACCTTCCATTAAACAACCATCACCCATAAACGCATACGTGTGGTGATCAACAATGTCATGGCCTTCACGGTTAAACTGCGCTGCTAATGCTTTTTCAGCAATCGCCATACCTACCGCATTTGTGATCCCTTGACCTAATGGGCCCGTAGTGGTCTCAATTCCTGGCGCGTATCCATATTCTGGATGGCCTGGTGTTTTAGAATGCATTTGGCGGAAGTTTTTAATTTCGTCCAGTGGCAAGTCATAACCACTTAAATGCAGTAGAGAATAAATTAGCATTGAACCGTGACCATTTGAGAGTATAAATCGATCTCGGTCAGCCCACTCTGGATTTGTTGGGTTATGTTTTAGATAATCGCGCCATAATACTTCTGCGATATCAGCCATGCCCATAGGGGCTCCAGGGTGACCAGATTTGGCCTTTTGTACTGCGTCCATTGACAAGACGCGAATAGCATTTGCAAGTTCTTTGCGAGATGGCATGAATTCTCCTACCTTTATATGTATTTGCGCGGGTATTTATTTATCCCCATTCTTACTTATTGTGGGGGCTGTGTGCAATTAAAAACCCATAAAAATAGGGCATTATGAATATTTTTTAAGAACCATTTACTATTAGATATTTTATTTAGACGTCTAGGCGTAAAAAAACTATGCAAGTTCATTTGTTTTAGATAAAATACGCGCCTTAATTTTTTAGCGCTAATACCGACGTTTGTGAAGCGCAATATTTGTGAGCATAATTACAATGGCAAAACATTTATTTACTTCTGAATCTGTTTCTGAAGGTCATCCGGATAAAATCGCCGATCAAATTTCTGATGCGGTACTTGATGCTATCCTAGAGCAAGACTCTCATGCCCGTGTAGCGTGTGAAACTTACGTTAAAACCGGTATGGTTATGGTTGGTGGTGAAATCACGACTAGCGCATGGGTTGATATCGAAGAAATTACACGTAAAACAGTACGTGAAATTGGTTACACACACTCAGATATGGGCTTTGATGCCGATTCGTGTGCAATTTTAAACACGATTGGTAAACAGTCTCCTGACATTAACCAAGGTGTTGACCGTACAAGCCCTGAAGAGCAAGGCGCTGGCGACCAAGGCCTAATGTTTGGTTACGCATGTAACGAAACTGAAGTATTAATGCCTGCTCCAATTACTTATTCTCACCGTTTAGTACAACGCCAAGCACAAGTACGTAAAAGCGGCGAGCTTAACTGGTTGCGTCCAGATGCAAAATCACAGGTTACGTTTGCATACGAAAATGGCAAGCCAGTAGGCATTGATGCCGTTGTACTTTCTACTCAGCACAGTGAAGATGTATCGCAAAGTGATTTAGTAGAAGCGGTAATGGAAACGATTATTAAGCCAGTACTTCCTGCTGAGCTGATTACTAGTGCCACTAAATTCTTTATTAACCCAACGGGTCGTTTTGTAATTGGTGGACCAATGGGTGACTGTGGTTTAACTGGTCGCAAAATCATTGTAGATACTTACGGTGGCATGGCTCGTCATGGTGGTGGTGCTTTCTCTGGTAAAGATCCATCAAAAGTTGACCGCTCAGCGGCTTATGCTGCACGTTATGTTGCTAAAAACATTGTTGCTGCTGGCCTTGCTGACAAGTGTGAACTTCAGGTGTCTTATGCTATTGGTGTTGCAGAGCCAACATCTATCAGTGTTGAAACATTTGGCACAGGTAAATTAGAAGAAGCGCGTTTAATCGAACTTATTCGTGAACACTTTGACTTACGCCCTTACGGCCTAATTCAAATGCTTGATCTTGAGCGCCCTATTTATCTTCCAACAGCGGCTTACGGCCACTTTGGCCGTGATGAATTCCCATGGGAACGCACAGATAAAGCAGACGCACTTCGCGCAGCAGCTGGCCTGTAAGCCACCTAGCTAATATTAAAACGGCCCTTTTTAGGGCCGTTTTGCTATGTGTATTAAGTTAGTCATAAAACAGTCTCGAACTGTTTAACATTTTAGGTATATACTCTGCTTATACAATAAAGCGTGTTAGGGATAAAAAATGGCCGACAATTTTCGTGTTATATTTGTAGGACTTGCAGAAGGCGCAGACAGCCAAGCAGTGACCAATGCACTGACAGAAAAACTAAAAACCTCACCTGAAAAGGTGGCGGCATTTTTTAATGGCAAGCCGCTGTTTGCTCCTAGCAACAAAGAGAAAGCCCTTAAGCAAGCTAAGTTACTTTCAACGCTGGGGATCAAAAGCAAACTTCAGCAAACAGCCCCTACACAAGCTACTTCTCAAAAAGCGCACGATAGCCAGCGAGATCAGCGCTTATTTGATGCCCTAGATTACATTACTAGTAGCTTAATTCGTCTTGAAGAGAAACTTGAGGATCTTGAGCAACGTCTCCCCGAGGTTGAGTTATCACTGCCTGATGAAAATGACGAACCATGGCAAGATGACGATTTAATGCTAGATGAGCCACTCTCTACAACACCCAAAAAACGCAGTAACCTTGTTTTATATTCGCTGATTTCTACAGCCGTAATATTACTTATTGTGCTTGCTGTGTACTTATTATTTCCTAATTTATTCTCTTTTTAATCATGGTTTAGTTATTTAATGAGTAATAATCGCGCACAAATAAGACACGATATTCGTAAAGCACGTAATAACCTATCAAAAAACCAGCAAGAAATAGCGGCCCACTTGCTTAAAGTGAATTTTATTCAATATTTAAAAAGCATGAACTCGGCCAAAAAAAGCCATGTCGCGCTTTATTTAAGCAATGATGGCGAATTAGATACCTCATTGTTAATTAATGAATTATGGAGCATTGAACAGCATGTTTACTTACCTGTAATTCACCCTTTCAACGGGGCTAATTTACTATTTCAACGATATGAAAAAAACTCACCCATGAGAGCAAACCGCTATGGTATCTTGGAGCCTAAGCTGAACTGCTCTCAAATATGCCCATTGCCAGCGCTTGATTATCTACTTATGCCACTTGTTGCATTTGATAAATTTGGTAATCGCCTTGGAATGGGGGGTGGGTTTTACGATAGAACCTTGGCACGTTTACACGAAGAAAACTGGCAGCAACCACAACTTATTGGCCTAGCACACGAATGCCAACAAGTGGATAAGCTCCCAATTGATTCGTGGGATGTGCCTCTTAAAACTATTATTACACCCAATAAAACCTACTGTTGGTAACAATTAATCTTGTAAACTAACAGTCTATTTTTGACATAAATGAGCACATAGCAATGACACAAGATGAATTAAAAAAAGCAGCTGCATGGGCTGCACTGGAGTTTGTAAAAGAAAACACCATAGTAGGTGTTGGTACAGGCTCAACCGTTAATCATTTTATTGATGCTTTAGGCACAGTAAAAGACACCATTGTTGGTGCAGTATCTAGTTCAGAAGCGTCTACAGCACGTTTAAAAGAACTTGGTATAGAAGTATTTGAGCTAAATGATGTTGATGCTCTGGATGTATACGTTGATGGCGCAGATGAAATTAACGCTCTAAACGAAATGATTAAAGGCGGTGGTGCAGCGCTCACCCGTGAAAAAATAGTCGCGGCAGTGGCTAAACAGTTTGTGTGTATTGTTGATGACACCAAACTAGTCGATACCTTAGGGGATTTCCCACTGCCAGTTGAAGTTATTCCGATGGCGCGCAGCTATGTTGCCCGCGAATTATTAAAACTTGGCGGTGATCCTGTGTATCGCCAAGGTGTTGTAACCGATAACGGCAACGTTATTTTAGATGTACATAATTTAAAAATTACCCATGCTAAACAGCTTGAAACACAAATAAATCAAATTGTTGGCGTAGTCACCAACGGCCTATTTGCAGAGCGCGGTGCTGATAAAGTGATTATCGGCACAAAAAATGGGCCACAAATTAAATAGGATATGGTTATGAGTAAGGTATCGTTAGCAAAAGACAAAATTAAAATTCTCTTGCTTGAAGGTGTTCATCAAAGCGCTGTTGAAACGCTAAAACGTAACGGTTATAGCAATATCGACTACGTTAAAACATCGCTACCTGAGGACGAGCTTATTGAGCGCATTAAAGATGTGCACTTTGTAGGGCTGCGTTCTCGTACTCATATTAATGAATCGGTATTAAATGCAGCTGAAAAACTGGTTGCTATCGGTTGTTTTTGTATTGGTACCAACCAAGTAGATTTAAACGCAGCACGTGAACGCGGTATTGCAGTATTTAATGCCCCGTTTTCAAATACTCGCTCTGTAGCTGAGCTTGTACTAGGTGAAATACTGCTTTTATTACGTGGTATTCCACAGCGAAATGCCGCTGCGCACCGTGGTGGCTGGTTAAAAACAGCCAATGGCTCTTTTGAAGCGCGCGGTAAAACCTTAGGTATTATTGGCTACGGTCACATTGGTACTCAGTTGGGCATTATGGCTGAAAATATTGGTATGAACGTGGAGTATTACGACATTGAAGACAAACTGTCTTTAGGTAATGCGACACAAGTACATAACTTAACGCAGCTATTGCAACGCGCTGATATTATTAGCTTGCACGTACCTGAAACACCGCAAACTAAAAACCTGATTGGCACGGCTGAATTGGCGGTAATGAAGCAAGGCTCTATTTTAATTAACGCTTCACGTGGTACTGTCGTTGATATTGACGCCCTAGCAGAAGCGCTAACAGAGAAAAAACTCAGCGGCGCAGCAATTGACGTATTCCCAGTTGAACCTAAATCTAACGATGAAGAATTTATCTCGCCACTGCGTGAATTCGACAACGTTATTTTAACGCCGCATATAGGTGGTTCTACTCAAGAAGCACAAGAGAACATTGGTATTGAAGTAGCGGGTAAACTCGCTAAGTACTCAGATAACGGCTCAACTATTACTGCGGTTAACTTCCCTGAAGTATCATTGCCAGAGCTTGCTAATCGCAGCCGCCTGTTACACGTGCATCACAACCGCCCTGGCGTGCTAACGCAAATTAACCAAGCGTTTGCTCAGCACGGTATTAACATTGCCGCACAGTACTTACAAACCGATGAAGCAATTGGTTACGTGGTTATTGATGTAGACACAGATCACTCAGAAGTCGCACTTAAAGAGCTCAGTGCAGTTGAAGGTACAATTAGAGCGCGTATTCTTCACTAACTATCAGCTAAAATAATAAAAGCCGTAATTGAATAATCAAGTACGGCTTTTTTGTTTTAAATTGAATCCTGACGGCTTATAACTTACCGCTGTTATTTGCCTTTAACTTCTAAATTTATAAACTTAACCAGCTCTTCGGGTTGCCCTGCTAACATCATTAGTTGCTGATTCACTTCCATCATAGTTTTACCTTCAGGCAGTTTTGCTGACACACTAAACGAATTTAGTCCTTTAGCAAAATCAGTTAACGCCTTGGCTATTTCTTCGGTCACAGGTGCTTGTTGAAGCTGTTGATCAAGCATTGTTTGCATTTGCTCTAACGTCATACCTTGCTTTGCCAACTCGCTTTCTAATAAGCCTTTAAGATCACCTTGGTTATTAACAACTAAGCTAACATTACGTGGCTCTAGCTTACTCATTGCTTGCATAATCATTGTTTGCTGTTGTAGCTCTTGCTCATAAGTAAGCGGTGTATTACCTGCAGCTTGCTGAGCCTTACTGATTTCAAGTGAAGCATCCATAAGCGCTTTAGAGTTAGCAAGCCCCATGTCCATATCAATACTGGCAATATCATTAGCTTGCAGCTTAACAACAATATCACTGTTACCTGATTGCTCATCGTAATCTAATGAAGAGTGTAAATCATAACTGGCTGAGGCAAGTTGTGTATTTGTATCTGCAGGCAGTGTATCGACAAAGCTTTTATCAAATTGGAAGTTTTTTAACGTAAAAGCAGTATGTGGCGATATTTTATCGGTTTCGTAGCCTGTCACTTCAACATGCTCAACCGTGGCAATTTTATCGCCCTCAGGGCTAGTCACTTCAATATTACTAATGGCAACACTGTTTGAAATAACACTCGCCGATAGCTCTGCGTAGTTAAAACTAGCACCTGTTTGTTCGCTGACCAAGGCCAACTGTTTATCAACCTCAGCACGTACCTCTTGTGTTGCAACATAGTTTGCATAGCTTACGCCACCCACACCTGCAGCAATAATCGCGGCTGCAATCACTAATTTTTTCATGTCATTTCCTTATTAAACTCTTTATATAAGTGGCTTTAAGCAAGACTAACATTGAGAACATGCATCGTTAAGCACTTTTTGTTTGCTAGTTAATTAAACTCAGTAGCTCATGCACTGTTTTAACTGGCGTTATTTTAGCACCCAGCCCTTCCATCGATTTATGGTAGTTACGAAATGGGATAAATATTTCAGTAAACCCATGTTGCGCCGCTTCTTTAACACGGGGTACACCACTGTCGATTGGACGCACATCACCGTTTAAACTTAGCTCCCCCATAATACAGGTGGTTCGAGGTACAACAAACTCGTTCAAACTACTTAAAAGTGCAGTAACAAGCGCTAAATCAATACAGGTTTCTGATTCATCAATTTTTAGACCACCCACAATATTAAAAAACGTATCGTGAAATATTTTAGTTTTAGTGTGTTTACGTAAAATACCAGTGAGCATTTTAATCCGGTTCATATTTAAACCAACACATACTCGCTGTGGAAATTCTGCTTCTGTTTCAGTGGTTAAACATTGAATTTCGAGTAGTAAATTACGATTACCTTTACGAATACAGGTAATCGTCGACCCCGGTGATTCAGTGGTTGAACCGGATAAGAAAATTTCGCTGGGGTTATCCACACTGAGCATACCGCGTTCACACATTTTAAAAATGCCCACAGTATCTATATCACCAAAGCGGTTTTTATTAGCACGCAGCGTACGCACTTGACCATCGTTGGTATCAATATGTAACAGTGCATCAACAATATGCACTAATGTTTGCGGGCCAGCTATTTCATTATTTTTATTTACGTGAGCAATAATGAACATAGTGACATCGTTTTGCTTACAATATTGGGTTAGCGCTTGAGCGGCACTTTTTACTTGCGAGGGTGAGCCAGGGCTACCATTAGCGGTGTCGGTGACCACGGCTTGAATAGAGTCGATAACGGCAAACTTAATTTTGTTTTTATCCAGCTCTTCAATAATGGTTTCAACACTGGTTTCAGAAAGTAAATAGAGCTCATCTTCGTTATAGTTAAGTTTTAAACGGTTTACTCGGTTTTTAAACTGCGACAAAGACTCCTCAGCAGTACAATAAAGCGATGGCATGCGCTGAGACATTCTTGCCACTAAATCCGATAGTAGCGTGGTTTTACCCGCCCCCGGATCGCCAGAAATAATATTAACCGAGCCGGTGGTTACACCGCCGCTTAGTACACGGTCAAGTTCGCCAATTTCAGTAAGCTGTTTTTCTGCCTCTGAGGTTGCTACTTCATTAATTTTTTTAGAGCCACCGCCAATACCACCGGCGTAGCCACCGACACTTGCACGAGCTGCTACTTTTTTGCTTTGCCCTGCAGAAGGTTTAAACTCTGCTAATGTGTTCCACGCACCGCAGCGACACTGACCTTGCCAGCGTTGATAGCTCATGCCACATTCTGTACAAACAAACTCTACTTTTGCCGCTTTAGCCATTTAAAACCTTACCTACTATTCTTTATTTTGAAATATTGACTGTTAAGCGCTTATTTTGCCATTGCTGGCTTTACCTTAGCAACAACGCCTTGTGGAATAGCGCATTTAGTATCACACTCACACTATACTGGTGCCGTTTTACTGAACCTGCTTTAGGGCATGCTTCTTGCTTTAAAAAGCTTATAAAAACATGCCAATTAATTGGCTCATAACGAATAACAATAAACACAAAGTATAGTTACGCATAATATCGTGGTCGCATTTAACTACTTTTCGATATTAGATTTATTTAATTCTCTAATAAATGATTGCAACAGTATACCTACTTTTAAATTAGACGGTGATGATTTATAAATGGCTGAAGACGTATTGCTCAAGCATGAAGCGCTTGTAAATGAATTAAAACAGTATTTGGGAAATGCTAAGTTTGATCTCATTTTCAAGTCAAAAACCGCCGAGTTAAGCAAACCCGAGCAGTTTTTAATAAAAATGGAAATGTCGCGTTTATCTCAGCCGATAGACCGCTTTATTGATCTGCGTGGCTCAGTAACCGGCCAAGTAAAACCATATGAGCATAACGGTAAACAACACTTTATGGATGACACCGCCATTGAAGTATTCGAAGCATCAATAAAACAACATAAAGGCTACACCCTTGCCGTGTACGAAGCGGTAATGAATACCGAAAATAATTATCGTGTATTACAGCAAAAATCAACGACCACCCCAGCTAAAATAATTGAACCATTACCCGAACTACCCACCGATGTAATTAAGTTTGCGGCTTATGAAAGTCGTAGCGAAGAGCGAATGAATTACTCAATTAAAATTACTATTGAGTACGATGAGCAAACAAAAATTGAAGCAAGTACTTCTGATATTTCACTCAGTGGCTGTAAAATTAAGTTGGCATCCCGCTATAACTTAAAAAAAGGTCAGCTTATTGTTATGCACTTAGTTGGCCTTGAACAAGATTTTGAGCTTGGGTTAAAAAATGGGATTGAATACGAAGTGGTTGCGATAGAAAACACCTCGGATGAATTTAATCATATTCGCTTAAAACGCACATTTAAAGAAAACAACACCGCGTTTGACCATTTTTTAGAAAGCTTTATTCACGGCAATAAACGCCGCTACAAAGTGAACTTAGATAACACCCTCGATGCAGTTATTTCTAAAGGATACGAGCAATATTACATTCCTAGGGTCAATTCGCTATACGTTTTTATAAGCCAAAAAAACGGTGTTTATTATCCAAGCTTAAGTTTAACTACAGAAAACAGCCTGTTTATTCAGCGTTACTTTACCGATGAGCGCAAAGTATCTTGCCTATACAGTGTGTTAAACCATAAGCGTATTCGTACCTTGGCACTAAAACCTGTTGCTGTAAAAGAGGAATATTTATATACCTTTACCCATGTCTCTGCAGGGAAAATTTACTACTATTCAGCCACTCGTTCAGAGCTTGAGCAACATGCACAATTAAAAGCGTTATTTTTTGGTTTTGGTAGTCGAAGAGACAGTTGGCGCTGCTTTAAATTACAATTGATGCCAAGCCATACTGAAGATGCTTATATTCCTTTATCTTTACCTAACTCTTTGGGTAAGGATATTGAGAAACTTAATAAACCGCCTTCACCACGTGTTGAAGGCGCCATAAAAGACGTAAAATATTTAATGCTACTTACTCAAGTAGGTAATAAGCATGAACAACAGCATTATCAACAGTATGAATTTGATAAAGCCTTGGCCAATAAATTGAAATTGTTTGGCCACAGTAAGCATGCATCACCGCCGGAGCTAAATACCGTGCCGTTAGAGTACGTGAACCTTCGTTCTAATAAGCGTTACCTTTATAAAACCAGCGTCGTTATTAACACCCGTGACTCAGTACTGCATGGCCATACTCGGGACTTTTCAGTCTTTGGTTTACAGCTAGAGTGTAATCAAGAAGTAAACTTTAAAAAAGGCGATATCGTGTCGCTGTCATTCCCTGATTTACAAAAAATCACCAAAAGTTATTCATTAAGTCTTATTCAATATGAAGTGATGGCGGTAAGTAAATCGTTAACTACGATTAATTTAAAAGCACATGTAGAGAAAAAGTCGCCTCATACTGGGGTCGATTTTTTTACTCTTTTAATTGACAGCAATAAACAAAAATTAAAAATAGCAGAAGAGTCACCTAAAGTACCTGGGCTTTCTACAGCACTTAGAAATATGGTAACCAAAACACTTTGCCAGTTCCCAATATACTTACATAAATCAATGGCTCACTTTGAAATTGGCGCTATGGGATTTGGTTTATATCCAAGCCCTCTGCATGTTATTTTACAAAATTTTTCACTGCTAAATACTAAAACAGACTTATCAAATATTATTACTAAAGCGCACATTGCTGATGTGATCACCCCGAATATTAAAGAGCGCTCTCGCCAAGACTCGCCATTAGAATTTAGTTTGGTGATTAACTTCGATCCTAAAAAAGAAAATATAGCCGATGCAATTACCAGTCAGTGTATTTTAGGCACCGACTGCAGCGAGTTTAAACAGCAAGTAAGTAAAGGGCTGAAGTCTGAGCTGGTTTTTATAATGCGTTTATATATTTCACGTACTGGTCGACTCGATACTGACTACTTAGCAAATGAGCTAAAATACGTTAGCCAATACGCAATTCACAAGGCTAAAGACTTAGAGGATGCCTTGTGGTCAGTATCGGGAGTTGGCGATATTATTGATGTAAGTGACGAAGCCCTTGTACATTTATCGCTCAACCAACAACAGGTTGAGCAAATGTCTAGGCGAAAACTAATTTGGTTAAACCGTTTACGTTAACCCTGTGATGGATTTAGCGGAACCGCCAACATATACAGCAATTGTAATAACGAGCCTTGGCAAATAGCCGCTTGGGCTTGTTCAACTACTTTAGGTTTGCCATGCACAGCAACGCCTAATCCTGCTTGAGCCATCATTTTTAAATCATTTGCGCCATCACCAATGGCAACAGTTTGCTCCTTTTTAAGCTGAAGCTTTTGTTGAAGCGATTCTAAAATAACCGCTTTTTGCTCAGCATCAACAATGCCTCCTAACACCTTACCTGTTAGTTTATCGTCTTTAAATTCCAGCACATTGGCATGCACTTCATCTAAATTAATTAACTCTTGTACACGCTCTGCAAACGGCACAAACCCGCCTGATGCAATGGCTAAATACCATTGGTGGTGCTTTAAAATTTGGCACAATGCTTTAATACCCGGCATTAAAGGCAGTGCACTTTTTAGATCATCAATTAAGCTTTTTTCAATCCCTTTTAGCTTGGCAACGCGTTGGTTTAAACTCTCACTAAAATCAAGCTTACCTGCCATTGCCTGCGCGGTCACACTGGCAACCTCGTCATATACATTGGCTAAACGCGCAATTTCATCAATGCACTCAATAGTAATGGCTGTTGAATCCATATCCATTACCAATAATCCTGGTTTTTTTAAATTAGGGGGATTGGTTACTTGCACTAACTGACACGTCAAGGTATTTGCAAAAGTTTGAAGTTCAAGTGGGTTTATTGCCTGCTCTGTATTTTCTATATAAAAACATAATGCCGGAGATAACCCTAAATCTGGCTGGTATTGGCACATTGCTGTCACGTTTTGCTGATGAGTGGCAAAAAATTCAATCATGCTATTAATATGCGCCATACTAAAATCGCCTGCAAATGCGATACTAAAAAGCCCTCGTTCTCTGCTTGGAATTGTATTTAAAGGTGCAAATACGCCCTTTTGATAGCTGAACCATTTATTTAGGGTAAGTTGTGATAATGGTTGCTCAGCGCTGTGCTGTGCCATGTTCGCGTTCGACATGGGATCTCCGTTTATATTTCCTGACATTTAGCGCATTGATGATAAGGATATAAGATACAAAATTCGCCATCAGGGTGGATTTAAGGTTATAGTGTAGTTGTAACATCAAATCAAAATGCTGTCAGCAGCATATACGGTGACTATGAAAAATAACCATCTTAAAAATCCACTTACAGCCTCGCAAAAAAAGCGTTTAGTCCGTTTGCTATTGGCCGCTGGCTGCTTTGTATTATTAAGCTGGGTGGGTATAAATAGTAGCTTTCAAAGTCATCAACTGCTTTACGATAATGCCAATAGCGCAGCTAAATCTCTCACTCAGTTTATGGCACTGAATGCTAAAAATCCGCTGATAGAAAAAAACAAATCGCAACTGACCACCTTATGCAACAATATCAGTAAAGATGAATTTGTACTCTCGGCCACTATTTATGACAAACAAGGTGTGGTACTTGCGAGCAGCGATAATTGGCAATCGCATCATGTGTATGGCTTATTACCTGACTCATCACCGGGTATTAGTAAGTTAAAAACGCCTTTTGTTGAGCAAGTTATTTCAGACGACAACCGCCCGATTGGCTTTGTATCTATTACCTATTTAACCCGTGCTGCGGTATCGGCTAGCCATAATCATTTTCATGATTTAGGTCGCCAAGTGCTACTTATGTTAGTGATTGCCTGTATTTTTACTTGGCAATTAGGCCGAGGATTAAAGCGCTGGCAAGTAAATCGTTATATACAAAAAACGTCTGAGCATGAATCATAAAGCTGCTCAGCTAATTGAAATTTATCGCTATTTGGTTTTAAACCATAAAGCGCATCAAATACGTTAGGAATATGCAGTGGGGTATTTATCTCCCCTTGATAACCACTTAGCGGCATTGAAGGTGAGTCAGTTTCAAGCACTAAATGCTGCGGCTCAAGCTTTGCTATAACCGCACGTGTTTTAGCTGCACGCTCGTAAGTTATAACCCCACCGACTCCAAGTTTAAAACCCTGCTTTATATAATAGTGCGCTTGTTGAATTGAGCCTGAAAAAGCATGGATCACACCGCCGTTTTTTGGCCTACAACGCTTAAACGACTGCGCAATTAAATCATGGCTTTGCCTGTGATGAACAATTAGCGGTAAATCAAGCTCATTAGCAAGCGCTATTTGCTGCTCAAACAAAAAGGTTTGTTTTTCAAGATTGGAAATACTGCGATCGAGCCCGCACTCACCAATAGCCACCAGCTGTGTTTTATTTGCCTTAGCAAAATTAAATAATGACTCTAAATGTGATTGTTGGTGTTGCTCTAAAAAATAAGGATGCAGCCCTGCCGCTATGCTGACTTGTGGGTAGGTTGCTTTAAACTCTAGTAGGTTTTGAGATTGCGCCAAGCTAATACCTGGCACAATAAATTGGCTAACGCCCTTTGCTACACAGGCATTAATAAGTGATTCGCGGTTTGCATCAAACTCACTAAAATCAAGATGGCAATGCGAGTCTATAAACTTCAAAAAACTAGCCCACTACGGATTTAAGCGCGTTATTTGCCAGCTATTATCTGCCTGACGCTGATACATAAAGCGATCATGTAGACGGTGAGCTCCGCCTTGCCAAAACTCGATTTTTTGCGGCACAACACAATATCCGCCCCAAAAATCAGGGAGTGGTATTTCACCTTTGGCAAACTTGTTTTTCATATTGGCAAAGGTTTCCATTAACACTTTGCGCGACGACACCGGGCGGCTTTGTTGCGACGCCCAAGCGGCTAATTGACTTTCTTTTGGACGTGATAAGAAGTACTTAGCCACGGCTGACGTTGGAAGCGGCTGCGCCTCACCATACACAATTACTTGGCGCTCCATGTGGTGCCATGGAAAGTGCAAGGAAATTTTATTATTGCCTTTAAGCTCTTGTGCTTTTCGTGAACCGGTATTAGTAAAAAACACAAAACCGTTATCATCTAAATGCTTTAGCAGCACAATACGCTGTGAAGGCTGACCGGTGTCATCAACCGTAGCGACCACCATTGCTGTAGGGTCGGGCAAGTTACTAGCAACAGCGTGCTCAAGCCAGGTTTCAAACTGCTTAAACGGATCATCAAGCAAGTTGTCTTCACTGAGTGCATCTTGCAGGTATTCACGACGAATATCTTCGAGTTTCATATCAAATCCTTCTAAAGAGCTATCAGCTATCAGCTATCAGCTATCAGCTATCAGCTATCAGCTATCAGCTATCAGCTATCAGCTATCAGCTATCAGCTATCAGCTATCAGCTATCAGCTATCAGCTATCAGCTATCAGCTA
>NZ_JASDCM010000012.1:0-117855 GCF_030407915.1 Pseudoalteromonas sp. APC 3250
GCCGTTGAAGACTACAACGTTGATAGGCAAGATGTGGAAGTGGTGTGAGCCATTAAGCTAACTTGTACTAATTACCCGTGAGGCTTAACCATACAACGCCAAACGCGTTTTATGTGATAGTTTAAGCAAGAAGTTAATAGACTAAAGTAGATACTTGAAGACTTTTATTATCAGAAATTCCAAATTTTAGTAAGCTCGATTAAATCGACCTTACACCAAATTTGCTTGGTGACAATAGCGTTTTGGACCCACCTGACCCCATGCCGAACTCAGTAGTGAAACGAAACAGCGCCGATGATAGTGTAGCATTTGCTATGTGAAAGTAGGACATTACCAGGCTCCAAATAAGAGAAACCCGTTACAGCGATGTAACGGGTTTTTTGCTGTTTGGGATTTAATAAAAAAACCAAGAGCCCATGCCGAACTCATTAGTGGCCGCTCTCGTACATCCTGTACTTCACGGCATTCGTATTCCTATACATCAAACAAAACAGCGCGAAGGCGAGCCCTGCACAAGGTCGCCCCGGCACAATGGTAGTGTCGCATTTGCTATGTGGCTCTCTACCGCTGTGGGCACTACGACATTCTACTGCGTAGCGCACCGAATCCAAATATAAGCAAGCCCGACTCAAAAGAGCCGGGCTTTTTTGCATCTGGAATAAAGTGAAAATACGGGTTCGAGGTATAAGGGTAAATGTGAGGCTAAGGTTTAACGATGAGCCTTAGCACTTTCTTATTTCACGTGCTGGATTGCCGGCAACCACGGTATTTGATGCAATGCTCTTAGTTACCACTGAACCCGCACCAACAACAGTGTTATCACCAATGGTAACACCAGCTAACACAATAACTCCCGCGCCAATCCACACGTTATTACCGATAGTAATCGGCGCAGTAAAGTTTTCTTTATTGAGCCGCTCTATGGGATTAACTGCATGAGATACGGCCAATAGTTGAACGTTTGGGCCAATTAAACAATCACTGCCAATGGTAATTGCACCCTCACTAATAGGGGCATCTAAAACAGTACAGTTAATGTTTATAAAAGTCCGATCACCTATATGCATTTGCGAGCCATAGTCACAATGAAAGCCCGCTTCAATAATTACTCCATCACCACAGTGTGAGCATAATTCTTTTATTCGCTTTAAATTACCTTTACTGGGGCTTTTATTAAATAAGCGGCAAATTTCGTGCACAGCTTTACGCTGCGCTAGATTCTCTTTACTAATACTATTAAATGACTGCATATCAATTTTGTTTAACTTAAATAATGGTGTCTAGCTTAACCTACTTTAAGCATGATGATAATTTGAATAAAACTGCTTTATTTTTATGCATTCACTTGCCATTTATTATGTTTCGTTTAAAATCCCCTAACTTTCGAAACGAAACTTAATAGCAGTTACTTAATGACCAAACGAAACACCCAGCAACGCCGTCATCTGATCCTTAGCCAAGTAAATGAGCTTGGTGAAGTGGCCGTTGAGACTCTTGCTGAACAGTTTCAAACATCAGAAGTAACCATTAGAAAAGACTTAACCGCGCTTGAAAAAAGTGGCTTGTTGCTGCGCCGTTATGGTGGAGCTATTGCGCTACCAAAAGAGATAGTAAGCGATGAGATCGATTCTAAGCGCAAAGTAGCGATTGCTAAGGCAGCAGCGGCGCTTATAAAAGATCATAACCGCATTATTATTGACAGCGGCCGCACTACTGCAGCGATGATCCCTGAGTTGGCTACCAAGCAGGGGTTAGTTGTTATGACTAACGCAATTAAAGTGGCAACACGTTTATTAGCACTTGAAAACGAGCCAACCCTTTTGATGACAGGTGGCACGTGGGATCCGCATTCAGAATCGTTTCAAGGGCAAGTAGCTGAAAATGTTCTATGCTCATATGATTTTGATCAGCTATTTATAGGTGCCGATGGCATTGATGTAGCGCGAGGAACAACCACGTTTAATGAGCTTGTTGGATTAAGCCAAGTGATGGCTAAAGCGGCGCGCGAAGTTATTGTGCTGGTTGAGTCAGAAAAGATTGGCCGAAAAATACCAAATTTAGAATTACCGTGGCAAACAGTAACCACATTAATAACCGACAGTGGCTTAGCAAGTGATAAGCGTGAAGCCATAGAGGCGTGTGGTGTAAAACTAATTTGCGCAGAGATTATGGAATAGCAACTACATCGTGAGTTGCTAGAATTAAAAAATTAATGGAGACACTATGTGTGGAATCGTTGGGGCTGTTGCAGAACGTCCAGTAAATAAAATCTTAGTTGAAGGCCTTAAGCGTCTTGAGTACCGTGGTTATGACTCAGCAGGTGTAGCTTTACTTGAAGGCAATACTCTTAATACAGTTAAAGCAGTAGGTAAGGTTGTAAACTTAGAGTCAGCACTTGAACAAGCTGGTGTTAGCGGTCACACAGGTATTGCACACACTCGTTGGGCAACTCATGGCGGTGTAACTGAAGCCAATGCTCACCCACATGTTTCAAGCAATCAATTGGCGCTTGTACATAATGGTATCATTGAAAACCACGCAAGCTTGCGTGCAGCACTTAAAGGCGACGGTTACGAGTTTTTATCAGACACCGACACTGAAGTCATGGTGCATTTAATTCATCAGTTACGTCAGCAGCACACGACTTTATTAGCGTCAGTTCAAGCAGCTGTTAAACAGTTTGAAGGCGCATTTGGTACCGTTGTGTTTGATAAAGCGAATGATAACGAAATTATTGTAGCGCGCTCAGGTAGCCCATTAGTTATTGGTTTAGGCCTTGGTGAAAACTTTATTGCCTCTGATCAACTTGCATTATTACCGGTGACTCGCAGCTTTATCTTCTTAGAAGAAGGTGATGTAGCGCGCATTACTCGCGACACAGTAGAAATTTTTGATGCCGATGGCAACGCGGTTGAACGTGAGGTTGTTGAATCAAACATCACACAAGATGCATCAGGCAAAGGTGATTACCGTCACTACATGCTAAAAGAAATTTATGAGCAGCCACTTGCAGTACGTAACACCCTTGAAGGACGTTTAAACGATGACCGCGTAGCGATTGATGCCTTTGGCGACAGTGCACAGCAAATATTTAAAGACGTAAAACACGTACAAATTATTGCCTGTGGTACGTCATACCACTCAGGTATGGTTGCTCGTTACTGGCTTGAGCAATTTGCAGGTGTTAGCTGTAACGTAGAAATTGCTTCTGAGTTCCGTTACCGTCAATCGTTTGTACACGAAAATAGTCTGCTAGTAACGATTTCACAGTCAGGTGAAACGGCTGATACTTTAGCTGCACTGCGTTTAGCTAAAGAGCAAGGCTATATGGGGTCAATGACTATTTGTAACGTACCAGGCTCATCGCTTGTACGAGAATCAGACCTTGCCTTTATGACCAAAGCTGGTGCTGAAATTGGTGTAGCCTCTACTAAAGCATTTACTACGCAGCTTGTTGGTTTGTTAATGCTTACTGCGTCTATTGCGCAAGAAAAAGGCTTAGATCAAAGCACGATTGTTAACGCTATTAAACTGCTACCAGCTAAATTAGAGGAAACGCTATTGTTGGCTGATGGTATTGCAGACCTTGCAGAAGAGTTTGCTGATAAGCACCACTCACTGTTTTTAGGTCGCGGTTCACAATACCCAATCGCGATGGAAGGCGCACTTAAGCTTAAAGAGATTTCATACATTCACGCTGAAGCATACGCAGCAGGTGAGCTTAAACACGGCCCATTAGCACTCATTGATGCCGACATGCCAATTATTGTTGTAGCACCAAACAATGAATTGCTTGAAAAGCTTAAATCAAACGTAGAAGAAGTACGTGCACGTGGTGGCATCATCTATGTATTCGCTGATAAAGATTCACACTTTGAGTCAGACGACACCATGCGTGTGATCAACGTAAACCACGTAGATGACGTAATTGCCCCTGTTGTATATACAATTCCACTACAGTTACTATCGTACTATGTAGCGGTCATTAAAGGCACTGACGTTGACCAACCACGTAACTTAGCAAAATCGGTTACAGTTGAGTAAAATCAACAGGTTATAGGTTTTGATTAATGTTAAAAAAGCGCTTAAGGCGCTTTTTTTATGCTTAAAACTCTGTTAGCTTAAATAACTCATTATTCTCTAAGGGATTAGTTATGCGTTTATTAACCGTTATTTGTTTTGTTAGCTTTTTTGCTTTTAGTTCACAAAATGCCTTTGCACAAGCTGGCATTAAACAGCAAAGTACAGATTACTCTGTGCACACGCACACTATTAAATCTACTGTTTTAAATGAAGAACGCACAGTTGTTGTACAGTTACCAAAGAGTTATCAAGCTGAGCCAAATAAGGTATATCCTGTTATATATCGCTTAGATGGGGCGGGTAATATATCGCTTGCTAGTGCTGTTATTGAGCGCTTACAAAATGATAATCGTGCGCCTGAGGTTATTATTGTCGCTATTAAAAACACTAATCGACTTAGAGATATGTATCCTACAGTGAATAAAGAGCCACAAGGGCCTGTCGGTGAAGGGGGCGGTGCTACAACGTTTTTAGCGTTCTTTGAACAAGAGCTCATTCCTTTAGTAAATAAGAACTATCGCACGCATGACTATAAGGTTATATCTGGCGCCTCTGCGGGCGGTGTATTTGCGCTATATGCTTTGCAGGCAAAGCCCGAACTATTTCAAGCGCATATTGCATATAGCCCTGCGGTTTGGTGGAATTATGGCGCATCGGTAAAAAGCACAAAATCGTTTATAACTAAAACGAAAGAACTTAACAATTACGTTTACATTAATATTGGCGAAGAAGCCGGCATAATGCGTGAAAGGTATGATGAATTACAGCAATCACTGCAATCACATAAAGTGCCAGGGTTACGCTTCTCTAGTGATGCGTTTGATGGTATCTCGCATAACTTAACCGCTGCTGCTGGCGTATTTAATGCCTACTACAACTTATTTTTACCTAAACAAATGCCTATAAGTGCTTTAACTGACGATGTAGCTTCTATTGATGGTTATTACAAAACATTATCTCAACAATGGGGCGAGCAGATATCTCCACCAGACCGTGCTGTTAGATTACTTGGTTATAACTTAACGGGCAGCAAGCAGTTTACCCGTGCTATTGAGGTGTTTAAGTACAATTTAAAAAACCACCCAAAATCAGTTAGTGCGATCTCTGCTTTATCTTATGGCTATGAGATGCAAGGTAATATTAGTCAAGCGCTGGCTCATATGGAATCTGCTTTAGCCATTGCAGATGACTCATACCCTTATATAAATTACTTAAAAGAAACAAAAGCTAGGTTACAGGTAGAGCTAGATAAGCGTAACTAGGGTTTTTAGTTACTGTTAAATAAAAACGACGCGCAAGCGTCTTTTTATTAGTTGTAGCTAAATATTATTTAAATCACTAACCCCTACTTAATACGTGCTAAATACGCTAAAATTACAGGCTACTTTTTTAGCAATAAGCCCGTAATAAATATGACCTCAGCCGCAAGCCCTAGCACGTTTACCGAACTTGGCCTTATCCCAGAGCTACTAGCTCGTTTAACCGAGCTGGAATATACCCAGCCTACGCCAATTCAAGCTAAGGCAATACCCAATGTATTAGCGGGCAGTGATCTTATTGCTGGTGCAAATACCGGCTCTGGTAAAACAGCGACCTTTGCATTACCGATATTGCAAAAAATATCACAAGGTGCACTCAAGCGAGATACCAAGGGTAACTATGTATCGGCGCTTATTTTGGTACCTACCCGTGAGCTTGCAACGCAAGTAGCTGATAATGTTAAATCGTATTCTGCTAACTTTAATGGCGCCATTAAAACGGTGGCGGTATTTGGTGGTGTGTCGGTTAATACCCAAATGCAGGCACTACGTGGTGGTGCCGATATTATCGTAGCAACCCCAGGGCGTTTACTCGATTTAATCTCAAGCAATGCGATTAAGCTTGATAAAGTTTCAACCTTAGTGCTTGATGAAGCTGATCGCATGTTAAGCCTTGGCTTTACCGAAGAGCTTGCTGAGCTATTGGCATTAATGCCGGCTAAAAAGCAAACCATGTTGTTTTCAGCAACCTTTCCAGAGCAAGTCACTCAATTAACGCAAGAGCTGTTAACTAACCCTGTTGAAATACAAGTTCAAAGCAAAGACGAAAGCACCTTAGTACAGCGCGTATTTACGGTTAATAAAGGCGAAAAAACCACGGTTTTAGCGCACTTAATTAAAGCGCATCAATGGCGCCAAGCACTTATTTTTGTAAATGCTAAAAAAGATTGTGAGCACTTAGCCAGCAAGCTTGAAAAACGTGGCGTTAACGCGCAAGTATTCCATGGTGATAAAGGCCAAAGTGAACGTACTCGGGTAATCGAAAAATTTAAAGCGGGCGAAATTGAAGTACTGATTGCCACCGATATTGCAGCCCGTGGTTTAGATATTGCCAAACTACCTGTGGTTATAAACTTTAACTTACCACGCAGCCCAGCTGATTACATGCACCGTATTGGCCGAAGCGGCCGTGCTGGTGAAGTAGGCTTAGCGTTATCACTGATTGATTATGAAGACTTTCATCACTTTAAAATTATCGAAAAGAAAAACAAACTTCGCTTAGAGCGCGAAGAGGTAGCAGGCTTTGCAGTAAATCAAGCCAACCTTGATGCGGCTGAGGCGCTAAAAAACGAAAAGCCAATGGCCAAGCCTGAAGGCTCAGGTAAGAAAAAGAAGAAAAAATCCAACCAAGAAGATGACGTATGGAGCGGCTGGAGAAAAAGATAAGCCTTAATACATATAAGTCATTAAACTCGAATTATTAAAAACCCTGCAAATTTGCAGGGTTTTTTTATTAGCTAATATTGCTATGCAGCAAATTAAAAATCAGTAGGTGCTGGTGGCACCACTAAAGGTTGCTTAGGGTTTTCTTTAAGCTCCTTTAATAACTCTTGTACTGCACGCTCTATTGATGGATCTTGGCCTTTATAAATAAGCTCTGGGCGGTCAACCACTTTAATATCAGGTGCAACACCTTCGTTTTCTATGATCCAGTTACCTTGTGTATCTAAAATACGGAATGTAGCAGCAATTACTTGTCCGCCGTCTACAAGGCTTGGGTTACCAGAAATACCAATTAAACCACCCCATGTACGGGTACCAATTAGCTTACCTAGACCAGCTTGGCGGAAGTAGTAAGGAATTGCGTCACCACCAGAACTTGAATAGCCATTTATTAGCATGGCTTTAGGACCATTGTGTGCAAACTGCGGTGTTTTAGTTGGCTCTACACCACGGCGTTTCCAATAGTTAAGCGGTTTACGCGCAAGCCAGGTGATCATATGCTCAGGAATAAAACCGCCGCCATTGTAACGGTCATCAATAATCATGGCGTCTTTGGTTGTTTGCGGCATGTAGTTTTTAAACATGGCGCGGTTACCCTCATAGGCTGTATTTGGCAGGTGCACATAGCCAATACGCCCACTTGATAGCTTATCAACGTAGGCTGCACGCGAATTAACCCAGTCTAAATAACGTAGGCCTTGCTCACTTGCTATCGGTTTTACAGTTATTTGCCATGCGCCTTTGCTACGCGGCTTGTTGTTTAGCACTAGCTCTACTTGCTCGCCTTGGGTGTTTTCAAGGAGTTCGTAAAAGTTAGCAACGTCTTTAACTGAGCGGCCATTTACCGCAATAATGTAATCGCCGTTATGTGCTTTTACACCTGTGGTGCCAAGCGGTGAACGGAAATCGTCATGCCAGTTTTCACCTTTAAAGATTTGTTCTATTTTTACATAACCAGATGGGTCGCTTGCAAGCTTAGCGCCTAATAAACCATGGTTTTTACGCTCTGCTTTAGGCATATCACCCGACTGCACATAAATATGGCCAGAGTTAATTTCACCGGCAATTTCGCTAAGAACATAATCAAGGTCGCTACGATGGCTAATGGCATCAGCCATAGGTTGGTATTTAGCTAAAATAGCATCCCAATCTTGTCCGTGATGGTTTTCGTCGTAGAACCAATCGCGCAGTGTGCGCCAACCTTCTACATACATTTGTTGCCACTCTGCTTGCGGATTAATTTTAAGCGTCATTTTGCTTAAATCGAGCTTATTTGCGTCTAAATCTTGTTTTGGCTTAGGTTCAATTAAGCTGTAACCGCCATCTGTATGTACAAGTAGGTGTTCGCTATTGCTTGAAATGGTGTAATTACTAACGCCTTTGGCGACTGTTTCTAGCTCACTGTTGTGATCGGTGCCTATAAGTTGTAATGCGCCATTAGCAAGAGTCAGTACGCCGTCTTTTACTGCGGTTAAGCTACGGTAATCGCCTGCTGGGGCATTAAGTGCGGTAACACGTTGCATAAAGTCATTGCTTTGCAGTGCATTTTTAACTTTCTTGTTGTCTTCTTTTTCATCTTCTTTATCTTGGACAATCGTGGCTTCGTCACTTTGTAAGGCAATAAGCGGTTTAACGCTATCGTTTACTGCAGCTGCATAAATACGGGTTGCTCGATTAAACATGTAATCAAACTCGTAGCTACTAAATGCCAGATTAAAGTCGCGCTCTGAGCTAAAGTAAAGGTATTGACCATCAGGCGAAAAAGTAGGGTTTTGCTCATTACTCATTTCGTCTGTTAAGCGCGTTACCTTTTTCTTTTTAAGGTTGTAGTGCCATAGCGAGGCATAACGGTTTTCGTTATTTTTAACAAATACAATGTCTTGGCTGTTAGGCGACCAAGTATATTGAGTAATGCCATCTTCGTCGTAAATACCGGTATCAATTTTGTGTTGCTTGCCCGATTTTGCATCTAACCACCAAAGTGTGTTGTTTTTATCTGAAAACAACAATTTAGAGCTATCTGGTGACCAAATGGGCGTAAAGCGCCAAATAGTGCCATTGCTAGTGAGTTGCTTAATAGCATTATTTTTACTGCGATCTTTTAAGTAAATTTCGTACTCGCCGCTTTCATCGCTCATGTAGGCTATGTAGCGCCCATTTGGTGACCAGCTTGCATCTATTTCGCGGCTTTTTTCTGTGTAAGATAAGTTGCGTGTAGGCCCTTGTTTAATTGGTACACTAAACAACTCACCACGGGCAGTAAATACAGCACGTTTACCATCGTGAGAGAGCGACATAGAATCAATAAAATCGCTAACATTTTTGCTATACGGCATTGCGTATTGGCGCACGCCAGCAATGTTAATGCTTAGCTTAGCGCTTTTTTGTGTTTTTGCGTCAAAGCGATATAAATAACCGCCGTTTTCATAAACAATCGCATTTGGGCCAGCTGAAGGCCAAAGTACGTCAAAGTTTTTATAGTTGGTAAGTTTTTTTGGTTCGCTGCCTTTACGGTACTGGTAAAGGTTTAGCGTGTAATCACGGTCAGACACAAAGTAAATATTGTCACCGACCCAAGTTGGTTGCTGGTCGGTTGCACGGTTTGTAGTTAGTTGTTCTGAGGTGTTTTTTTCTAAATCATAAATCCATACATCTTGCGCACGACCACCACGAGTACGTTTCCACGTACGAAACTCTCGGTCAATTGGCGTATAAACATACTTGCTGCCATCTGGAGATAGCATGCCGCCACCAGTTTCTGGAATCGCTAATGGCTGTTCAAGTCCGCCATCTGCAGGAACCATGTAAGGGCGGCCCATACGTTTCCCCCATGGTGTGCGGTTAGCTCTAAATACCACATTTTTACCATCGGCGGTCCAATCTAAAACGCGGTAATCAAAACCTCCACGCGGTGGCATTGGGCCAACGTCATTATAATAAGTAAGTTGCTTTAGGTTTGAACCGTCACTGTTGATCACATAAATTTGTCGGCTACCGTTATACTCGGCTGAAAATGCAATGCGCTTACCGTCAGGGGAAAACTTAGGAAATGTTTCAAAGCCAATATGGTCGGTTAAGCGTTTGCTTTCGCCTGTTTGCGTATTCGCAATATAAATATCGCCACTGTAGACAAAGGTAACGGTTTGGTTATGGATATCTGGAAAGCGGAGTAAACGAGTGTCTTTAGTCTCATAGGCCGATACACCCGGCGCGATTGCTGCAGCCAAGGCAAGAGCCAATGTTGTTAGTTTTTTCATGGAATTACGTCCTATATTAATAGCTATCCCATCATAACAATAAGGTGAAAAATAGCGATGCACTTACGATAAAAGGTCTGTTACAAAATGTGAATAAAAAAGGTTGGCAAAAAGCGCCAACCTTTAAGTAAATACAGATATGAAATTAATGTTCGTGTTCTTTTTCTGCAATACCTAACCAAGTGATCGCGGCTGGTGGGAATGTAAGTTCTAGTTCACCTTCAATCTCTAAGTCTTCTAAGTGTACTTGCACAACGTGTTGGGCTATTGGGTCGGCTACGTAAGCAAACTGACCATTTTGCGCTACTGTCATACTAAACTTCATGCCTTCAGGCATAGTTGTTACGTCTTCTTGTGTAATATCAACTTGACCTGCTAGCTCCCAGTGTATGTGATCGTCGTGCGCATGCGCCTCAAGCACATTTAAAAAGCCTAGGCTGTCTAAAACTAAAAAGTGCTCGCCATTCGCTGAGAAAGAGTAAGAAACAGCGCTTGCGCCATCGGCTAGTTGCCATTCAAATTCTTCCATTTCAGCTTTCGCAGGATTTATACTCACAATCACAGCAGGGCCGCCGCCGTGACCAGATGCAACACCAATAAAGGTTTCGCTGCCCTCATGGCCGTATATACTACCAATGCGTAAGTCGCCGACGGCATCAATATTTATTACTTTTTCAGCGTGGTATTCGTCATCATGCTGGTGGGCTAATAGCACACCGTCACTACAGCCGAACGCTACGTAATCATGGTTTTGTGCTGCGCCGTGCAAATCAGGGCATGTTAACTCTAACGTTTGTTCAAGTTCGTATTCGCCATCATGAAAGTGATAAACCCCCACTTGATCCGGCAGAACTTTAGCGTTTGATGTACTTTCGGCATCATCGCGGCGAATGGTCGCTAATAAATGCTCTCCACGAGGTTCTGCTACACCATGCATATTAATGTCGTAACTAATACCAGGTAAGGTCGCTGTTGAGTTTGTTATGTCGTTATCTGTTAATACTTCAACAGACGCAGTTGTGCCTGATGCTGCATCACCATCGTAAAATACCGCTAATTTACCATCGTGCTTTACCAAGTGAGTAGGGCGACTGCCGCTAGTTAGCTCATAACTGCTAAACTCAGGGCTTTGTTCGTAATCATGAAGGTGTGCGCCGTGATCTTCACGCCATAAGCCACCGTCTATAAAGCCGAGGTAATCTTGAGCGCGGCTAGCAATCACGGCATAACGAAAGTCAGGCGACGACGATAGCGTGTTTGAATCATTAGTAAGAGTGAATGTATCAAGAAGCTCATTGTCGTCTAAGTCGAAAAAGTTCGCTTCGTTGCTATCGCCAGCAAGTATCGCAAGCCTACCTAATGAATCAATAGTGTATTCATCACCGTGGTCGCCACCATCGCCATGATCGTGGCCGTCATCAGGTACTTCTATTGGGTCTTTTTCAACAATGTTTGTTTCTGCATCACCACAAGCGGTGATTAATGTGCTGCTTATTGCCAGTGCAATGAGTTTTAATTTGAATAGTTTAGTCATGTTAATTTCCTTTATTTATAATTTTTTAGCGCTTAAAAGTAACCGCGAATACCTAGTGCAAAGCTACGACCTGGACGTGGTGCTATATTCTTTAAAAATGAGCTATGCACGCGCGCTTCTGTGTCTGTTAAGTTAGTGCCACGTAGATACACAGACACATCTTGATTTAGCACTGATAAGTCATATGAAACGCTGGCATCAAGTATGGTGTAGCCGTTTGTGGTTGTTTCTTCTGGCGCGGTACGGTCTTGATCTTGATAACGAGTTACGTGAAGGTGCGCACTCAGCTTTTCTGTTTGATAGCTAAACTCAGTACCAAAACGTAGCGGTGGTGTGCGTGGTAAATCGCCACCATCTTTAAGGCGGGCGCGAACGTAATCTGAGAATAAATCAACTTTAAACTCATCGGTTAACTGCCATGCAAATTGGGCTTCAAAGCCATGCAAAATTACGTCATCTGTTTTAAATAAATAAACTGGGAGTTCAGATGAGTGATCATGCTCATCACCATGGTCGTGGCCGCTTTCGGCGTATAGGCCTGTGTCGATTTGGTAATAATAATTGTCTACTTGGTTGTAGAAAGCATTAAGAATGAAACCGATATCACCTTGGGTTTTACGAAACGTTAAATCAATATTGTTTGCTGTTTCTAGGTCAAGCGCTTGCTCAGATAAACCAAAATGTCCGTCTTCATGAATATCAAATAGTGCGCCTACTTCATAAGTACCAGTTCCAATGTGAGGGCCGAATGATAATAGCTCCGACACCGAAGGAGCACGCTCAGAACGAGATACCGACAAGCCTAAGTTGTAGCTAGGTGCAAAATCCCACACGACACCTGTTGATAAACTGACAGGAGTGAATTCTTGTTCTACGTCAAATACGCGAGTATTGCCGGCATGTTCTTCATGAGCATGATCGTCATGAACATCGGTGTCATTGTGTGCGTGTGCATCAATGTTAGGTAGTAACACGTTATCAGCATCGATGGTTACCCGTTCAACTCGGCCACCTAATTGCACTAAAAAGTCACCAAAGTGTTTTTCTTCCATCAGTGCTATAGCAAAGCTTTGTGTTTGTGACGGTGGTGTGAATGCCTCTGAGCCTTGCGCTTCAACATCACTGTGTTTGTAATGAAAGCTCAAACCACCATTCCACTGCGCAAACGGGTTATGCATTAAGTCTACGCGTAACTCATTGGTTTCATTTTCAAACGTGGTACCCACTGCGCCATGTTCAATTTCAGCATGTTCGTAATCTGTAAAACCTGCGCGCAGGTTTACTCTATTAAGCCATTTGTTATCAAGGTTATATTCACCTAGCAACTGCACTTTAGTTTGCTCTAAGTCGGCATATACGCTTTCTTCAGCGCTGTGTTCTTCTTCGCCACCATGGGTGTGGCCTGGAATACCGTATTGACGATTAAGTTGCTCAACAGCTATACCTACAAAACCTTGGTCAAATAGATAGCTAGTACCTAAGGTAAAGCCGTCAGACTCTTCATTACTATTTGCAACGGTGTAATCGCCACTATGTTCTTCATGGTTATGGTCATCATGGGCTAATTCAGCGGCCACGGGTATTTGATAGTCATCGGCTTCACGCCAAAAGGCGTCGGCATAAAATGCAAAAGAATCAGTTCCTGTAGTGGCGTTAAACGAGGCTACTTTTTGATTATCAACAGAGTTGTGCTCTACATTCCACTCACCGCGAGTAGTGCTGTCGGTAGGCACCCGATTATCAACTACATTAACCACACCACCAATGGCGCCGCTGCCATAAAATAATGTGGCAGGGCCTCGTAATACTTCGATTTGTTTTGCGGTTGATGCCTCTGATGCGACTGAGTGATCAGGGCCAACGCGAGAAACATCACTGACATCAAGACCATTTTGAGTAATTAGAACACGCGGCCCGCTTAAGCCACGAATAATAGGTGTACTGGCTACTTTTGCATGAAAGTTAGTATTAACCCCCGGGAGTTTTTCAAGGCTATCGCCAAGGGTTGCAGCTTGCTGCCGTCTTAATTGTTCGCCAGATAACACGCTAACGGGAGACGAGGATTCCATTGCCGACATGTGAATAGGCGTCGCTTCAATATCAATTACTTCAATGGGTGAACGTTCTAAGTTAAAGGTAATTGATTGGCTTTTATCATCACTAAATGTGATATCTCGATGCAGATGGGCATAACCAGGGGCGGTAATATGAAGTTCTTTTAAACCACTTTTTAAATCAGTTATTACGAACTTACCGCTTGCATCTGTTACTGCTGTTATATCTGAGCCTTCAACTTCTACAGTTGCGTTGGTCACAACTTTACCTTGGTTGTTTAGAACAACACCTTCGATGGTATTTGCAAGCGTATTTGTTGGTAGTAGGGCTGCTATAAACAAAGCTAATTGAGATTTTCGTGTCATTTGAATTCCTTTGCGAATGTTATATTGTATCAATTGTGCTTGAAATGTTATATTGTATCAATAGTTAATTAACTAAAAATCACTCAGGATATATAATTTGGCTGCTTCATCTACATAATTTAAATTAAATTTATTTAAATTCAGTGCTTTAAGTGTTTCTGTCATTGTTTAGGTGTTGTTCGTGGGGGATCTGTTTGCTGTAAAGCAAAAGTTAGTTGTTACATTTATTTAGCTCTAGTTAATAAATTTTTAGGTAAAACCACAGCGGAGGCATTGAGCAACAAGGATGGCAAAGTTAAAACATCAGCCCACTACATTAGAGTGGGTAATATGAATAAGCAGCAATTTAAAGAGATGATGGGTTTTGCGATAAAAAGATGTGAAGCCTTTGAAAAAAAATTAACGCCAAAACGTCAGCAGGTATTTGAAATTCTATTGAAAGCAAATAAACCTTTGTCTGCTTATGAGTTAACAGATCAATTTAATAAGCAAATAAATACACCGATTTTGGCAATGTCCGTTTATCGGATATTAGGTTTTTTAGAGTCGGTAGGTCTGGTACATAGATTAAAGTTAGAAAATAAGTTTATACCGTGCAGTCACTTTAATGATGATAGAGAGCATCAACTATCGATGTTTTTAATTTGTAGCTCTTGTAATAAAGCAAGTGAGGTGAATGACCTTAACAATTCGGTTAAATCTTTGTTTAGGGAACTGAAAATGAAAGGGTTTACGCCAGCAACTTCGCAATTAGAAATCTCAGGTGTTTGTTTTGGGTGCCAGCAAAGTACCGCTAACACAATTAAAAAGAAGGATAAATAATGAAGCTGACTCAAACGACAGCAGACAAGTTTGCCATTGGGCTTTCGTTAATGTGCACGGTGCATTGTTTTGCAACACCGGTTATTTTAGCGCTGTTGCCAAGCTTTGCTGTACTACAAATAAATGGTGAACAGTTTCACTTATGGGTTCTTGCTGCAGTATTACCAACAAGCTTATTAGCTTTGAGCTTAGGCTGTAAAAAGCACAAACGTACACGTTATATGGCGTGTGGAGTTGTTGGTTTAGCTTTTTTGATAATTGCAGTATTGCTAGGTTACGAAGAGGCCGAAAAAGCACTCACTTTAATTGGCTCCGCTTTTATCGCATTAGCCCATTGGTTTAACTACCAACAGTGTTTTAAAAAAAATAACGAAAATTGCCCCTGTTCAGGTGATAAATCAGACCAACTTGTTTAACACTGCCAGTGTTAAACATAGCGACTATGTGGCATTGTAATTATAAATATCGTTTTTTAGGTAAACTAATTTAGTGAATACTGCTTTAAAGCTTTTGCTGTTACTTTGTGTTTTCATCTGTTTTAAATTAAGCGCAAATACCCCTTACGAAATCCCCAGAAGTACTGTTGTAGAGCTTACAGAGCCCTCAACTAAGCGTGTTTATTCTATTTTTATTCAATTACCTAAGTCATATGCAAAGGAGCCTAATAAAACGTATCCTGTTATTTATTTAACCGATGCGCCGTATGCATTTCCTATTGTTGCCGGTGCCACACGGTTTCCAATGAATAGCGACAAAATGCAACAGGCTATTATTGTGGCGATTGGCTATGAAAAAGGCTCAAGAGGAGCTAGTAGTCGAGTTAGAGATTACACACCGACTCAGGCTCAAAATTGGAAGAAGCAAACGGGTAATGCCAAAGGGCACGTTACGTTTTTGCAAAGTACAGTATTTACTTTTATCGAAAAAAATTACCGAGCAAGCAATACGCAAAGAACGTATATAGGTAACTCGCTAGGCGGCTTATTTGGCGCCACTATTTTATTTATAGCACCTGATTTATTTAGCAATTATATTATTGGCACCCCCTCAGTTTGGTTTGATAACAATGCACTGCTAGCGTTAAAAGTGAATAAGCCCAAAATAGCAATAAAGGTTTATGTATCTGTTGGCGCAAAGGAAACGCCAGCCTTTGGTGAAGGACACAATATGGTTGAAGGCGCAGCGCAACTTGTGCAAAAAATTAATGCGCTTAATAGTGATAATATAAAAATAAAAAGTGTTGTTATTGAGGAAGCGCAGCATGCCACCGCATTCCCAACCACAGCAATACAAGGGCTCGATTGGGTATTGGGAACCAGTCAATAAGCTCGAAAGGGATTCTCGATACTTTTGTAATTAAATAAATGATATTAAAGCGCTTCAATATCGCTTTTCCACTTTACCAGCGCTGCTATGAATTCGGGGCCAATACCACAGCAGCCGCCAATAATTGTCGCGCCTAGGCTATGCCATTGCTTTGCAAACGCTACATACTCAGCGGGTGATAAGTCGCGGTAACCTTGCGAGCCTTCATTGGCTTTATAATCGCTGGCGATTGGTGTAAAACCATTTGCAAAGACCCCTAAATCAACATTTTTATTCTGCTGTTTTAGTACGCGATTAGTGTCGCGTAGCGCTTGTTCAATAACCTCAGGGATAGAGCAGTTAAAGAATATGCCCGCTATATTATATTCGAGTAGTGCTAGGATAGCGTCGGATACTAGTTCACCAGAGCGCAATGTCGCTTGTTCGCTTACTTCATCATTTAAGGTAAATGCGTAATAACATGGTTTGTTTGAATTCTTAAGCACCCTTGCCATAACCCGCGCTTCTTCAATGTTTGATATGGTTTCACCAATCCAAACATCGACATATTCGTCTTGTGCTTTATATAGGGTATCTAAAATAGTAAATGCGCGTTCACTTTGGAAAAAATCAGCACGGTACGAGCCAAATGCGGGTGGCAATGAACCCGCAACTAGCACGTTTTGATTAGTGTTTTGAGCTGCTTTTTTTGCAATTACAGCAGCTTGCTGTGCAAGTGCTGCACCTTGTGCTTGGTAAAGCGTTTCACCTAAATGAAAGGGGACACACGCATAGCTATTTACTGTAATAATTTCTGCCCCCGCATTTATAAAAGCTTGATGCGCTTGAGTTACGCATTGTGGTGCTTCTATTAAAGCTTGTGCACTCCAAAGTGGCTGTGAAAATGGCGCGCCCATGCGCTTGAGTTCACGACCCATGCCGCCATCTAATATTGTTAACTTACTCATAATGGACTTCTATACGTCTAAATAATTAAAGCTATTCAAACATATTTTTTGAAAATTCATAATGAAACTTCATCAGGTTGAGTATGAAAAAAGTTCAACATGTTAAAGCTGTTTTTAAAAGGCACAAAAAAAGCGACTACCCAGTAAGGTGTCGCTTTTCTTTTTACAAGTAAGCTATTACTTGTAAAACGCTTCTACAGTGCCTTTTACTTTCATAAGTAATGGCTGGCCGCGACGGTCTAGCGCTTTAGGTGCCGCCACCTTTATCCAACCTTCGCTGATGCAGTATTCTTCAACGTCAAAACGCTCTTTACCGTTAAGTGTAATACCGATTTCATGCTCAAATACTTCTTCTACATAAAATTTGCTACGTGGGTTGATAGACAGTTGATTTGGTAATTCTGGTTTGTTTGTATCAGTCATATTGGTGATCTGCGTTGAATTAATTATGCGCTATTGTAGGCAATAGCTGGCTTATGCTCAAGCACGACATTCATAAACTGAGCGGCTTTTAGTTTTATCGTTATATGTTTGAGCTTATTGCCTCAGCGGTGCTGTGAGCAAGCTCTATAAAAGCGGCTGTTGCGGCACTTTGGTAAGCATCTTGTCGCTGTAATAACACCGCGGTACGTTTTAATAATGAAGGTGCAAGAGTAATGGCAACTAACTCTTCGTGTTTACTCGCTATGTTAGAGGGAAGCAAAGTAGCTAGTTGTGTATGGCGCACTATTTCAATAACGGCACTGAGTGAATTGGCTTCCATAAGTACATTAGGCTGCACCTTGTGTTGGCGACAATGACGTTCAATTTGTTCGCGAGTTGCAAACTCATTACTGAGCAGCACCAGTGATTGTTCATTTAAAGTGCTCAGGTCAATACGGTGTTTGCTAGCTAAAGCATGGTGTTTATTTACTACTAAAGCGAGTGTCTCTTGTAATAAAGTTTGGGCGTGTATGTCTGCACTATGCTTGCCTTCAAAGGCTATACCTACATCAAACTCATCATCTAACAAACGATTTTCCATGCGTTCTTGCGACATTTCTTCCATGCTTAAGGTGATGTTAGGGTAGTGCTGATGAAATGCGTTGACTAATGGCCCAATAAAATAAGTAGTAAACGTCGGCGTAATAGCCACTCGCAATGAACCTCGGCTGAGGTTTTGTACATCATGAATCGCCCGTTTACCTTCTTCTAAATCCTGCAAGGCTCTGTGTGCATAACGAGCATATACCTCACCCGCATCGGTTAACTTTACGCTGCGCCCTGAGCGGTCAAATAAAGGTGCACCGAGGGTTTCTTCAAGTTGTTTAATTTGTTGCGACAACGCAGGTTGAGACACATATAAGGATGCTGCTGCTTTGGTAAAGTTCTTGTGCTTGGCAACGGCCAAAAAGTAATTGATATGGCGAAGTATCATAGCTAACTATAAGTATTTCTTATCGGGATCATAATATACCAGTCTTTTACCTTATTAAAAAGCGGGCGTAATATTCATCTCATCGACAATATAGAGACACCCGTTATGAAAGATATCATTGAAGGTTTTTTAAAGTTTCAAAGTGATGCATACCCAGAGCGTGCCGATTTATTTAAAAATTTGGCTACTAAGCAAAATCCACGGACTTTGTTTATTTCATGTTCTGATAGTCGTTTAGTGCCTGAGCTCGTAACACAACGTGAACCTGGTGGATTATTTGTTATTCGCAATGCCGGAAACATCGTCCCATCTTACGGGCCTGAGCCTGGCGGGGTTTCTGCATCAGTTGAATATGCAGTTACTGCACTGCAAGTAACCGATGTGGTTATTTGCGGCCATTCTGATTGCGGAGCAATGACGGCAATAGCAACCTGTAAGTGCATGGATCACATGCCTGCTGTTGGCAGTTGGCTGCGTTACGCCGACTCAGCTCGCATTGTTAATGAAGCGCGCAATCACGCAAATGAACGTGATCGCATTGAAGCTATGGTACGCGAAAATGTGATTGCTCAACTAGAAAACATTAAAACTCACCCATCGGTGCGTCTTGCGCTTGGCGAAGGTCGCTTGGCATTACATGGCTGGGTTTATGATATCGAATCTGGCGGCATTGAAGCTTTAAATGGCGCAACGAATACGTTTGTTTCCCTTGCCGAACATACCGATGTTCGTGCATATCCAATTCAGCTTCCTGTAGCTGTATAACCAACCATTGTAAGAGGTACTATTATGATCCAATCTCAAGTGAGCAACACGGCGCGCCTAGCATTAACCGATATAATTATTGCTGCAAAAGCAGAAAAAAATCTGTCGTTTGAACAAATTGCAGAGGGCACAGGTTTAAGCGACGTTTACGTGACGGCGGCTTTATTAGGCCAACACCCATTGCCTGCAGAAGCCGCTGAAAAAGTGGCACAAACGCTGGGCCTTGATGCAAGTGCGGTTGAATTACTTAAAGCTATTCCACTACGTGGTAGTGTAGAAAACAATATGCCAACCGATCCGACTATTTACCGTTTTTATGAAATGATGCAAGTATACGGTACAACGTTTAAGGCATTAGTTCATGAGCAGTTTGGCGACGGTATTATTAGTGCAATTAACTTTAAAGTAGATATGAAAAAAGTTGAAGATCCTGAAGGTGGCTCACGTGCTGTAATTACGCTTGATGGTAAGTTCTTACCTTACAAGCCTTTCTAAACGCTTTATAATATTTGTATATAAACAGTCGGCGCTAAGCGCCGGCTTTTTTTGGTTATTAAGGATGGTTTTTATTGATGAGTAATCACAGCACTTCTACTTCTTCTTATGTATCGGCGCTTTCGCTTTTTTGGCCAATGTTAATCATTGCTGTGCTCGCAATGACCTTACGACCCACGCTTACCTCTACCGGCCCATTACTTGAAGAAATTCGTTTAAGCACTGGGCTTGGTTTACAAGGGGCGTCTTTGTTAACCGTACTCCCTATGTTTTGTATGGGCGTGTTTCCATTATTGCTTCCTTGGCTTGGGCGTTATTTAAGTGAAAATGCGTGGATTGCTGGTGGATTGTTTGCAATTGCATTAGCTGGTTTTTGGCGCTTGTGGCTTGGCAGTGGTTGGGCGTTAATAATCAGTGCGCTATTGGGCGGTACAGGCATTGCAATAGTGCAAGCGATGGCTCCAGGAGTGGTTAAACGTTGGTATCCACAGCGAGTTCCTTTAGCTATGGGGGTATATTCTGCCTCACTTATGGCAGGCGGTGGTATAGCTGCAATATTAACGCCGCGAGTGGCAGTGCATTATGGCAGCTGGCAAGCAGGGCTTGGAGTGTGGCTTATCATTCCTGTTATTGCTCTGTTGCTTTGGTGGTTAAGGCCGCAGGAGCCGATGGACGCAAAGCATAACAGTATTAAGCTTAATTTATTTTTTAACCAGCGAGCATGGTTACTTGCTGCCTATTTTGGACTCGCTAATGGCGGCTATGCATGCATGATTGCTTGGTTACCTAGTTACGCTCAGGATTTAGGATGGAGTGCACAAAATAGTGGGGAGCTTATTGGCGTTATGACTGTTTTTCAGGTAATTGGTGCATTGGGTGCACCGGTACTTTCAGCAAACCGCTTAGACAGGCGACCTTGGTTATTTTTTGCTGTTGCGATTCAGCTAATAGGTTTTATAGGATTAATATTGATGCCCGATTCTATGATGAACGTTTGGGTGGGGATGATAGGGTGTGGTTTAGGTGCTTGTTTTTCGCTAACACTCACCGTGGCGCTCGATCACTTGTCTAATCCAAAATTGGCAGGTGTACTCACTGCGTTTGTCCAAGGTGTTGGCTTTATTATTACCGCTATCGTGCCTTATATAGCAGGTGTTTTACTTGATGTTACTGCAAGCTATCAAGCATCTTGGTTTATGTTGGTGATAACGCTAATTGCAATGCTGTTTATGACAATCCGATTTGCTCCTGCAACGTATGCAAAGGCTATAAATATTACCCATTAACTTTTTAATGGGATTTAAGCTTTTTTAAATCCCATCCCCTTTCACTTTTTCTGCGTTTTATTGCCACCGTCATTTTTTCTTCATCAAAATTACCTTTATTAGTCATATCTCTTTTTTAGAGTACAGCGGTTGATGTTTTTTGTGTTCACACTTTTAAAAATAACCACTACATAATGGGAATTACGGATGAAAATTAAAAAAGTTGCTGCGGCAATCGCACTAACCTGTGCGTTTAGTGCCGTTAGTCATGCCAATGTTTTACCGCAAAGTCAAAAAGACAGCAGCTGGTACAGCGCTGCCCAAGCAAAACTAACAACAAAAACAACGCAAGCGCAGGCAATTAAAAACACTAAAGCTAAAAATGTTATTTTATTTGTAGGCGATGGCATGGGTATTTCTACCTTAACCGCAGCGCGTATTTTACAAGGTCAACGCAATAATCAGCTTGGCGAAGAAGGCTATTTAAGCTTTGAGCAGTTCCCTTACTCTGCGCAAGTTAAAACCTATAATGTGGATGCACAAACGCCAGACTCTGCAGGCACCATGACGGCCATGATCTCAGGTGTAAAAACCGATGTGGGTGTTATTGGTGTTGATGAAGATATTGAGCGCGGTGAGTGCTCAACGGTGGCTGGTAATGAGTTACTTACAGCCACTGAGCTTGCTGAAATTAAAGGCCTAGCAACAGGAATTATCTCTACTGCCCGCATTACCCATGCAACGCCTGCGGCAACCTATGCTAAATCGGCTGATCGCAACTGGGAAGATATCTCAGACATGCCCGAAGCGGCTGTTAATGCTGGCTGTGAAGATATTGCCTCACAGCTGGTTAATTTTGAAAAAAACCTAGAAGCACGCTTTGTCGGAACCGATGTTGATGGCTTAGATTTTGTTATGGGTGGCGGCCGTCGTCACTTTTTACCAAAAGAGGCCGCGGCTAATTCTACTGACGCTATGAGCGCCGTAGAAGGCGATCGTACCGATGAGCGTAATCTTGTTACTGAGTGGCAAACACAGTATCCAAATGGCACTTATGTGATGGATGAAGCCGGTTTTAATAGCATTGCCGATGACGCCACTAAAGTATTTGGTTTATTTAACGAATCGCACATGCAATACGAAGCTGACCGTGCCAACGATATAGCAGGCGAGCCTTCACTTACCGAGATGACCACCAAAGCCATTGATATACTGGGTAAAAACGAAAAAGGGTTTTTCTTAACGGTTGAGTCGGGGCGCATTGACCATGCTCACCATGCGGGTAACGCATATAATGCACTTAATGACACCATTGAATTTGCAAAAGCAGTACAAGCTGCCGTTGATAACACCAATCCAGAAGAAACCCTTATTTTAGTTACTGCCGACCATAGCCATGTATTTACTATTGCAGGTTACCCTAAACGTGGTAACCCAATTTTAGGTAAGGTGGTTGCTGTAGGGCAAACTACACCAACGCTAGCTGCTGATAACATGCCATACACCACAGTAGGTTATGCAAATGGCCTCGGTTTTAGAAACTTAATCGATGAAACGGATGCGGACGCAAGCTATGAAACAGCTGCGGTTGCAGGACGTGTTGAGCTAAATGGTGTTGATACAACAACGCCAGGTTTTCACCAAGAAACCACGGTACCACTGAGCTCTGAAACACACGCAGGTGAAGATATTTCACTGCATGCAACCGGACCGGGTGCTCACCTAGCTCAAGGTGTTATTGAGCAAAACGTTGTATTTCATTTAATTAATCAAGCTCTTGAACTAACTCAGCAATAATGGCGGCTCACATGAATAAATTAACAGTACTTTCTTTAGCAGTAATGGTCGCATTAACGGGGTGTTCGAGTGATGACGACAAAAACAGCAATAATATTTTAGCGGTCGATCTCCCAATTGCTGTAGGCTCAGCACAATGTATCAATGGCGGCGTAGAAACACAAAGCGGTGTTGATACCAATACAAACGGGCAATTAGAGAGCAACGAAGTAACGCACACTAACTTAGTCTGTAACGACCCAGCCACCTCATTAACGAGTGAGCAGCTGGCGTCTCTTAGCAATAACGTATGGTTTAGTGATGCACAAACTAAGCTCGCCGGCGCGCAAGATGCTGCAAGTAAAGTGGTAACTGAATCGGGTAAAGCTAAAAATGTGATCTTGTTTGTTGGCGATGGAATGGGTATTTCTACTGTGACAGCTGCCCGTATTTTAGCGGGGCAATTACAGGGTGAAATGGGTGAAGATCACCAATTAAGCTTTGAAACCATGCCTTACTCTGGGTTTGTAAAAACCTATAACGTGGATGCACAAACGCCAGATTCTGCCGGTACAATGACGGCAATGGCCTCAGGTGTAAAAACCGATGTGGGTGTAATTGGTATAGACGAAGCGGTTGAACGTGGTAGTTGTGCATCAGGCAAAGGACATGAGCTTGTTACATCATTAGAGCTGGCTGAGATTGCCGGTAAGTCTACGGGTATTGTTTCTACTGCACGTATTACCCATGCAACACCTGCGGCAACCTACGCTAAATCGGCAGACCGTAACTGGGAAGATATTTCAGATATGCCTGCTTCTGAGTCAGCTAATTGTGAAGATATTGCCTCACAGCTGGTTAACTTTGAAAAGAACCTAGAAGCACGTTTTAGTGGTATTGATGTAGACGGAATTGAAGTGGTTATGGGTGGCGGGCGTCGTCACTTTTTACCAAAAGATGCCGCGTTTAACTCTGCTGACGCAGTTAGTGCTGTAGAGGGCGATCGTACAGATAATCGCGACTTAACCGCCGAGTGGAAAACGCAATATCCAAATGGGGCTTATGTGATGGATCAAGCGGGTTTTGCTGCGATTGATGCAACCACAACTGAGCGTGTATTTGGTTTATTTAATGAATCTCACATGCAATACGAAGCCGACCGTGGCAATGATATTGCAGGCGAGCCTTCATTATCACAAATGACCGAAAAAGCGATTGATGTGCTTGATAACAACGATAAAGGCTTTTTCTTAACGGTTGAGTCGGGACGTATTGACCACGCGCATCATGCGGGTAATGCATACAACGCACTGAACGATACTGTAGAGCTGGCTAAAGCAGTAAAAGTAGCGATGGAAAACACCAACCCAGAAGAGACGCTAATTGTAGTGACAGCCGATCACAGTCACGTATTTACCATTGCGGGCTACCCTAAACGCGGTAACCCAATTTTAGGTAAAGTGGTTGGTGTAGGGCAAACAGAGCCCAGCCTTGCTGCCGACGATATGCCTTATACTACAGTTGGTTACACTAATGGTTTGGGCTACAGAGACCTAGGTGCAGAAACCGATGCTGATGCATCTTACTTAGCAGCACCCGTTACAGGGCGTGTTGATTTAAGTAATGTTGATACTACAACGCCAGGTTTTCACCAAGAGGCACTTGTGCCACTATCATCAGAAACTCACGCAGGCGAAGATGTAGGTGTGTATGCAATGGGCCCTGGGGCGCATTTAGTAACAGGTACTAATGAGCAAAGCTTTTTATTCCATGTTATGGACTTTGCCGCTGACTTTGTAAAAGCCGCGGATGAAAAAGTAGCGCAATAAACCTTGCGATATAAAACAACCCGCACACTGTGCGGGTTTTTTATGTCATTAAACTGCCATTATTTTTGGTTATGTTAAAGGCAATTAAGCTAAAAGCGATTAACTAAAGAGATAGCCCAATGAAAAAAGTATTTTTAATAATGAGCGCATTATTTAGCGCAAGCAGCTTTGCTGAGCAGTGCGATATAAATCCACAGGTATTAAAAGCCACTTACACTATTATTAATAAGGCTCCACAAACGCTTAAAAATAATAAGGCAAACAGCCAAACTCTCACCCTTTGGCGAAATGAGCAACAAGTGGCGCACCAAAGCCAAGTTATAACAGAGCTTTGGCAGCATACGAGCAACAATCAAATACGGCCTATTCGTTATTTTAATGCGCAGCAGCGCGGTATTGAATATCAGCCCTCAGAGGTGCAAGGAGTGCAAAACTGGAGTGCAAAAGTACAGCTGGTAGATAATCATCTCATTGAAAAAATGACATTAGTGAGCACCGAAGGCGAAGGCTGCAACGAAATAAAAAATTACAGCTTAGAAGAAAATAACTCTCAGTATAACTTGGCATTTTTTACCCATTCAAAACTGGTAAAAACATTTAGTATTAGTAACCTAGCGAATAAAGCAAGCATGTCACTTAGCTTAGACGCGGTGCAAAATGACACACCAGCGATTAAGGCTCAGTTTGCAAAATGGGATAACTTTCAAACCACCGACTATGCCGACATTGGCGATAACGAAAGCGACCCATTTTTAGCAAAAATGATTAACCTAGGCTTTATAGAGCACGGCGCCACCGGTTTTTATAATCCTCAAGGTGAGGCTATTCAAGGTGGGCATCATCATTAGGTCGTTTTTTAGGCTTAGCAGAGTCTTCTGTTAAGCCATTTTCATAATCGTTGGCATCACAGGTATTTAAATTTTGCTGTGCTTGCTTATCTTGCTGTAATACCTGTTTTAAATCTTCCATACGTTGGCGTACTGCAACGCCGTAGCTGGCATCATCTCCCCAAAGCTCAGAAAGTTGTAACACAGATGCACGGTCATGATCCCTAAATAATTTACCAGCACGCTCAGCGTCTTCTTTGCTATTGCCAAGTAGCTGCAGTGATTCTATGGCTAAGTTAATGGCTGAGTCGACGGTTTCGCGGTTAAATGCATCCACTTTTAGATTCAGTAATTGATACGCATGGCGACGATCGATTGCGCGCGCCACTATTTTTAATTGTGGGTAGTTTTTATGTGCCAGCTTAATAATTTCAATGGTTTTATCTGGGTTATCAATCGCAACAACCAGCATTTGTGCTGTATGCGCGCCTGCGGCTTCAAGCAGTTCCTGGCGAGCAGCATCACCGTAAAATACGGTGTTACCAAAGCGGCGCAGCAGTTCTATTTGGCTTGGGCTGTGATCAAGTACGGTAATTTCGTAGCCTTGTGCATGTAATAAACGCCCCATAATTTGCCCAAAGCGGCCATAGCCCGCAATAATTACATGTTTAGCGGTATTTATTTGTTCTGGTTTATCAAACTCAGGCTTAGTGCTACTACTGCGTTTTTGTATTTGCTCATACAGCATCAGTAATAAAGGGGCTATCAACATAGATACCGCAACCACTAAGGTCACTAGACTGGTTTGTTCTCGGGTTAAAATACTTAATGTGGTGGTCACGCTTAAAAGTACAAAAGCAAATTCACCACCTTGTGCTAGTGCCAATGTAAACAATAGTTTTTGCTTTGAGCTAATTTTAAATGTGACAGCAAGGGCAAACAAAATGCAGGCTTTAATGACAATTAATAAGGCAACTAAAGCAACCACGGTACTAAATTGATTAAATAATAGCTCAAAATTAATTGAAGCCCCTACAGTGATAAAAAATAGTCCTAGCAATAGGCCTTTAAAGGGCTCTATGTCGGCTTCTAATTCGTGTCTAAATTCACTTTCGGCCAATACTACACCGGCTAAAAAAGTACCTAAAGCAGGTGATAGGCCAATACTGTGCATTACAAGCGAAATAGCCACGACTAAAAACAATGCAAAAATAGTGAATATTTCACGCATGTGAGTTTGTGCGATGTATCTAAACAGTGGCGCAGAAACATATTTACCGCCGGCAATAATAGCGGCAATAACAGCTACAGAAACGCCTACTTGTTGCCAAACAGGCCAGTCAGCAATGATTGAATCGCTAATTTGTTTTGAACTACTTGGTGCAGCAAAGGCCAGTAAGGGGAGTAGCGCTAAAATAGGAATAATGGCAATATCTTGAAATAATAAAACCGAAAATGCATTTTGCCCAGCTTCTTGCTTTAACCAGCCTTTTTCTTCGAGGCTTTGCAATACAATCGCGGTAGAAGAAAGTGCCAGCATTAAACCAATGGCCAATGCGGTTTGCCAATGCATGGTAAAAAACCAATAACAAAAGGCAAAAATAACCGCCGCAGTTAGCACCACCTGTAAGCCACCAAGCCCTAAAATAGAGTGCCGAAGCTTCCATAGTCGTGAGGGTTGTAGTTCAAGTCCGACCAAAAATAGCATCATCACTACGCCAAATTCGGCAAAATGCATTACATCGGTTTGATCCCCTACGACTCCCAATGCATATGGGCCTATCAAAATGCCAGCAATTAAATAACCCAGTACTGATCCTAAGCCAAGTCGTTTGGCAATAGGAACAGCCACAATGGCGGCGGCTAAATAAATTAAAGCAATTTCTAGCATGGGGTGCTCTCTTGAGGTTAGGAGTTATTTATATTTTGATACTACTATAAATTAAGTTTGAGTTAATTGTGAAAGAAACATTCTTAACGCATACTAATCCGCAATACTATTTAATCATTTTGAAGGGGTAAACCAGATGTTAGTTGCGTTAAAAACTTCTCTTTTAGAACAACTAAATAACAAAGTTTTACCTTGCTATCGACACGATTGCCTTCCCTCAAAATAGCTCACTTAATTAAGCGAATTGGTATTACTTTATTGTGTACCATTAAATTTAATAATATGTTTTTTATAGGAACTAAAATGAGTATTAAGCTGCTTTTAAAAATTATGCTGACCACTGTGTTTGCTGCGGTATTTACACAAACGGTGCAAGCTCAACAGTACAAGGTTGAGTTTGAACCACAGCAAGCTGAGCTTGCACAGCAAATTACTGGTGATGAATTTAATGACTATTTAGTTAGTGCAAAAGCAGGTGATATCCTGAATGTGACTCTGACTCCTTCAAATTTAAGTAACTACTTTAATATTTTGCCCTTAGACAGTAATGAAGCCGTATTTATTGGCTCAATAGAAGGGCATGAAGCTAAATATCAACTCAGCACAGATGGAGATTATATTGTGCGAGTTTATTTAATGCGTAATGCAGCGAGACGTGGTGAAACAAGTGATTATAAGTTAACCATCATTAAACATGCAGGTGTAGCCGTGCCTGTAAAAACTATGCACTCAAGCTGGGATAGCGATGGCGATGGAATAAATGATTGTGAAAACGATGGCAGTTGTGACCACACCATTGATTATACAAAACCAAAAACGGTCAATTAATTGACCGTTTTATATGATTTAAAAGTAAGATTAGATTTTTAGTCTAGCTTTACTGAACCAGATATATTATCAATACTGACATCACCCGAGCCTGCTTCTGTAATAGTTAGCGCTTTAGCGTAATTAACGCGAATATCGCCAGAGCCATCTTCAATCGTCACGCTTGAGCCAATATGTTCAATCAACATATCTCCTGAGTTATCGTCTACGGTGACTGCGCCTTTAATATGTTTAATAGTTATGCCGCCCGAGCCATCTTCAACATTTAATACGCCTGTTACGTTAGCAACGTGCATTTCGCCAGAGCCATCTTCAATAGCGACATTACCACTGACATTATCAATATCAATGCTGCCTGAGCCGTCATTTAATACTAAGTCGCCGACTACATTTTTTACGTAAATACTGCCCGAGCCATCATCAATATTTAGGTTTTTAGCACCATTGATAGATAAGCTGCCAGAACCATCTTTTACATCAATATTGCTTTGCATCTCGTTAATAACAATATCGCCTGAGCCGTCGTTAATATCTAAATTTAGGGTGTTAGGTACGGTAACAACTAAATTGATACTTGGTGATTGCCCGCTGTAAAAGCTAATCCCATTATTACTTTTATTTTGTGCAACAAGTTTTGCTTGTGTACCGCTTTTCTCAAGGGTGAGTTCGTATTCATCGTCAATGTCGGCGGTGTAAATGATGGCATCAACGCTAATATTGGTTGCAGTATTAGAGCCCTGAATATCGAGCGAACCGGCACCACTTAATATCGTTAGGTACTCAAGGTTATTGCTTGGTAGTGAAAGCTGCTGGGTTTGTTTAACTGATGCGACACTGGGCGATATGTGAAATACACAACCGCTGAGTAATAAAATGCCACTAATTAATGAAACGGGCTTAGTGAAGTTCAATAGAGTTGATGCGCTCATGTTTAGTCCTTTGATATTGATTATTTTAGTTAATATACAAAGTATAGAGCAAAATTGAGGCCGAAATGTAAGTTGTTGTTTTATATGAGGTGGAAGCAGTAATTAAAAAGTTAAATGCCAAAATATGGTTAAAAATACTAAATGTTAATAAAAAGGATGCACACTGCATCCTTTTGTAATTACTCGATTGTTAATGGGCGTTTTACTTAAAAATTGTAAGTAATGTTACCGTATAAAAAGCGCCCATCTAAACTGTAGGGTGTGTAAGGCGTGTACGGAAATATTTGGCCAAAGTTAGAGTAGCCAATATTATCTACCGTTGCTTGAGGGTACTGATCAAATAGGTTATTCGCACCTACTGCAAACTTCCACGCTTCGTTAGGACGATAAGCGACTTCTAAATCAGCAATCCATTTAGCATCTAAATATTCATCACCCTCGCTGGTGGTTGAAATATCTGCCACTTCCCCATAGCGAGTTGCACGCAAGGTTGTTTGCCATTGGTTAAAGCTCCAAACAGCCGAGAGGTTTAGTTTGTTATCGGGTGTGCCTTGCTCAAAACGGCCTACTTCACGACGGGCAAATACCACGTAGTCATCGTCTAAAGAATTTAGCTCACTTGGGTTTGCATCTACATGAGTCACTTCGGTATCGTTAATGTTTGCCGCCGCATTTAAGCGCACATCACCCAATGTATTTAAATCAAGTGTGTACGTTGCCACAATATCAACACCTTGCGTGCGCGAATTGATGGCGTTGGTAAAGTAACGAACACTTTCGGTATTTAGCTCGCCAGCATTCGCTAGAATTTGCTGCACAGCGTCACCGCTTAAGTTTTCAGAGAGTACAATCCGGTCATCAATATCAATGCGGTACGCATCAACTGTTAAGCTAAAGCCACCTTGAGTGTAAACAAATCCAGCGGTAACGTTAACTGAGTCTTCTGCATCGAGCTGTTTTGCACCTAACGCTTGCGCTGCAGGAGCAGAGCTTGGAAATAGGCCAACTTCAAAAGGCTGGTTATTTTCGAGAATAGTCGATATTTGACGGTACGAGCTTTGTGCAAGTGACGGCGCACGAAAGCCAGTACTTGCCGCACCACGTAACGATAGGTTGTCGTTAATACTGTAACGCGTGGCTAATTTTGAAGTAAATGTGTTACCAAAATCGCTGTAATCTTCATAGCGACTGGCTAAAACAACATTCCATTTATCAGTTAAGTAAGTATCAAATTCAGCAAATACAGCAACATTATGACGACTTTCATTGGTTGCGCTTTGCGGCCCAAACCCAGGAAGCACTTGCGCACCGCCAGCAGCAATTGGGTTGCCGTTGTTATCAAGCGCAGTAATATAAGAGGCTTCCTCGCCTTGCTCTATTTTATAGCTTTCACGGCGGTATTCAGCACCAATAGTGAAAAACACATCATCGGGTAGACCAAAATCAATGCTGGTATTGGCATCAAAATTAACTAAAAATTGATCGTAAACCATGGCGCCGTTATCAAACTCAGTTTGGCTGTTAGTACCTAACGAAGTATTGAGGCTATTTACAACCCCTAAACCAAAGTCATTTCGGCCGTAGTTGGTACTTACATCCCAAGTCCAGTCGCCACTATCGCCTTGTAAACCAAGTGCCAGCGAGTAATCTTTTACGTCGGTAGCAATTTGTGGCAAAAAGCCATTAGGGTATAGCTCTAAAACATTGCGGCTGTCTTTTGCACGACGGTAAAATCCGCCCGAGTTACCTTCACGCTCTGAATAGCTACCAAACGAATAAACATTAAAGCCATTCTCTAAATCGTATCCCATATTGTAAAACAAAGCGTAGTCTTCCAGCGCTGCTTTACCAAAACGGTGATTGTAGCGATCAATTGTAAATTCGCGTGGGTCTAGGCTGCCATCATCTAGGCGGTTGTATTGTTCGCGTGGATCAAAACCAGAGCGTTGAGTTGAGTCGTTATCACGGTATTCAATTGATACATTTACAAAACCATTGTCTGTTAATGAAAAACCTGAGTTTGCGCTAATTGTGCGGGTATTACCGTCGTTAACGTGACGATCGTCGCCTAAATTAAATGCAAGGTTGCCGTTATCATCCGCATAAGTGCTATTTAGTTGCGGTACACCGGCCATTTGGCTGTCGTATTGGCCATAAGTTACACTAACACTGCCGCCTTCGGTGGCATCTTTTAAAACAATATTGATTACTCCCGCAATGGCGTCAGAGCCATATTGTGCTGCAGCCCCATCGCGCAGTACTTCAACACGCTTAATTGCAGAGGTTGGGATCATGTTTAAATCAACCGCGGTAGAGCCGCGACCAACCGTGCCCCCTAAGTTTAATAACGCACCAGAGTGGCGACGCTTACCGTTAATAAGGACTAAGGTGTGATCGGGTGCAAGGCCTCTTAAAACCGCTGGGCGAGCATGATCTGTGCCATCAGAGAGTGTGGCACTTGGGTAGTTAAAGCTCGGGACTTGGTTAGCGAGCACTTGGCTAATTTCAAGTTGCCCCGTACTTGCCATATCGTCACTGCTAATAATATCTACAGGCACAGTACTTTGCGCAATACTACGCAAACTGCGACGCGTGCCTGTTACTGAAATTACTTCGATATTTTCTTCGACTTGGTTAGTTTGCTCAGCCGCATTAGCAGCTGAAAAAGAGGCGCTAAGTGCGGTGGAAATAGCCAAGCTAAGTGCTAATTTTTTATTAGCTGATAAATGCTGAAAAGTCATTAAGCGTGCCTTGAAGATTTTGAAAAGGGCGCATCATATATAAGCGGCTAGTGCATCGCAAAGATCTAAATTGACTAAGTTATTCAACTATTCTTATAAAAAAAAGTGATCGGAATAATAGATTGAAACAGGAACAGACAAGGAGGGTAAAAATATAGGATTATGCTTATTTAGGTAGTGAAAATGGCTAACTTGGTTTAAAGCTTTGCTAAAGGGGTTTAATTATAAAGAAGCTACAGGCCAAACGATTAATGTGGCCTGTAGGGAATTAAAAAGTTATTCAGGTGCTACTTCAAGGGTTGTAAATAATACATAGCGGCTGGCGTCTACACCTTTTTCGTTTACTGTCACTTTTTGAGAGGTTTCGATTAGGTATAGGCCTGGCTCTTTCCACGTTGTGCTAAACATGCCGTTTTTGTCGGTCGTTACTTTTATTTCGCCACGTTCGTTACGGTAGCGTGTATCGCCTTTTAAAATGCTTACTTCAATGCCTTCGCCAACCGGCTTTCCATCGCTTATTAGCTGAAAGCGCGCTTGCTCGCCAACAAATAAATCGTTTGGATGCGTTGGGCCGCTAAGCTCTAAGCCTTGACCTAATTGTGCTGGTTTAGAGGTACCATTATGACTAACAAAGGTATCAACAGTAGAGATGGTTTTAATTGTAGTGATGTCGCTGGCGTCTTTAGGTAGATTGGCATCTGCTTTTTTGGCGAATACACGGCTTCGCTCACCTGCTGTATTTTTGTAGAATGTCATGTACATAGGTTTTTGCGTCATCGCAATATGATAGGTGCCTTGTTGCTGAAGTTTTACTGCAGCAGAGCTTTTGCGTTGTAGGTAATAGGCACGAATGGTATCGGTAACTTGCTCGCCATTTGGGGCAAGTGCCATAAGCAGAGTATCGTCGTATTCAGCGCCTTTTGTGCTTGGACGAAATGCTTTATCAGGTGCAAAAATTTCGTTAGAAATACTCGCATCAATCATTACATAATGGGCTTTATCCCCTGATAGCGAGGTATGCGAAGGTAGTAACCAGCGGCCATGTGCACTTGCAGCTGTTGATACCAGCGCTGATAAACTCAGTGCGCCAATGAGTGCTGTTTTTAATAAATTAACGTTCATTATTTTTCCTTTAAATTTGAATGATAAGTAGGGACTACCTAGCGGATACAGTGACAAAGCTGGTTGAAAATTCGTTTTTGCCATCAATGGTTATTTTTCCTGATTGGGTTAAATCAAGCTCAATACGGCTGTAATCACGCCCGCCTTCTTCACGAACAACTTCAACATTTAACAGGTATTTTCCTGCGATAACTGATTTGCCATTAAGATCGTTTCCGTCCCAATTAATGGTATAAGTGCCTGCGCGTTTGGTTGCGCTACTAACCCCATCGAAGTTTGCATCACTTTTACCTGCTTTACGCCACCATTGGCGTAGGTCTTTAAACCATTCCGCTTTTTGTACCCAAAGCGCTAAAGTTGTGACATGTTTTCGCTCTGGTGTTTCCAGCCAAACTGCAACATAAGGGCGATGATAGGGCTGCACATCTAACTCAGGTAGAGTTAATTCGATTTCTAATTGGGGCGATTGCGCTGCCACCGAAGTGTGAAAACACACGGCAATTAACAGCAATACGGTGTTAATTAAAGATTTAAACTTGAACATTAAAATACTCCTTTAATTTGTGGAACCCAGCATAAATAAATAACCAATGGTGTTGCGATTCCTAATACGGTTATCCATATTCCTGCTAAGCGTTTTTTTCTGTTTTGAAATAAAATAATCATGCCGGTGATGGCAAATAGAATCATCAGCACCGCTGATATATCAATAACCCAGCTCCATACTTCTCCTGAATGACGACCTTTGTGCAAATCACTGATAACACTTAAAAAGCCACCGGTTTGATAATCGAGTAACAATTCGCCACTGATAAAATCAAACTCTGCATAGGCATAGCCTGCTGGTAATGGGTAGTCGAGCATAACCAGTGAATCTTGCTTTTCCCATTCAATGCTTTTTACTTTATTAAGCCCATAGTGTTTGGCTAAGTAAGCTTCAATTTGGGGGTAAATAGCAGGCAGGCTATTTAATTGTGTATTTGCTTGAGTAAGCAGATCTTGGGGGATTTGGACCGTAATTTGGCCATTGTTTTTATCGTTTTTTAACCAGTCAACATGGTTTAGCACTATACCGCTTACACAAAATAGAATAAGTAAAAAAAACAAAGCGGTGGAAATATAGATATGTAGAGTACGACTTGTACTATATAAAGTGCGTTTATTAACAAAGGGCATAAAAGGTACAAACTTATTTAATTTATACGGATGATAATGATTTGCATTAGCTGTTACAAATTTATTTACCAAACTTTACACTTTATTTTTTAGGAGGAGCTGAGGGCTTAGAAATTAAGTAAGCCATAACCAGCACTTCAACAACCGCCACTAGGGCAATAATCCAAGCTGGAGGGCTGGTGTATAATAAAAATATAAAGCCTATTAGCATACCTATACCCGCAGCATACTTTGCCTTTACAGGAACCACTTGATGGGCGCGCCAATGTTGTAATGTTGTGCCAAAGCGAGGGTGGTTTAATAGCCAAGACTCAAGCGCTGCGGATGAGCGAGCAAAACAGGCTAAGGCTAAAATTAAAAACGGCGTGGTTGGCATAACCGGTAGGGCAACACCAATAATGCCGAGTAATACACACAGTAGCCCCAGCAATTTAAAGCCGAAATTTTTATAATAAATAAAAACGTTTTTTATGCTCACTTTAGCTCTTTTTTAATTAATTAAACGGTAAAAGGGTAAGCTAATTAAAAGGTAAAATGAAGAGAAAATGGCTTAGTTGCATGTTATCAACTAAGCCATTTAGGGTTAGCAAAGGAAAAGAATTTCCTGATTGCACTACCTATTAAAAATAATAGCCTAAATTAATATTAAAACGGCGCTCGGTATCGCCATCACCAATAATGGTACCGCCAATAAAGGGTTGATTGCGGGCTTGTACGAAATCAACATAACTAAAGAATCCGCCAGCAGTAATGCTCATACCGGTTACATTCATCCAAGTATTGGCGCTATTATCTGACTTGTTGTAGATGATCCCATAGTCGTTATAAAACTGCAGGTTGGTAACTGGGCCCCATTCTAGTGCGTAGTCATAGGCAATATTAAAGTTGGTCATTATGGCTTGGCTCGATACACTGTCATAATAGTCAAAAGCACCCACCGCAAAGCGGTTATTACCATCGTCTAAGTCGTAGTCATATTCACCGTGTTGCAATTGAATATTCCAGTTATTAATGTTGCTGTTTAAGTGAACAGCCCAAGCACTGTAATTACCAGCGCGCTCTTCACCGTCGTGAAGTCCGCCACTGAGTAACGATACCCCGATGTCAGTGGTGATATTTTTACTATGCTCAAGCTGATAAGTAGCGCGACCAGCAAAGGTGTTGTATTCACCAAGCTGCTTTGCTGGTTCAGCATAGATGCCTTCGTTTGCAGGACGACTACCAACAATATCATAAGAGTAACGATGATTTTTGTCTGATGCTGAGCCATCAACTCCACCTAGTTCATCATTTTTGAAAAAGCCTAAATCAAGTGTCCAGTTGTCTTTAAGTTTGCGCTTAGCAACCACACCTAAATCAAAATCATCTTCTAGGCCCACATAGTAGTTAGTGCTAAAAAAGTAGCTGTGAGAATTATAAGGACCGTTACCAAACGGCACGGCTGTTATGCCTGCCTGAGCTTCCCAGCCATCAATAAATTCGTACCCTAAGTAAGCGTACTTTACGACAGTCATATAATCGTAAAAGCGTATTTCACCATTGACTGAAATATCATTAATTTCGCCAGAGACATTTAACCGGAAAATATCAAAATCAAAGTCACCACCGCGATCTTCATTGTCTTCATCGTAAGAGTTTATACCGTAGTTAGCGCGAATAGCACCTCCTACCTTTATTCCAGATGATTGCTTTTCTTGCTGTGCAGTGTCTGTAGAAGTAGCTTGCAACTGTTTACTAACTTGCTCTACTTGCTGAGACTTTTTTTCAGCGAGTTTGCTTTCAAGTTTATCTACTTGTTGCTTTAACTGCGTTAATTGGCTTTGGAGAGGTTGAAGGTTTGATGCATAAGAATTGCTAGCAACACCACTTAAAATTAATGCGAGTGTTAGTTTTGAGAGTTTAGTCATAATAGCCGTTTTGATTGTGATTAAAAAAATAAAGGCGCAACGATGCGCCTCTTAGTGTGGAAAAAGGAGAAAATGGCAGACTAATTTAGTTTATTGTTTTTATACTGCGTTTTATTCTTTAGTAGAAGTTTGAAACAGTGCGCCTACTTCTAAAAGAGGAGAGGCATCTAGCTTATCTGCATCCATCATTGCGGCAATACGTTGCATTGATGAAAGTAGTAGACTCTGTTCCCATTCAGCAAGCGCTGAAAATTTTTCGATAAAGTGTTCTTGCAAGGGCTGAGGCGCTTTTTCGAGTAACTCTTTACCTTGTTCAGTAAGGTATAAGCTGACCCGGCGTTTGTCCATTTGACTACGAACGCGTGTTACCAAATTCTTGCTTTCTATTCGGTCAAGAATATTTGTGACCGTTGCCGGACTTAAATTGACGTTTTGCGCAATACGACTGGCGGTAATACCATCAGTTTGAGACACTTCTTGCATAATAAGCAGTTGTGGTCCAGTTAAACCCGCTGTTTTATTAAGTTGTTTTGAATGTAAGTCAATCGCACGGATCACCTTGCGTAAAGAAACTAGTAACTCGTCATATTTTTGCATTTGTTTGTCTCATGAAAGGCGAATCAGTTGCCGTAATCACGAAATGTTACACATCAAATAAATTGAATTCAAATGATATATGTTGTTTTAGCCCGCTGTTATTAGTTTTTATTGGTTTTTATTAATTTGAGCAGTAATTAAAATGGCATTTATTATCTTTATTTTATTAAAAGTTAATAACACTCTGTTTGCTAAGGCTGCGCACCTTACGTAAGTTAAAAGCGATACGCAAGCCACAGGTTTAAAACTTTAGTCGTAATTGAGCCGTTGATGTGGCATAAAAATATAGTAACTAACTCAATTTAAATAACTATTCTATGTAGCTTATGCTTTAAGCATGCATTATTGTTTGTGTACAGTAACCTGAACTCAGGTTAAGTACTAAAAAATTAGTCTCAGTGTTAAAGGAAATAAAATGCAATTATCACCCTCAGTATGTATTGAGCGTACACATAGCGGTTTGGAATTTATTAGTATTAATAGTCGCCAATGTAAGGCGAAGATATTTTTACAAGGTGGGCAAATAACTGAGTTTACACCCAAAGGAAAATTGCCACTATTGTGGGTGTCTGGGGATGAAACCTTTAGCGAAGGGAAGGGCATTCGTGGCGGTATTCCTATTTGCTGGCCTTGGTTTGGTCAACATGAAAATAAAGACTTTCCAGCACATGGTTTTGCGCGCACGCACGTATGGCAAGCCGATGAAGTGCATGAAACCGAGAACGAGATTACTGTTAGTCTTAAATTACCAATGAAGCAGATAGATTCTACCTTTTGGCCTCATCAATCTTCTTTAAGGGTTGAGTTTATTTTATCTGAGCAGTTAGAGGTGCGTTTAACCACCTGTAATTTAGGTAACACCCCATTTAGTTATACACAGGCGCTGCATACTTACTTTCCAACTGATGATATTAATAATACTCGCGTAATAGGGCTGCAAGGGGCGCAATACATAGAATTTGGCCAAGGGCCTTATCAGCAAAGTGATGTGGTTGGTTTTACCCGTGAAACCGATATGGTTTATACCCAAGCCGCGGCTGTGCAAACCATTGAAACTCCTCAAGGGATGATCAGCGTTAGCAGAGAAAACTCGCGCTCGTGCGTGTTATGGAATCCATGGATTGAAAAATCAAAGCGACTATCAAATTTTGCCGATGATGATTATAAAAGTATGTTATGCCTAGAGGCTGCGAATGTACTTGAAGATGCGGTTACGCTTGAGCCAAAACAAAGTCATACCCTAGTAACAACAATTAAGTGGCTTGGCTAAGCCTACCATACGCGTAATGGAGCAAAGTGTGTTTACTAATCAACAAATAACCGACCTACCGCAACATAAAAGCATAGTGTTTGAGCCGCTTGCGGACAAAGCATTGTTGCATGCACAATTGAATTGGTTGTTATTTTTCATTCCTTTTTGCTTAGTACTAGCGGCTGTTTGCTATTTTAATACAGACTTTGCTGCTATGGCGCAAGGTTACTTATTGGTTGCTGTTCCGCTATTAATTTTACTGTGTATGTTATATAGCGTGTTCAGCATAAAATTACAGGGCAGCGCGTTGCGTACCCACGATATTGCTTTTAAAAAAGGCATTATTTGGCAGCAGGTGACAATTTTACCGTTAGCGCGTGTGCAGCATATTGAAATACACCGTGGGCCCATAGAGCGAAAGCTTGGTTTAGCCAGTTTAAGACTTTATAGCGCCGGCGGTATGAGTGCCGATTTACAAATTAGCGGCCTGACCCACGAAAAATGCAAAAATATTCGTCAGTTTGTACAAAGCTATCGCCACGATGAAACCGCAAGCGAGGTAGCTGCCAGTGAGTGTTGATGCTGCGCAAATAACGTCACCTTCACTTAATTGGCAAAAAGTGTCGCCTTGGGCGCTGGCTTATTTTGTAATGCATTTTAGTGTGCGCTTCATAAAAGACGGCTTATTTAATTTACTGCCCGTGTTGGTGGTATTTGTTACCCAAGTAGAAAATAAACTATTTTGGGGGCAAGTTGGGCTCGCGGTTGCTTTGACTTCATTGCTTGCCTATTGTTTTTTGTATTACCGTAGTTTTCGTTTTTGTATTACTGACGATCATGAAATTTTACTTAATAAAGGCGTATTTAAAAAAGAGCGACTTACCTTAAAATTTTCTCGAGTGCAAAACGTCAATATAGCGGAGCCATTTTACTTCACCCCCATAGGGTTAGTTAATTGTATTTTTGATGCGGCAGGCAGTGTTGCTCAAGAAGCTGTTTTGCCAGGGGTAACTAAAGATTACGCGCAACAAATGCGTAAACGAGTGTTTGACTATAAAGCGCAGCAGCAACCATCAGTAGAGCTCGCTGATACAGCGCAATCTCATATTGAAGAGCAGAGCGAAAATAGCTTACTCATCGCAAATAAAGAAATAGCTAAGTTTGGTTTAATGTCGAATATGGCTATTTTGGCACTTGCGGCAATTGCCCCTTTTATGAATGTGGCCATCGACTTTTTAGAGCAGCAATTTATAACAAAAATAGAGAGTTATTATCAACAAGAGCTCGGTTTGATGGCTAATGCAGCTGTGTTTGCAATAATTACTCTGATCATTATTTTGGTATTTATAGCGGTACTTTTATCGGTAACTATGTCGCTCATTCGTTTTTATAACTATCAGCTTTACTTTAAAAATAATAAATTCAAACGTATTGCAGGGCTGTTAGAGCGTCATCAACTATCAATTAGTTTAGACAAAGTACAGTCAATCGTTATTAAGCAAAACCTAGTTGCTAGGCTATTAAAACGCTTTACTGTGGAGTGTTTGCAAGCCAGTAGCGGCGGTGCTGCAAGCATGGCGAAAAAGAATAAACAAACCTTAGTGCTGCCTGTGCTCACGCAGGAGCAAGTTGATAATGTGTGTCAGTGGATTTATCCGTGGTTTGACAGTAAAAAGCTGGCATTCAATGCGGTAGAAAGGGCGTTGTTATATAAAAACACGGTGTTTTATGCTTTGCTACCGAGCGTTGCTTCTGGTTTTTTTATTAGCTTTATGCAACTTAATATATTAATTGCATTAGCATTATTCTTGGTACTAGCCGCGTTAGTGTTTTTATCTTATAAACGTTATGGGTATTACCTTCATCAACAAGATGGGCGTTTTTATTTGGTGGTACGCAAAGGTATGATTGGTGTGCATTACCGGGTATTTGAGCTGTACAAAGCACAAAGCGCTCGCAGTGTGAGCACCTTTTTTATGCGTCGTTCTGGCTTAAAAAGCCTGTATATACAACTTGCTGCAGGCGGTGCGTACGTCCCATATTTAAAACAGCAAGATGCTGACTTCATTATAGATTTTACACTTATGCAGGCTGAGTCAGACCCTCGCAGTTGGATGTAACTTCCTTTGTTCAAAACTCAGATTAAATAATAAAGCGGGTGTAAATACACATTTGCACATGCTTTATTACACTTTTTTACTGCCCGTTTTTTCCATTTGATAATACTCTAAACATTATCAAATGTACTATTTAAGGGATTATTGTGAAAAAGTCACTCATTGCATCAGCCTTATTATTGGCTGCACCTAGCTTTGCTGGAAATTGTTCGCACTAAAGTGCTTGAGCAACAAAACCGTGCGCTTGATAAAATCGTCGATGTGGTGGTGTTTGACCCTCTAAATGCAGCGAATGGCTTTGCCTTACCAACCTCTAATAATCCTGTTATGGCGCTTTTTACTACGCCACCGCAGTCGGATACCGTGATATCAAATTCATCGGGTTGGCAGCAATTGTTGGTGCTGCACGAATACATTCATTTAGTCCATTTAGCGCAGCCAACCCGTAACGACTGGCAGCAAAAGATTCGCGGTGTATGGGATATATACGATTTAACCTATGGTGATACACCGCGCTGGGTAGCCGAAGGGTACGCCACTTTAATCGAATCAAAAATGACAGGTCGAGGGCGCTTATTTGATAACTATGCTGAGGCAATACTTAGAGAGTTTGCTCAGCAGGGAGCGCTTCCCACCTATGGGCAACTAAATAGCGATGAGGGCTTTATGGCGGGCTCTATGGCATATTTAATGGGAAGTCGTTTTTTATATTGGCTAGAGCAAAATTACTCAGAGCAGCTACTCGATAATATATGGGTTCGTATGCGAGCAGTGAAATCACGAGATTTTGACGACGCATTTTCTGGTGTATTTGGGCAAAGCGCTGCAAGGTTATATCGTCGATTTATTGCAGAGTATACCTATAAAGCGATGCAACAAGAGCAAACCGAATCACCACTTAATAGCAAGCTTTGGTTAGAACTTGATTTATACGCTAGCAATCCAGCTCTTTCAAATGATGGTAGCAAAATTGCGATAGTTGAACGTGATGAAAAGAGTAAAACAAAACTAATAATTTACAGTACAGAAGACAACACCAAAGCACGAGATAAGTTTACTAAGGTGCAAAAGGAGCTCCTAGAGAACGATAAGCAAGATGTTCCTGATACCCCGCCAATCGTGTTTAAGCGCGAACAAAAACAAGTACTAAATCAAATTAATCGCGCAGGTATTGCTAACCCGCAATGGGTAAATAACAACACACTTTATTTTAATGCCTACAGTAGTGAAGGATCGGGAACTTATAACAAAGTGTCTGACATTTTTAGCTACAACACCGACACTGGCAACATAGAGCAACTTACAGAGCTGGCCGGTATTCGCCGTTTTAGTGTTACCCGTGATGGTGAAACACTTTACGGTGAGCAAATAAGAGCTGGGTATTCTGAATTAGTAAAAGTCGATCTTAATACACAAACTATAACGCCGCTTTTCAGCAAGAGCTTAAAAACCACGTATGATTACCCGACGCTTAGCCCCGATGAAACAAAATTAGCTTATTTATCAGCGTCATTAAACGAAAATTGGCAATTGTATATACAAGGTGTGGGCGGTGACACTAGAGAGTCAGTCCCAATGCCTAACGGGTATCAATACTTAAGCCAACCGAGCTTTAGTCAAAACGGGGAGTCTATCTATTTTGTTGCTGGCCTAAATAATAAGACTGATATTTATAATTATCATATAAAAAATAACACCCTCACCCGCTTAACTAACGGGCAAGAAGCGCTCGCATACCCGATTGAGGCTGAAGGTGGCTCACTACTTTATTTCTCTATTAATGCCGATGGCCCTGATGTAAAAACGCTAACAACAAAAAACCGCACAGCCGTGACTGATTTCGCTGTAAACAGTGAAGCTCCATTGTTGATGGTAAATAAGCATACCCTGCCACCGGCAAAAATATATACCGATGAGATAGCAGAACAAAGCGATTACGCAGTACTTGATCAGCAAGCGACGTTTGCCTTGGGAACTCAGTATTATTCAGCGTCAACCAGTATATTAAATGTAGGTATAAAAAGTAGCGATTTATTAAAGCAGCTCGATTTACAGGTAGGGTATAGTGCCGACGTGCATGATGGCGCATTACATGGCGGTTTTGTGCAAGCAAAATACAATGCGTTAAATACAAAGTTTAAGCTTGCGCTATTTGATTATAATTTGGATACATCACGTCAATATCAACCTAGCTTAAACGCTGATATTGACGCCCGAGGTGGTTTTGTTGCAATAAGCCACCCATTGAAATTTGGCCAGCTTCAGTTAACCCCAGAATTGGCCTATAACTATACAGATTATAAAAATAGCCATAAAAATTGGACACGGTTGAGTATTGCTCAAAGCTGGCAACATGACCGCCAAGCATTTGCTATTGGGCAGAGTATTTATGCCAGCATTTATGATGGGCAGAATCACAGTAGTCATTGGCAAGGTTATGACTTGGCAGCAAAAATATTTGGTAAAGCGTTTGATATACCACTTTTTGTTAACTTTGAGCAAAAGCAAAGAGATGACAGTAGCCTGACATTAGGCGGCTTTAGTTCTAATTTAATTAATCAGCAGCAAAGTAGTGAATTTGTGCTTGCTGCTGAACTGCCTTTTTATAGTGCAACCACTGAGCGCTACCAAGGGTATGGTGGTGGCGTTAGCTTTAAAGAGGGGATGCCTTGGCTTTATTACAAACAACATCAATTAGATAGCAACGTTTATGCACAAAGTTACGGCTTAAAATACCAAGGTGACTTTAGCTTCGGGATGGGGCCTGCAGGCGTAAACGACCTAACTTTTAATGCTGGGCTGTCGCGTGTTGAAGGTGACAGCTTTGAAGATGAAATGCGCGCGTGGTTAAGTTTTTACTACTCTCTTTAATACTATGGGTAATACACTTTTAAATATGTATTACCCAAAAGCAACCTACTTTGGCTTAGTAAGCGATGCTAACTTTGCTTGGTATATATTGAGCTTTTCATTGTCTCGCTCATATTTAATGGCTTGTTCAAGCAAGGCTTGTGTTTGTTTAGACTTACCTTGTTGATAACGAATTTTTGCAAGCTCTAAGTAAAGCTCTGATATATATGGTGCTTTTGCAATTGCTGACTCAAGGTGGTTTTTAGCTTGAGTTACCTTTCCTTCCTGCAGGTTGTTTTTAGCAATAACCAATAGCTCGTAAGGGTCTTTTTCTTCATTAATTAATTGGCTTGTTAATTGTTTTTCTAGCTCTGTATCGCCAAGATCTTTTGCGAGTAGCCGATAGTTATTGATTAAGTTTATACTTATATCGTTTCTATTTAGTGCGGTTTGGTAAATCAGTTGAGCGCTTTTTAAATCGCCTGCACGGCGATGTAATATACCCGTAATATTGAACAATTCAGGATCGTTAGGAGTAAAAGAATTAGCTTTCAAAATAAGAGAGTAGGCTGTATTGAGTTTATTTTTAGCTAATGCTTCCGCCGCTAAATTGCTGTAAAACTTATTGAGTAAATCATTATAGGTGGCGCTGCCAGCATAAAAGCTGCCGCGGGTTGGGAAGTAATCTATTAAAGTGCCTGGGCGAATAAATACAATAAAGTTATCATCAGTTTCTTCTTCCGGTGCGTAAACTTTGGTTCTAAAATGGTTGGCTATGTAAACTAAACTTCCCTCTTTGGCATACACAGGTTCGCTGGTCATTTCTTGAAAACTGGTGTCAAGATCTAAAAGCGTGGCGTAGCTTTGTGTTAATATAGCTAAGCTAATACAGTTGCCTTGTGAGCGTTCAATAGTTTGTTTGGATGTTAGTGTATCACCGTGATACTTAAAGTTTGTAAGCTGGTTTTCTAGGTAGTTAAAAACAATTTCATCAGCACGTATCTCATTTAAGCGCTTCTGTGCATAAGCTAAAAACTTTTCTTTTTCAGGTTCTGAAAGCTCAAAAACACTGTGTTCATTAGGGGTTTCAACACGCTTGAAAAGAGAGTGGTTAATTACTTGTGTAAGCTGTACCTTTTTAATTTGCACTGCTGGTTGAGTACTACTGCATGCAGCTAAAAAAAAGCTAAGTGTAAAAACTAGATATTTCATAAATCACCTCACTGTGACTTTTAAGATTACAATGAGGTGACTTTATAATCAAGCACTTACAGTGCGATGCTTACTTAAGCGATTTTTGTGTGATTGCTTTTTACGTTTACGGCGTGTGAGCCATAAATAAAAGCCTGTACCAGCGAGCCATACAGGGCTAAGGCCAACAATACACCATAGTATTTTACTGATAAGCCCAGCAAAATAACCAAAGTGTAGTTTTCTAAAACTGTCTATTACTTGCCAACCAGCACCAGCCTCTCGAATATCCCAGTTAGCGATGTGTTCACCTGTTTGCTTATTATAGGTTATGGTATTGGCATATTCACTGGTAAGTGGGTTACTGGTATTTACTTCGCCATAAAGAGTGATATTTTCATCGGGCTCTCGTGGAAAAACTAAAAAAGTTGTATTAAAAGTGGGTATTTGCAGCTTGCTATCATTAAGAATCCGCTCAAAAGAGATGTCGTCACTATATAATTTATTTGTAATAGTGTGGTGCTCTTCTTCTGCGTGTTCTATTACTTCGTGATACCACACTGCACCATTAAAATAACCACCTGTAATCGCTAAAACGATAAGGATAGGTGAGCCTAAAACACCGGTCACCTTATGAATGTCACTGAGTACTATTTGTAACGTTGCGCGCCAGCGTACGCTAAATAGTCGCTGCCAAAATTTGCGGTAAATAATTAAGCCAGTAATACCTAAAGTTAATAAAAATAAAGCAAAAAAGAACCCTAATACGGTGCCTGTTTGCCCTGGTAAACTTTTTAAGTCGTTAAGTAAAAAGGTGTAATGGAGCTCTAAAAACCAGTCGGTAAAATAATGAGTTGTGCTTACGGGTTCTGATAAAACTTCTCCTGTGTATTGGTCTAAATGCAACTTATACCAATCGTCAGTGCCACGCTTAACCAAATAAAGCCGGTCGGCGGTGGTGTTATTAAAAAGCTCCCAGCTTCCTACTACATACTCAGGAAAGGCTGCTTCGGCTTTATCTATTAATGAGTCCATAGGTAAGCGAGCAGCTTGCTGCTGTACCACAAAGTGTTTGTCAGGCATCAGTAAGCCGTCTATTTCACTTTTAAACACTAAAACACTGCCAGTAATGCTAATAACAATTAAAGGAATAATGGCAATTAGCGCCAACCAACTATGAATTTTAAACAGTGTTTTTCTCATTATTTTAGCTTGTATGTTAAATTACACGTATGCGCATGATAACAGTTATCATTTGTATTGCAATTAGTTGAAGTGGCGTGCTGTGAAGTTTTAGTAACGGTTTTTGTATACTCAAGTTGCCATCATTAAAAACTAAAGTAAGCATGAAGCTTGTATAAAACCTAGCCAGCCCTACAATGCGCGCACACAAATAAAGCCTTTAAAAACAGATGTTTAAAAAATGTTTTATTTCTTCCTTTTTATTAACAACAATGTAACGAGCGAGGTTTGCTTTGGCGTATTATTTGCCTATTTTGTCAGTGTTTATTTTGGTTTTTAGTTTTTTACCGTTACTTAATAAAATTATTAAAAACCGCAGTGTATCGGGTGTATCACTGCTAATGATGACATTTGGTTTAGCGCAAAGTGTGTACTTTATTAGCTACAATCTTTATTTTGCTCGCTTTTATATTGCCTTGCCGTTTTTTGCGACAGGATTGTTGAGTGGTTTAATTTTATACTTTTTTGCCCGTTATAATGCCGCTAAACGTCAGAAGCTGCAGTTACTTGGCATGCTTAGCTTTTCGTTATTACCTTTTTTGTTGCTGTTAAACCCTAACCTAGATACTGCCTCTGTGCTAAACGGCTTAACTTATGTGGGCTTAATTATGAGTTCGGTTCGGGTTATGCCACAAACCTATAAAACACTGCGAACAGGGAATATTAGTAACCTGAGTGCGCGCTATTTTAGTTTGCAATTTATAGCAGGTATCTGTGGTTTGTTTGCAGAGCTAGCCATGCCAGTGCAAAGTACTTCGCATATATTAATGTTTATTATGATATTGCTTACTAATGCGCTGCAATTTGCGTGTATGCAGTATTATCGCGTACGTCCTGTGTTGGCATAAAATTATAGTGACCGTTAATTTCATTTGTGGCACTTTGAGTGACCAATAAATAAAAAGTGCCCACTATGAAATTAACTATCCATCAAATCGATGCGTTCAGCAGTGAACTGTTTAAAGGTAATTATGCTGCCGTGATCCCATTGGAGTCTTGGCTTAGTGATGATCTTATGCTGAATATAGCTTCGGAAAACAATGTGTCTGAAACCGCTTTTACTTGTCAGTCGGCAGATGGAAGCTTTGCGATACGTTGGTTTTCGCCATTAATGGAGATTGATTTTTGCGGCCATGCTACTTTAGCGGCGGCCTATGTGCTTTGTGAGCAACATAGTATATCGCAGGTGTGCTTTAGCGCAGAGGCGGTGGACAAACTGATTGTTAATAAAAATAACGATGGCAGCTTTGCTATGACCTTTCCTAAACAAGCCCCTGAAGAGGTTCAGCTCATCCCTGATGCTCTATTAGCTGGCCTGTCTATACAACCTGTTAAAGTGCTGAAAAACCGCCAAGCTTATTTTGCTATTTATGATAATGAGCAGCAGGTTGTAGATCTGAAAACAACCAATGAACAACTAAAAAAATTAGCCCCATTAGATGTGGTTGCAACAGCACCGAGTGTTGAGTACGACTTTATTTCTCGTTATTTTTGGCCTGCCAGTGGGGGTGATGAAGACTTTGTAACCGGCTCAATTCATACTGGGCTTGCCCCTTATTGGGCAGGGCAGTTTGGAAAAAATTCTCTCAGTGCTTATCAAGCCTCACAACGAGGTGGGAAGCTACACTGTGAAGTGGGCAATACAACAGTGACATTAACGGGTCATGCCGTAAGGTACCTTAAAGGCACTATTTACCTTTGAGTTAGTGTAAAAAAGGCCACGTATGACGTGGCCTTGGTTTACTCAGTGTTATTTATGCTTCTAGCGCTTTGCTAATTAAGCGGTCGATATATTTTTTATGTGCTTTGGTTGCGGTATCAGCGCCCCATGCAACCTTTTTATCGGCTATTTGAGTTAGCTGATATAGCGCGGCTGTTTTCGCTAAGTTATCGTATTTACTTGCTTTTTCTAGGCCTGCAATCGCAATTAACTGATTAACATATTCAATCTGTAAATTATGACTGACTGAATTAGCGGTTTTACTATCAACAAAGATACTTGCAGTTAAATCCTCCATAAATTGCGTAAGGCTGTATTCATTACCATATAAAGCAGTATCTGAAATACGCAGTAACACAGCAGGATGTAGTAGTTGCGCTAGTACACTCTTTTGCATACCTAAAATCATTTTATGCGGTTTAGGGTCTTCGTTTTTACCGTAATGATTAAACCCACGACGCTGCTGCTGCATAAAGTTATACAATGGCTGCATGCTTTGCAGTACATTTGGAGCAAACACATACTCAGCTAAAATAGCCATTGCTTGGGTTTGACGCTCAAGTGGTACCGGTGTAAAAGGCTTTGCTGCATTTTCATCGCCCACGACGGCACGCTCTACATACACGCCACCAATTTGACGAGATACCACGCCTGCTTGTGCACGATACTGGCCAAATAGGCTGTTAGCTGAAGTAACAAGCTGTTGGTAAGACTCACCTTTTACTGTAGCTTTGTCTTTAAGTTCTGCAAAGAGCGTATTGATCAGTGCCATTCTATCTGCGCCGTAAGCTGCAGGGTTAGACGACAAGTCACCTATCATCACGCGAGGGTCTATGTGGCGGCCAGGGGCACGCATGTCGTCGGCATCGTTACCAAAGGAAAGCGCATGTTCGCTTGAGCGAGCGAGTATTTTATCAAGGCGAGCTTGCTCTGCAGCTTCATCTTTAAGCGCTGCGCTGTAGCCGTAATTTATTGCCCAATCATCGTATGGACCTGGTTTAGTTTGGAAAATATCGCCTTGAGTCACACCCGTTGGCGCTATATTTGCTGGCGCATAGTCCATTACCGAGCCGGTAACTATGCCTTGGGTTTTACTTTTGTCGTGAACTTCTTTCTCATCCCACAAAATAGAAGACTTCATGTTGTGATTAAGACCTAGAGTATGCCCTACTTCATGTAAAACCAGCTGAGTTAAGCCTTGGCGCAACATTTGGGTATCTTCAATATCAGCGCCATTTGCTAAGCCCTTGGCCATTATTAGGCTTTGCTGTAATTCATGACCTAAAGAGCAATTGAGTTCTGAATAGTTGGTTGGCTGTGTATGGCTCATCGTGCCTTGAGTATACAGTGTGTCGTATATCCAGCGGTTTTTCATAAATACAAACTCAAGCATAATGTCTGAGCCTAAAATTTCACCGGTTAACGGGTTCGCTAATGCTGGCCCATACCCACCAAACGGTGGTTTGGGTGATGAAGTCCAGCGTAGTACGTTATAGTTAATATCGCCGGCATCCCAATCGGCATCGTCAGGTTGAATTTTCACTTCAAGTGCATTTTTAAAGCCTGCTTTTTCAAATGAGGTGTTCCAAGCAAGTACGGCATCACGCACGGTGTCACGCCATTCAACCGGTGTGGTGTTTTCTATCCACCAGGTAATCGGTTTTACTGGTTCTGAAAGTGCAGCGTTTGGATCTTTCTTTTGTAAATCCCAGCGCTTAATGACATCTTGGTATGGCGCCCAGTCGGTTGACGTCATTTTATCAAACTGATTGGTGAAATAACCAATACGTGCATCATCAAAGCGAGGTTGGTAATTGTTTTCTGGTAAAGCCACAAATGAATGTTGTACTTTTACCGACACACTTCGGGGGTCGCTTACAGCACCTGAACCTCGAACGGTTGGGCTGCTATTGGTAAAAACATAATCAACAACCACATCTAGGTTGTTAGGGTATGGGCGCTGTTTGATGATGCGTGATTTTTTATCGTCTAACTTACCTACTTTAAAACGCTTTTTAGCATTTTTATCGTTCGGGTTAGGCGTAGGAGATACTTTATGTAGCGCTTCACTTAAAAAAAGCTCGTTTACATTAAAGGCTATTTTCCCTTCTTCTTGTTTTTCAATTTTTATACTTGCAAGCACGGCTTCGCTGATATTAGCTTCGCTGGCTTTGGCAAGTGCGCTATTTTCATTAAATAAGTAGCGAGGGGTTTTACTAATGATGTCGATGCGATCAAAGTATTTTCTAAATTCAATCAGCTTTGTTTCACGATACGACCCACGGAAATGACCCGCATCAGTTACACCATCAATGGTATGTGCAAAGTACACAAAAGGCGTATCGAGCTGTGACTCATTTATCACCATTAAGTGATCGCCGGTTTTTTCATCTTGGTAAAGATTAAAAATACCCGCAAATTCGGTTTGCCCTTTAATCATTTCAGTTAATGTTTGTGGTTTCTTTTCTTCTTTTTTTTCTGCTGCAACAGCATAGCTGCCACTAAACGCTATACTCAGCGCCAAGGTAAGTGTGGTTAATTTCATTGTTTAGTCTTTTTTAGTTGTTAATGTAATTTTACTGTACGGTGTGTCATGCTTTTTGGCACAGTATGATTAATAAATACTAACCTAAAGTGATTAGCTTTATGATTTATAATGGTAAAAGATTGTAACAATACATTTATAAAGCGACTTAACAGTGCTTTTGACTTACCTTTTATTCGCTGAAGCAGACCTTTTTTATACTTTTTTGTAACAGTTGCTTACAAATGTCACGTTAATGTTTCATTAAGCTTTGGTATCATAGTGCTAATAGTAATTTGGGAGAAATAAACAGATGCAAGGTAATGTACTTAGATGGGCTTTTCCATTTGTAGCACTGGCATTAGGTGTTGCTGGTTTTGTTGCAATTAATGCGATTGCAAAAGAGTCAGACAAAAAAGAAGTCATAGACACTCGACCAACGGTGCAAGTTGAAGCCGTTTCCGCTAACGATCATCAAGTTATCATTAATAGTTATGGTGAAGTGCAGCCACTAGAAAATACCCAACTTTCAGCGCAAGTGTCAGGTGAAGTCGTCAGCTGGCATCCAAGCTTTGTGGCGGGTGGTGTTGTGGGTCGCGGCGAAACCTTATTTACTATTGAAAAAGATAACTACGAGGCTGCGGTATTGCAAGCTGAAGCTGAACTTGCCCGCGCTCAAGCGATGTTAATTGAAGAGCAAGCGCAAGCCAAAGTAGCAGAAGACGAAGCAAAACGTTTCCCAAATAAAGCACGTACAGATTTATTTTTACGCAAACCACAAGTGCTGAGTGCGCAAGCATCAGTTAAGTCGGCGCAAGCAGCATTAAAAAGAGCCCAACGCGATTTAGACAATTGTGAAATCACCGCACCTTACGATGCATTAGTGGTTAGTCGGAATGTGGGGGTTGGCCAGTTTGTTAGTATGGGCGCTCAAGTTGCCGAGCTGAATAATATTGAAACCGCTGAAGTGATTATTCCGATCGCAGGTTTTGACAGTGTGTTTTTACCTGAGCGCGTTAAAGGGGTAACGGCAACCGTTATTAAAACAGGATTCAATGGGTTTACTCGCCAAGCAGTAATAGACCGCGATTTAGGGATTGTTGATAACGCGACTCGCATGAGCAGTTTAGTGGTAAGAATTGAAGATCCTTACGGACTGACTAATCAGCAGCCTGCAATTAAATTTGGCACTTATGTACAAGTAAACTTTGCCGGCACTATGCTCAATAATATTTATCGTTTACCGCAAGAGTTAGTAAATAACCAAACCGTGTGGATAGTTAATGATGAGCAACAGTTAGAGCCGCGTAAAGTAAAAGTGATTCGTGAAGAAGGCGAATATTTTTATATTAGCGATGGCTTACAAGCCAACGATAAGCTCGTTACCACCTTACCGGAATACCCTCAAAAAGGCATGGCAGTAAAAATAGCCGGTTTAACAGAGACTAAAAATACAGATGCAGCAGAAAATGCATCCACTGAAAAACTTTAAGGTAGGGTGAGTTATGAATAACACAGAACAGCCCAATACAACCAAACAAACAGGGTTAATTGCGTATTTTGCTAACAACTCTGTTGCTGCCAATTTAATGATGTTTTTTATTATTGTAATGGGGCTTATAAGCTACTTTACCATTCAGCGACAAATGTTCCCTAATATAGAAGTTAACTATATTACTGTAAATGCAAACTACCCGGGGGCGTCGCCACAAGAAATTGAAGAAAGTATCTTAATAAAAATTGAAGAGTCGCTAAAAGATATAACTGAGATAAAAAAAGGGGTATATCGCGCTTTTCGTAATGGGGGTTCTGCCAGCCTTGAAATTAATACTGACGCAGAGCTTACCGACGTTCTCGATAAGGTAAAACTGCGAGTAGATGGTATCGCGACTTTTCCTGCAGGAATGGAGCCGGTTACCATTAGTCAAATAGAGTTTCGCCAAGATGTAATTGGTATGACGCTCGTGGCTGACCTACCGCTAAATGAGCTTAAGCCAATCGCAAATCAGGTTGAAGATGAACTCTTGCAGTTATCGAATGTATCTTTAGTGGTAAACGATGTGCCACTGGATGAAATTGCCATAGAAATAGAGCCCGACACACTGCGCCAATATAATTTAACTTTATCGGATGTAGCGAACGCGGTACGTCGTTATTCGGCTAACTTTTCAGCCGGACAACTAAAAACTGATGCGGGTGTTATTTCGGTTCGAGTAGAAAATCAGTTTTATTCTGGTGAAGAGTTTAGGCAAATTCCGGTAAAAATTGGCGCCAATGGTGCCAAAGTGTTGCTACAAGATATTGCTATAATCAAAGATCAGTTCGTTGAAGGTGAGCGTTACTTTAAATTTAATGGCGAAAACGCGGTTTATTTATCGGTAAAAGCCACCGAAGATCAAAACATTATTCCGGTGGCCGATTCGGTTAAAGCGTATATTGATCAAAAAAATAAAGAACTGCCATTGGGTGTACGTATAGAGCCGCTAATGGACTTTACTTACTATCTAAATGCACGCTTAGACATGATGAAAGCTAATTTGCTGCAAGGTGCAATTTTAGTCGCTATTATGCTTTCGTTATTTTTACGTTTTAAGCTCGCACTGTGGGTAATGATTGGTTTACCAGTGTGCTTTTTAGGTGCGATGATGCTGATGCCGTTATTTGGTATCACAATTAATATTGTGTCTTTATTTGCCTTTATTATGGTGCTGGGGATTGTGGTGGATGATGCCATTGTCATAGGTGAAAGTGCCTACACCGAAATAGAAAAAAAAGGCGGCGGTGTTGTTAATGTGGTTAATGGCGCTAAACGAGTGGCAACCCCTGCCACCTTTGGTGTACTAACAACCATTGCGGTATTTGCGCCGTTTACGCTTTCAAGCGGCCCTGAAAGTTCCTTTTTTATAGGTATTTCAGTGGTGGTGATTTTATGTTTAATATTTAGCTTGATTGAATCTAAGCTGATATTACCGGCACACATTGCGCATACTCACTTTTCTCCTATTAACCCTGACGGTTGGCGAGCACGCTTTAATAAGCGCTTTTTTGGCTTTGTAAATGGGCCGTATAGGCAGTTTATTGTTAATTGTATAAAGTGGCGTTGGACGGTGCTGTTTAGTTTTATTGCGCTACTAATTTTCACCTTTGCGTTAATATCGTCAAATCAGGTGAGAATGATCCCATCGCCTAAAGTGCCGCATGACTTCCCGCAAATTAATGTTGAGATGAACGATAACGTATCAGACATTCAAACTATTAATGCTATTCGCCAAATCGAAGCCATGGTGCTTGAAATAGATAAGCAAACCGAGCGCGAAGAAGGGCAAAAGATGATTCGCGATGTATTGGTATTTAACCAAGGTCGTACAGAGGCGCAGTTATTAGCGCCATTGGTTGATGAAGATTTACGCCCTTATAATGCCTTTGAGCTTTCGCGCCGCTGGCGTGAAGCGATGCCTAATATTGCGGGCGTTAAATCGTTAACTATTCAGGATGATGTTGGCGGTGGAGGTGGCGGCGGTAACGGTGAGTTTGGTTACTTGCTGTATGGCTCTGATATCGATACATTGAATGAAGCAGGGCGTCGCTTTATTGGATTATTGCAGCAGCAAGAAGGCTTATTTGATATAAGCTCTACCATTGATCCTGCTAGCAAAGAAGTACAAATGAGCTTAAAACCAGTCGCCTTTGACTTAGGGTTAGATTTGGCCTCAATTGCAAATCAAGTCGGTGCCAGTTTTTATGGTGGCGAGGCGCAACGTGTTATTCGTCGCGGTGAAGAAGTACGGGTGATGGTACGTTACCCTAAGCTTACTCGCGAAGCGTTTTCATCGCTTAAACACGCGGTTATCACCACGCCCCAAGGCAAAGAAGTATTGCTAGGAGATGTGGTTGAGTTAACTGAAACCCCTGGTATTAGTTATATTCGTCGTGAAGGCGGTTATCGCACTGTTTATGTGTATGGCAACATTGATGAGGAAGTGATTGAGCCAGGCGAAGTGGTTAAGCAAGTAAAAGAAAATTTACTACCACAATTGTTGGACGAATACCCAAGTGTTAAGTCAGAACTAGGTGGCGCAATTGAAGAACAGCAGGCGCAAGCTAATGAGCAACTGCTATTTTTTGCTGGTGGTATGATTTTAGTTTATATATTACTTGCCGTGCCGTTAAAAAGTTACTCACAACCTCTCATTGTAATGTCGGTTATTCCATTTAGTTTAACGGGGGCAATATGGGGTCATTTTTGGTTTGGTTTAGATATTAGTTTAATGTCGGGCTTTGGTTTAATTGCTGCTGCAGGGGTGGTTATTAACGACTCCTTAGTGATGACTGATTTTATTAATCAGGCGCGTCGAGCTGGTATCACTATAAAAGATGCGGTTATTGAAGCAGGCTGTGCACGCTTTAGGCCCATATTACTTACCTCAATTACGACCTTTGCAGGGGTATTGCCGATTATGTTTGAGACCAGTTTACAAGCCAAATTTGTAATACCTATGGCGGTAGCTCTGGGCTTTGCGGTTATGTTTGCAACACTGATCACCCTTATTTTGGTGCCGTGTTTGTATATTATTTTAACCGACATAGGCGCGCTATTTAAGCGCCCGTTCGCAAGTAAAAAAGCGAGCGTAAGTTAACATCACCCAGATCATGTAGCTGAAAAAAGCCAACCGTTTATAAAGCGGTTGGCTTTTTTGTTTTATGCTCATTAGTGCAAACTTTAGTATTGTTTTTAAACTCTGGTTACATTCTTTTGTTTGATTATTGCAACATTGCGAATTACAATCAGTCGGTATTGGTATTACACAATGGTTTTTAACCTAATACTTTAGTTAACGCATATTAGCTCATGAGCTAGTTTGCCTGTTGAAAGCCATATGATATGGGCGACGTTTGACTCTTTAAGGTGTTGCAGTGTTTATACATTCATCATTAACATGTGGAGAATGGTTAACTATTGGTTGTCTTGGGCTCGATCAGTATAGCCAGCTCTTTGTTGGTGATACGGTTAGTGTGAGCTTTTACGATGAGCATGGCGAATTAACTCAGCTAGCGTTTGATTATGAAATACTCTCTCCAGAGCAGGGCGAACCGCATGCTTGGAGTTTGCTGGTGGTTGAGCATATTAATATGCATATTCCGCTTGTGTGCGCTGGTAGAATGACAGAGCAAGGATTGGTGGTTGCGTACCGACATAACAAAATATTTGCACTTGAAAGCAGTGGTATTTGTAGCGCGGTGGTTCACTTTAATCGCGCTGAAAAAAATAAAAAATTAATCACAGTCAATAGCCTTGGATACGACGCGGTTTATCCTCAAAATGGCGATATGTACAGTGCGGGCACCAAAGTATTACAGCCAAAAACAGGGCATATATACCAGTGTAAGGCATGGCCATTTAGTGAGTTTTGCCGTGTGAATGAGAATAGCGCTATGTTTGAGCCAGGCGTTGGTGAAAGCTGGGCGATGGCTTGGCAGCAAATACAGTAAATCAACTTCCCTTAGGTATAACGACAACAATAAAAATTCTCGTAGTTTTTAGTTATCGAATTTATACCGCTTTAGCCCACTCAACTATGAGTGGGCTTTTTTATTTTTATGATAAACTGACCGCCATTGTTATTTTTTAAGCGGTTTTTTTGTGTCTTCTTCTGATTATTCTTTAAGCTTATTACCTAATTTCCCTGTTGCTAAAAAGCAAGCTCATGCGCTGACTACTCATGCTAAAACACGCAGTGATGATTATTATTGGATGCGCGATGATGAGCGACAAAATGCCGATATACTCGCACATTTAGCGCAAGAAAATGCCTATTGTGATGCACAATTAGCTGCCATTAAGCCACTACAAAATACATTATATGAGGAGCTTAAAGGTCGTATTGTAAAAGACGATAACACTGTACCGGTAAAAGACGGCCAGTATTGGTATCACTCAGAGGTTCGCGGAGATGATGAATATGCGCGTCATTATCGCAGCCGCAGTATGGCAATGGCTGATAAAGAACTACTACTTGATGTTAATGAACTTGCCAATGGCTATGAATTTTATGAGTTAGGGGAAGTGGCACTGAGCCCCAACGAGCAATTAATGGCTTACTCTGAAGATACCGACGGCAGACGGATATACACAGTACGGTTTAAAGATTTAAGCAGCAATAAAATGCTCGACGATGTACTTGAGATTACCGAGGGGCAAGTTGTTTGGGCGAACGACAATAAAACCGTATTTTATGTAAAAAAGGATTTAAAAACCTTATTGGGTTATCAAGTTTTTAGACATGAACTAGGGACTGAGCAACACCAAGATGTACTGGTATACGAAGAGCAAGACAGCAGCTTTTTTATGGGCTTAGGTAAAAGCCGTGATGAAAGCTTAATTATTATTGATTTGGCGAGCACAGAAACTAACGACATGTGGGTGCTTGATGCCAATCAACCGCAAGGTGAGTTTACCGCTTTAATGCCGCGCGAAGAGGGGCATGAATTTGATATCGATAAGCTTGGTGATATTTTTTATATAGTAACTAACTGGCAGGCCAAAAACTTTAGATTAATGACCGCAACAAGCGACACCATTGCTGATAAAAACCAGTGGCAAACACATACCCCTCATCGTGAAACTGTATTATTAGAAGGCGTTGAACTATTTAACGACTTTTTAGTGCTTAGCGAGCGCGAACAAGGCCAAGCACGCTTTGTTGTGGTTAATAAAAACGGCGAGCGAATGAACCTTGAGTTTGATGATCCTTGTTACTACGCCGCTATTGCGATGAACCCAGAGCCAAGTGTAACCCATGCACGCATTTACTATTCAAGCTTAACAACGCCAGGTTCGCTCTATAATGTTGATTTAACCACAGGCGAAAAAACCTTACTTAAACAACAAAAAGTACTCGGTGATTTTAACGCAGAAGACTACCAGTCAGAGCGGCTTATGGTAAGCGCTCGAGATGGGGTGAAAGTGCCGGTGTCGTTGGTATATCGTAAAGATAGCTTCAAAAAAGATGGCTCAAATCCGTTGTTTCAATATGGTTATGGCGCGTATGGGATCACCATAGATCCTAGTTTTTCGAGTACATCACTGAGTTTACTCGACCGTGGTTTTGTCTATGCGATTGCGCATGTGCGTGGTAGCGAAATGCTAGGGCGTTCATGGTACGAACATGGTAAAAAACAGCATAAACAAAATAGCTTTAATGACTTTATAGATGTAACTAAAGCGCTCACTGAGCAAGGATATGGCAACAAAAGTAAAGTGTTTGCCTCTGGTGGCAGTGCTGGGGGGTTATTAATGGGAGCTGTGGTAAATCAAGCGCCTGAACTTTACTGTGGAGTGGGCTGCCATGTGCCATTTTTAGATGTGCTCACCACAATGTTAGATGAAAGCATTCCGCTTACAACAAATGAGTATGATGAATGGGGTAACCCAAATGACCCCCATTTTTACGACATTATTGAAGCTTATTCACCGTACGACAATATTAGTGCGCAACACTACCCCAATATATTGGTGACAACCGGCTTGCACGACTCACAAGTACAGTATTGGGAACCAATGAAATGGGTGGCTAAAATGCGTGAATATAAAACCGATGATAATATTTTAGTGTTTAAAACCGACATGGATGCAGGGCATGGTGGGGCATCGGGTCGCTTTAAGAGCTTAGAAGAAAAAGCGCTAGAAATGGCCTTTTTTATCGCTTTGTCATAGCCCGTAAATGATTGTTACAAAAAAGCCTCAGTAATAACTGAGGCTTTCTATTTTTTAAAATAACTTAATCTAGGTAGGCTTTTAACATCCACACTAGTTTTTCTTGCTCTTTAATGTAGTCACTCATTAATGACGCGGTACCTTCATCATCAGCTTCAGCGGCTTGTGCAAGAATATCGCGCTGCATTTTAATTAAGCTGCTGTATCCGGCAAGTAAGTTCTCTACTGCGGTTACGCCGTCGCTGATCCCTTTTGCTTCTTTAATTTCGCTTACTTCTAAGTAATCTGAAAATGCATGTAGCGGTGCACCATCAAGCGTTAAAATACGTTCTGCGATTTCATCTACTTTTAACAGTAGTAAGTTATAAATTTCTTCAAACTTTAAATGTAATTCAAAAAAGTTTCGGCCTTTAATATTCCAGTGAAAACCACGCGCATTCATATATTGAATTTGATAGCTGCTTAAAAGCGTATTCAGTGACTTAATAATATCTTCACTTTTTGTACTGTTTAAACCAATTGCATTTACTTGCGACATACTTTGCTCCTTAAATAACCGTTTTATGAATTTGTTTACACCTTGTTCAATACAGTCAGTATTACCTAAGATGGTGTATTAATAAAATCGTTTATACATATTGGTGTCATAGCTAAAAGCTATCACCGTAGCTCGACTTTTTAAATAAGTTAGCTAACGCTGTTCAATAGATATGGGTTGTGTTTATAAAAATACTACCTTGAGCAGCGAAATTGTTTATTTTGTGAGTACAAAATATGATCTAAAACAAGCTTTTGACAGGCGCAGCGCACACTTATTTTATTTATTGATGTAGGTCAAAAAACGCTCATAAGTAAAGCGCATAATCACTATAACCCAACTTGATAGGGATCACTTTATTGAGTTAAGGGGCTACTTGATTAGATGCGGAGAGAAATTATGGAAGCTAAAACACGTAAAGAAAATAAAGCTGAACTCATCGTTATTGGTATTGCTTTGCTAGGGTTTGTATTAGGGTTAGTTGCGCACTTAGCGGGTGCGAGTTTTGCAAACTCTGATGCCTTTGGCTATATTGCTGCACCAATGCCCTTAGTGCTAGGTATTATATTTTTGATCAGCTACAAAGTGGCGGCTGCAGCCGAGGACTAAATGTCCTCATTCAAGCGCTCAAGAATATAATTAACGACTTGGCGTGAGTAAATCATACTGGTATGGCTTAAGTGAAATACCTTATGTTCGGCCATACCCTTTAGCTTGGTTTCATCTAGTAATACGGTGCCATCAGAGCGGCTGCCTTTTACAATGAGTGGCATTAAGCCAATCGGTAAGTCGCCGGCAATGCTATATAGCTTGGCTTTAAAAGGCCAATCACCATTCTTAGAGAGTAAAAACTCAACGCTATTTTTTAATAATAGCTCGAACCCTTTTTGCTGCATTTTTTCAGCAATATGGCTGCCAGTATGTGGCGTTCCTAAGGTGATTACCTTTTCAACATGATGACTTGGCGCTGAGTTTGCCTCTAAATAGGCGCGAGCAACTAAGCCCCCCATAGAGTGACACACTAAAGCAGAAGGCTCGTTGCCAATAAATTCATCTATTTGCGAAAAAATAGCATCCCGATTAGGGTCACGCGTATTGTAGGTAAGGTTTAAAACTTTCACCCCCGACTCCTCCAAGCGTGAGCACAACGGGCGCATAACCAAGCCAGACATATATAAGCCATGTAAAACAATCACGTGTTTAACTTTCATACGCCCCCTAATACCAATTTTATTAAAAACATGATCATTCTAGCGTATTAAATAATCCGCTACCTACGTTAAAAATTATTTATATAGAACAACTATATGTCACAATTTTCGCCTTGTTACCGACTTATTTACTTGTCGCTATAATAGATAACTAATTTAATGCAATTGGTATAACCTATTCTAGTTACATTAATTGCTGAGGTTTTATCTCAATGTTAGTGGTGTCGGTATTAACCCAAACTTCACCATCTTGAATGGTAATTGCCAATTTAATATTACGATCAATCAACGCAGCTAATAGCTGAGTAGCAGCATAATCAAGACTAAAGATGCTTAAGTTTTTAAACTCATACAATTTAGGCTGATGCTTTTGCCACCAAATAGCTTGGTTATTCTCGCCATAGGTATATAAAATTACTTTTTTAGCTTTATTACAGGCTTTTTTAAGGCGCTTTTCATCTGGTAACCCCAGCTCAATCCACAGCTCTATTTCTTCACTGTAATTGACATGCCAAAGCTCCGGCTCATCATCAGCGCTTAACCCTTTGGTAAACTCTAAACCATCACAGCTATTAAGTGCAAAAGCGAGTAAGCGGATCATCAACCGCTGATCTGTTTCTGATGGGTGTTGTGCCAAGGTCAGGTTAAAGTCTTGGTATACGTGACGGTCCATATCGCTAAGCGATAACTGCGCCTTCATGATGGTAGATTTGAGAGCCATAGTGTCTTATATGAAAAAATTTGCGTCAGTATAGCGCAATTAAATGAATTGCCAGTTAAAATAGCTACAAATTATATGTTAGGAGTTAAAAATGGCTATCCAGTGGTTCCCTGGGCACATGAATAAAGCCCGAAATGAAATTAAAGAAATAATGCCACAAATGGATGTGATCATTGAAGTGCTAGATGCGCGCATTCCTTACAGTAGCGAAAACCCGATGGTGGCTACCTTACGAGAAGGTAAGCCGGTCATCAAAATTCTCAATAAAGCCGATTTAGCTGATCCTAAAATGACGCAAACCTGGAAAGACTATTTTGAGCAAGAAAATGGCGTAAAAGCCATTGCATTTGGTAACGATAAAGCCGCAGAAGTGCATCGTATTAATGAGCTGTGTAAAAAGTTAGTGCCGCATAAAGTCGGTGCCGATAAGCAAATTAAAGCCATGATCATGGGTATTCCTAACGTAGGTAAATCGACGCTCATAAATGTGCTTGCTGGGCGTATAGTGGCTAAAACGGGTAACGAGCCTGCAGTTACTAAGGCGCAGCAACGTATTAAACTTGATGATGGCATTATGCTTTACGATACGCCAGGGATGCTGTGGCCAAAAGTAGAGAACGAAAACTCAGGTTATCGTTTAGGCGCAACCGGTGCGATACGTGATACCGCTATTGAGTACGAAGAAGTGGCAAGTTACACCGCTGAGTATTTATTGCATGCTTATCCTGAGCTTTTAAAAGCGCGCTATAAATTAGATGAACTGCCAGAAAGCGATTGGGAGTTTGTTGAAATGGCGGGTAAAAAGCGCGGCTGTATTCGCGGTGGTAACCAAATCGATACGTATAAAATGTCGGAAATTCTAATTAATGAATTACGAGATGGCATTATCGGTCGTATTACCATGGAAACACCTGCCATGCGTGAAGAAGAAGAAATAATGGTGGCTGGATTGCGCGCGGCAGCAGAGGCGAAAAAGCAAGCCAAAGAAGAAGAGAAAAAACAACGCCGAGCACGTGCACGAAAAAACCGTCGTTAATTTATAAAAGCGCAGGTTAAGGCCTTACGCACTAAATTACAGACATAAAAAAAGCCCGTAAGGGCTTTTTTAGTTTCATATCTACCGTCACCGATATGAGCAATGTAGCAAGTAAATGAGTAGGGCGGAAACAGGTCATAAACAGCAAGGGGCGTTGTGGTTTATAACAGGTTTCCATAGCTGTTAACGTGCGCCACACGTTGTTTCAGGGTCGAGAAACAAATGAACTTTTCCGTCACAAGAAGTATGCTTCGTCTTGTTGATAGTGATTATCAATTAGATTTAAATAACTGTCAACACCTAAATGCAAATAATTCTTATTTTACCTTTTTGTTTATTTATAGCACTAAAGTAAGGGCTGCTTTTTGCTACACATCCCCTTATGCTAAGTTAAGTATTATAAAAATAATAACAAGAACAAAAATATGTTTTCAATTTGGTTTATTAGCCTTATTACTGTGGTGTATCTAGGGATATTATTTGCAGTTGCGGGCTGGGCGGATAGGCGTAAGGTACTTCCTTTCAAAGGTTTAACCTACGGGCTGTCATTGGGTGTTTATTGTACCTCATGGGCTTTTTACGGCACCACAGCACAAGCGGCTAGTAATGGCTGGTGGTTGGCGCCTACCTATGCGGGCACGATTATATTATTTATTTTTGGCTGGCAGTTGTATTGTCGTATTGCGCATATTTGTCGACAGCAAAAGCTTACTTCTATGGCTGACTTTATTGCCACTCGTTATGGGCAGTCGTCGAGTTTGTCAGGACTTATTTCACTTATTTCAGTGATAGCAATTGTACCGTATATTTCTTTACAACTTAGTGCGACCGCACAAAGTATTAATTTACTCACCGACCGAGCCCCCACTCAAAGTAACCAAGTATGGGCAGATAGTACGTTTTATATTACGTTATTGCTGGCTTTATTTGCTATTTTATTTGGCGCTCGCAGGCTTAAGCCTAGTGAGCATAACCCCGGGTTAATTGCCAGTATTGCCTTTGAATCAATTGTTAAGTTACTTGCCTTTATTGCGGTGGGCTTGTATGTGTGTTTTTCTATATTTGATAGCCCTATTGCTTTGTATGAACAGGCGCAAGCGCTAAATATACCAACACACGTTGCCGCGACTCAAAGCCCCGTTTATGTCTATGTTGCACATACCTTGTTGGGGATACTAGCAACGTTATGTTTGCCGCGTCAGTTTCATATGAGCTTTATTGAAAACAATAACAATAATGAACTGGCAACTGCTCGCTGGTTATTTCCGTTGTATTTATTACTGATCAACTTATTTATTTTACCTATAGCTTACGCTGGGCTGGTTTATTTTAGTGATAGTAGCGTTGGTCAAGATACCTTCGTATTAGCGCTGCCAATGGCGACAGATAATAGCGGGGTAACCTTACTGGCCTTTTTAGGTGGCTTTTCAGCGGCCACAAGTATGGTGATTGTGTCGGCAATTGTGCTGTCGGTGATGATCACTAATGATTTTATTAATCAGTTTATTTTGCGTCGCTCACAGTTAACGTCAAGCAGCCGAGGATTGGATAAAAACAACTTATTGCATGCGCGTAAAATTGTAATTGTACTTATTTTATTACTCAGCTATTTCACTCATAGAGTGCTGGCAGAAACCACCACTCTTGCAACCGTTGGGCTTATGTCGTTTACCTTAGTTGCGCAATTTGCTCCTGCGATGATTATTGGTTTATGGTGGCGCCACGCATCGTGTCGTGGTGCACAGCTCGGTATTTTAAGTGGCTTTGTAATTTGGGGTTACACTTTACTGCTACCTAATTTAGCCAGTGGTTTTGGCAGCCAAAGTAGTTGGTTAATAGAAGGGCCATGGCAAGTTGCTTGGTTAGCGCCCACTAATTTACTTTCATTGAATTTAGAAAGTATTAGCCAATCATTACTGTTGTCGTTAGGGGTTAATACGTTAGTGTATTTGCTTGTACCACTATTTAGTCGTGCAACACTTGCTGAGCGCCTGCAAAGCAATAAGTTCATATCTCAATTAAACGACTCGCGATTAAACACCACATTTCAGCCACTCAATTATGAAGATTTAGGGGCATTACTACAGCGTTTTGCTGAAAAAGACGCGAGCCATTCTTTAGTGCAGCAGTATTTTCCGCATGACAAAAGCCAATGGAAACGTATCGCTAATGTTGAGCTTGAGTTATTAGTTGAGCGTGAAATGTCAGCGGTTATTGGTGGTGCATCAGCACGGCTAATTTTAGATGTAGCGAAAAATGAGCAGCGCCAGCCTTTAGAGCAAGTTGCTGAGTTTGTAGATGAAGCTAGCCAAGTGCTTAAATTTAATCGTGATTTACTGCAATCTACCATTGAAAACATTCAACAAGGTATTAGCGTAGTAGATAGTGAGTTGCGTTTGGTCGCTTGGAATCAGGGCTATAAGCACATGTTTAATTACCCCGATAGTGCTTTATATATAGGCCGACCCGTTGCCGATATTATTCGCTTTAACGCTGAGCGAGGCTTATTTCGTGGTGAGGATATTAATACAGAAGTCGATAAGCGTTTAGCCTATTTAAAACAAGGCAGCGCGTATAAATATCAACGCGCACATAGTGATGGCCGAGTATTTGAAATGCAAGGTAACCCTTTACCTGGCGGTGGGTTTGTAACGACCTACACCGACATAAGTGAGTTTGTAAAACAACAAAAAGCACTCACCGAAGCGAATGTTAGTCTTGAAGAAAAAGTGGCTACGCGCACTGCCGCATTAACACAGGCTAACCAAGCGCTTTCTAAAGCTAAGCAAGTAGCAGAGCAGGCAACAGTAAGTAAAACACGTTTTTTTGCCGCAGCGAGTCACGATTTATTGCAGCCATTTAATGCTGCAAGTTTATTTTGTTCGCTAATGAACGAAAAAGCCCAAGATACTGAGCTTAAAGATCTAGCTATGAATATTAAAAATTCCTTAGCAAGTGCAGAAGAGCTACTTTCGAGTATTTTAGAGTTAACTAAACTCGATTCAGGTTCGTTTAAAGTACAGTTAACGGAATTTAATGTGAGTAGTTTAATAGAGCCACTGCGTAATGATTATTTAGCACTAGCCCAAGAAAAAGGCCTCGGTTTTATCGTTGAGTCGTGCGATGCGCGAATTTATACCGACAAAGCATTACTTAAGCGTGTACTAAGAAACTTACTTAGTAATGCTATACGCTACACAGAGTATGGTGAAGTACGTTTAAAAGTTTTACTTGATGAACATCATGTATCGTTTGTGATTGAAGATACAGGCATAGGCATTGCTACCAGTGATCAGCAGAGTATTTATCAAGAATTTAAGCAGCTGGGCGATAAACCTAACGCCGAGGGATTAGGATTGGGGCTTTCTATCACCAAACGTATTTGCGATTTATTAAATATTCCTTTGGTAATGGGCTCTCAGCTTAATAAAGGCACTCAATTTACTTTAACCATGCCATGCAAACCTAGTTTAAAAACACCAGCCACTGCGCATGTACCTGCCAATTCAGAAACTGAATTGGGTCGTTTATGTATTTGGCTTGTGGATAACGATCGTAATGTACTTGAAGCGCTGAAACAGTTGCTAGAAAACTGGGGCTGTGAAATTGCCACCGCCACTAACTTAATTGAACTTGAGCAACTCAAAGCAGAAAATACACTACCACAACTACTTATTGTTGATTATCAATTGGATGATGGTGTAACGGGGCTTGAGGTGATTGAACAAGCAGGATTAATGACGTTGCCTGCCATTGTTAATACTGCAAACCATGATGAGCAAATACGCGAGCGCGTACTCGATGCAGGTTATCCTTTATTGTACAAACCACTTAAAGCACCGGCATTAAAAAGAATGATAAAACGACTGACTTTACTTTAAGGCAAGTGGGTTAATAACACACCAGAGCCTTGTTTTTCATGATTTTTAGCTATGTTTAAATCACTAATTGCGGGTGAAAGGCATGACTTGCTAATTATTATCGATTAATTAAACTTATTCGATAACATATCACAGGTTTGCTGATAATGTTGCCAGTAGCCAATACTCTTGCTATTGAGTGGTTGGCGAATTTGCACTTTGCTAGCAGTAGCCGAGGCGCTGTTGCTTTTATAAAACGCTAAGCAGCTGGGCTGCCATTGTAAATTACAAAAATTAAATAATGTTTGAGTTTGCAAGGTGGCATCTGTTACTAGCTCTTCATAGTGTTGAATCATTACATTATTAGGATACTTTTTCTGAAAGTGGTTGATAAGTAACTTATAATCTTGATAAAAATGAGCAATATCTTGTAAGTCATAGCTGTAATGATGAAATGCACTGTGCGGGCTATATAGCTGCCTGTAATTTGCAATACAGCTATCCACAGGGTCGCGCAGCATACAGACTATTTTTGCCTCTGGAAACGCAGTTAAAATAAAATCAATAAAGTAAAAATTAAAGGGTTGCTTGTCACAGCTCCTAGATGAAGTCATCATGCCTTCGCAGCGCGATTGGTAGCCATTTAAGGGGTTATCAAGCGTAAACTTTTGAAATGCCTGCTCAATCATACGGATATCTAAAACATGTTTTGACGCCGCAGTGCTTTGAAGTAGCTGTGCAATGTCATTTAGCTCCCCAAGGCCGGTCACCTCGGTACTTTGATTAATAATTTTTTCTACTAATGTGGTACCAGAACGAGGCATACCCATGACAAATATGGGTGAGAAGTCAGCGTTTTTTGCTGTTAATTGAATCTTTTCACTTAATGCTATTAATTGTTGGCAAAATATTTGGTGTTTGCTGGCTTCATAGTTTATCTGATGTTTTATAGCCAATTTACTATCACGAAAGTAACTAAAAGCTTGTTCATAATCACCAATATGTTCGTGATTTAGTGCCAAACTGTGATAAATCATTTGCTGTTCTGTTGCAGCTAAGCTACTACTAAGTCGTTTTTTTAGCTCGGTAATATGTGTTTTTGCTTCAGTTGAGGTATTTAGTTCTGCAAGAGAGTAATGTGCTTGTAAGTAACTTGGCTCGCGTTTTATAAGCGCTAATAATAGCGTTTTTGCGTGATCTAATTGGCCATTTATTTTATAGGCAATGGCTAAGTTGTAATTAATTTTGGGGTGTGTAGGTGCGGCTTCATAAGCTATTTTTTGCCATGCTAAAGCATGTTTATAGTCACCAAGTCGAGTCGCTATATTAGCTAAGGTATCCCACTCTAGAGGCCCATAACCTTGATACTTGATAGCTTCCTGATAGTAACTGGTCGCCAATGTTACGTCACCCTTTAGTATCATTAGCTTAGATAAATGCAGCACATATAAAGGATGGTTATTGATTGTTAAGGCTTTTTCTATCAGTTGTATGGCTTTGTAGCTGTCGCCTGCAGCAATATTCACTTCGGCTAGTAGGTAATAGCAAAAATGGTCTGTCGCATCGTACTGTAATTGCTTAACTAGCAGTTGGTGAGCGGCGGATAACTGGTTATTGTTTATTGCTGTAAATACCTGTTTTTTTAACTGATGTTGATGTGCTGTTAGCATAAATAACCTTAACGAGAGGTAATAATAAAGCCTTGCTGATTATCAACAAGGCTTTTAACTATCGCTCAGTTTTATAGTTCAAAGTTATAAGTAAACTTCATACCAATAGTGCGAGGAGTTGTTGTATAGTGAGCGTATACGCGTTGTAATTCAGGTAACGCTTTATTAGCGCCAGAGGTCGACATACCAGCCCATGACTTATCACGGCGTACCGAAGTAAAAGCATACTTATCGAACAAGTTGTCGATATATAATGTAGCTGACCACATATCACCTGTTAACTTAGCTGATAAGTTGCTTAATGAATAGCCAGCTAATGTCTCACCATCGTCTCTTAAGCCCACTTTGGTAATCATATCGCTTTGTGCAGTCATACCGTAGTTAACGCTCAGTAGTTTATCGTCTAGCACATCTTGCTCATAACGAAGGCCGAATGAAAACTGATGCTCAGGGGCGCCGGGTAATCGATCCCCATTCATAGCGCCAATGCCAATACCAAATAAATCTGGTGCATCTTCAGTTAGTTCTGCTTTTGCATAAGCGTAAGTCGCGTAAGCTGTCCAGTGATCGCCAATGATTGCACGAGATGAAATTTCTACGCCTTTTGAGTTTGCTGAGCCTGCATTTGATGTAATAAGCTCTTGGCCATTAACAGTAGAGCTACCCACTTGGGCGTCATTCCAGTCAACATTAAAGAGTGCAGCATTAAAGTGCAATCGATTTCTGAGCCAGGTTGATTTAAAGCCAAGTTCATAGTTTACCGTAGTATCAGCCTTATAGTCTTCTTCACTTGGAAGAGCACAAACAATTTGCTGTTCTGGTAACATATCTGGACACGGCGCAATACCATTACCGCCACCAATTCGAAACCCTTCACTGACAGTAAAGTAAGCGAGTACACCAGAATCAAACGTATAGTTTGCATTAAATTTAAATAGATTACCGTTATCATTGGCGCTAACATTTTCCATCTCAATTTGGTCAAGAGACGAGAAATTGCCAGAATAAAGTGGTGTAGCTGACCCTGCATTGGTGGAGATATCATATTCATATAAACGCGCGCCCAAAGTGATATCAAACTGATCAGTAAAGCTATAGCCAGCCTCACCAAATAATGCTTTTTCTGTTATTTCTGAATTACTAAGGGCGATATATTCTAGATCTTTTTGTACGTTCGCAATACCACCGCCCCAAAAGTCAGTTAAGCCTGGGGTATATTCGCGGTCATCTGATAAGTTTTCTTGCTTATTATAGTAGCCGCCTACAATCCAACTTAATGGGCCCTCTGAAGCCGATACTAAACGCAATTCTTGAGTGAAGTTATCTTGATCTGAAGTATCTAAAGTTTGACCAACAAATGCAGGAAAATCAGCGTAACCAGTCCAAATATCATAAAGTAAGTCGGTTTGATCTCGCTGCCCAGACTGCTCATAGCTTGACCAACCAGAGGCTGATACAAGTTCAGCAAAGCCTAAATCAGCTTTGATTTCTAAGCTAAGTAAATCGTTTTCTTGCTCGCCCGGTTCAAGCACGCGAGCTGCGTTTTCATATTTACCTACAGTACCTTGAAGTGCGCTGCTATTTGCTAATGCGCCATATTGTGACGTTGAGTTGCCGCCATTTTCTTGTTTTTGATAAAAGTAATTGAGTGTTGCATCAATTGATGAGTTTGGCTGCCAACGAACAGAAAAGCGTCCCGTAGTGATTTGCTCATCGTTAACGTCATTAACGCGTTGTAAGTTTTCATCAATATCATCTTGGTTTGTAAAATCTGGATTAGGGTTTGAGACCCCTGGGTTTCGTACTACGTATTTATAATCAATATAACCAGGTCTGTCATAATGATTAACGCTGGCACGAACGGCTAATACGTCATCGATAAGCGGGGTATTAAATACCAGGCCAAACTCACCCCCAGTATCATCGCTTTCATTAATTGCGAATAAATCGCCACTCACGCTACCTTCAGTAATGTCTAATTGTGGTTGCTTTAATAAATAGCGTATAGCACCACCTAAAGTACCAGCACCATATAAGGTACCTTGCGGGCCAATTAATACTTCGACTCGATCAATATCAGTCAAGCGAAGATTAATATTAAGCGGTATTTCACCAACATAAGTAGCTACAGTGCCCCCATCAGAGCCACGATCTGACGAGTTAGTATTTAAACCTCGAACAATAATTGGAGAACCTTCACGACCACCTTGATCTGAAACTGTTAGGCCTGGGACCCAACGAGCTACATCTTCTAAATCACCAATGTTTTGATCCTTTATGACATCACTATTAAGCGCTGTAATATTTAAAGGAGCCTCTTGAATTGAACCTGAGCGACGTGTAGCAGTAACCTCAATCTGTTCAATTTCTTTATCAACTTTAGGCTTTTCTTCTGCTGAGGCATGATAAGAGGTGATTAATTGAGTTGTAATTGCGCAAGCAAGAATTTTTCTTTTAAACTTTTTCATTTTGACCCTGTGAATGTTTGTTTGATTATTGTTTTATATCAAGAAAGCATGTTAATGAGGTGTAATCAAGTGCGGTGGGTGTGGCTTTAAAATCAATATTCATTAATCTAGGGAGGTTATTCATTAAAAAGGTTTTTTTCGGTGTTTTTTAGTTTTTTATTGCATAAAAATATCAACATGAAATTTTTTAAATTTGGTTTGTTTTTTGCAATTTTACATCATTTGTTAACTTTTTGGTTGGCGCGTTTGGTGGGTAGTACAGTCCGCGTATGAGCCAGCTAGTTGCAGGTGCTAATGTATGTATTAACAATTTCAGCTAGACAGCCTTAAAAAAGATTATAAAGAAATACTTAAAGTGTATTAATTCATATTAGCTCGCCTCTAACTTACCAACTTGAGATAGCTGGTTAAACAAAATGCCTGCTTGGGTACGGTTATACACATTCAGCTTTCGCAAAATGGCCGATACATGTTGTTTTATGGTGGTTTCTTGAATCGACATTTCAAAGGCAATTTGTTTGTTCAAAAGCCCGTCGGCTATCATCGCGAGTACACGGTATTGCTGTGGAGTGAGTTTTTCTAGGTTGCGGGCAAAATTGCTCTGTTCGTCATTAACAACCACATCAGTTAAGTCAATATCTGTTGGCAACCAGGAGTCTCCATTGAGTACATGTTCAATGGCTTCACTGATCACATCAAGGGATGATGACTTTGGAATATAGCCTGCAGCACCTAAGCTCATGGCTTGTTTTATGATAGTGGGGGTTTCGTTAGCCGATACCATAATAATTAATATATCAGGGTATTGATTTCTTAGTTGCGAGAGCGCTTGTAAACCATTGGCGCCAGGAATTGTTAAATCTAAAAATATCAGCTCTATCTCGGGGTGTGATTTTAATAAGCTAAATAACCCATCGATATCGCTGGTTTCTTTTATATATTGTTCTGGTACAGAAGTCGCTGCTGCTTGACGTAGCGCACTTCTGAATAAAGGGTGATCATCAGCAATTATGGTATTCACAGCACAAGCCATTTCAAATAGTCTCCAATGCAATAAGTTATATGTGATTTTGCGATGTGAAACAAGGTTTGTCTGTGGGGATATACAGACAAACCCTAGGGTCTGTTCACCTTTCAAGATTGAATTTGCAGCAGTCTGTTTGATATTTAGGCAAGGTAGAGCCTATGTCATGTGGTTATTCCACATAAATAGGCGATAACGCAGCATCAATGCCAAACAGGCGCTGCCCTTCGGGTTCTTCCGAGGGGCGATTTACTCTTTGTTGCTCGGTTTTTACTTAGCCCACTAGGTTACAAACCTCGCGCCGCGATTAAAATAGCCCCTAGTTTGAACAAATTTCAATCCGCAAAGGTCAACAGGCCCTAGTGATATTAAATTTTAAAAACGATAGCCCACAGTGAGTGATATTGTGCGGGGGTCACCGTAATAACCAATTAAGGTATTATCGCCACCAAGACCGGGTGTGTATTTGCTGGTATCAGTTGGATCTAATGGGTCAGGAGCCACAAACTGATAACCACCAATCATGTATTCTTCATCGGTTAGATTTTTACCATAAATACCCGCAGTCCAATGGCCATCTGCGCTATACCAAGTAACACCAATATTTAATAATCCGTAGGCGTCTTGTGTTAAGAGGCTATCTTCTTCGAACAGTGCGTAATCACCTCGGTGATAATAATTACCGTTTATAACGAAGTCGCCCATATCAGTGTATAAACGATAGGTAGCACCTAAGTTGAAAGTTAGATCTGGGGTGTTTGAAACACTAAAACGGTTTGATTTATCAAATGTTTCACCGGTATCAGGATTGGTATCAATTACATTTTCAAAACTACTGTCGATGTAACCTATTGACGCGTCAATAGTTAGTGCATCGTTTGCAACATAGCTAAGTTCTAATTCAACGCCATCAGACTTAGACTCGCCAATATTACCTAAGCGCTGGTTTAAATCGGCGGCGCTGTCACCGGGTAATACCGATATGTATTGACGGTCTTTATGATCAAGTGTGAATACAGTTAAATTTGCGCGTAAATTATCATTCCATTCGCTTTTCATGCCTAACTCAATAGAGTCAACTACTTCGGGCCTTGCTGCAGGTTCTGCTGTTGTAGCTCGTGGATTAAATGTCCCTGACTTAAACCCTTGCGAGTAACTAGCAAAAAACATGACGTCGTTATTATATTGATATTCAACACCCGCACGAGGCGTAAAGCGTGACCAATCTTCGCTGTCATCTAGTACCGTAGGCACGAGTTGTCCTTCTGGGCGAACATAACCCGGGATCCAACCTGATTCAGGGTAAACAATGTCAAAAATAAGACCATTATTTACAATCGCTTCTTTGCTGTCTTTGGTATAGCGAGCGCCAAGTGTCATTGACCATTTTTCATCAAAGTCGTAGCTTCCTTGTATATAAGCCGCTTTACTGGTGGAATTGCTGCAACCGCTTACTTCACGCGTAAGTCCTGGGGCACCTAAACTTTGACCAAGCACACCTAATATTGCTTCAAACTGGCCACACGATTCGCCATCATAGTAATAAAGCCCTGAGACCATTTTATAGTTATCGCCACTGTGATTTAGCTGCAACTCATGCGTGGTTTGTTCATCGTCATAAATGGCTGGAACATCAAAAATAGGTAAAGAGGTATTATCAAAGTCGATGTTAGTTGGTGAATAGCTCTCTCTTGTTGCTGCAACGTATTTAATACTCGTGTTTGCACTCATATCCCAACGAGCAGTTAAGCTCATACCTTCAAGCTCTACTTTGTTCCATGTAGGTAAACTAGTATAAGAGTCATACACGCTATCGGGTACAGGCGCATTCGTTAACAAGCTTGGAAGTAAGCGATACCCGCCTTTCGCGTTGGAGTCATCATCAGTTTTATCCCACGCGAAACGAAAGAATAAGTCATCGGTAGGGGTGTACTCTAACGTAACCCGTGCTGCGGTAACATCTTTGTTATAGTTTTCGCGGTCTTGATTATCAAGCGCTGACGTTAAAAATTCACCATAGCCATCACGGTTCAATGTGGCAAAACCAAAACCAACATAGAGTTTTTCGTCAATAAGCGGGAGCTGCCCAGTGACTTTTAAATCTTTTTGGCTGTAGCTGCCTACGGTGCCTTGAATATTTAGCGTTGCATCTCCGCTCATTTCTTTGGTGACATACTTAACTGCACCACCAATAGTGTTTTTGCCATATAGCGTACCTTGTGGGCCACGTAACACCTCAATTTGTTGTACATCAAGTAAGTCGAGCACGGCACCTTGCGGGCGGGCGATGTATACATCATCAATGTAAATACCTACGCCAGGTTCATAGCCCCAAAGCGGATCTTGCTGACCTACACCGCGAATAAACGCAGTGATGGTAGAGTTAGTGCCTCGGCTTGATTGTAGCGTAGTGTTGGGTGAAAACTGCTGTACTTCAGTCATTACGCTGATGCCGTTTTCTGCTAATTCTTGTGCGCCAATTGAGGTTACGGCAACCGGAACTTCTTGTAAGTTTTCAACGGTTTTGCGAGCGGTTACTTCTATTCGCTCTAACTCTGCTTTTTTTACTTTAGGCGCTTGTTCAGCTGCCACACTTGTTGCACTTAATAAGGCGAGTGAAACAGCGAGTGTAACGGGTGTGATATTTTGTTTGAGCTTTATCATGGTGTGTTCCTGTTGTTATTAGTTGATTATTTGTTTGCTCATGTCACCTGCACTTAATGTAGAAGATAGTGTTAAAAAATGAATTAGTACCATAGTGCTATAAAAGCTTAACACCTTGACTTATATGATTTTTGTGTAAGTTTTATAACGTATAGTACCTTAGTGCTATGTCTTTATTTGCGCTGAGCGATAAAACTAACAACAGTTACTGCGATGTCACCTCATCTGGGTAATAACAATAATTATAGGAATGTCTATGCTGAGCATGATAGGGCTGTTAGGCGGTTTAATACTGCTAATAATTTTAACTTTGCGCGGGGTCAATTTATTTATTGCCGCGCCAATATGTGCATTGTTGGTGGCACTAACAAGCGGGATGGCTATATTCCCGGTGACTGCCGACAGTAATTTTATTAACGCGTACATGGATGGCTTTGCTGGATTTTTAAGTGCATGGTTTTTTATGTTTTTACTGGGCTCGTTGTTCGGTAAGTTTATGGAAGATACTGGTGCAGCAGATAGTGTAGCCAGTTACATTGTTGGCAAGTTAGGTATGAAGCATGCGGTGCTGGCGGTGGTGATTGCTTGTGCCGTGCTGACTTATGGCGGAGTCAGTGTATTTATTGTGGCGTTTTCGGTTTACCCGATGGCGCTCAGTTTATTTAAAGATGCAGATTTGCCGCGGCGCTTTATACCCGCAACATTAGCGTTTGGCTCAGTGACATTCACTATGACCTCTGCGGGCTCGCCTGAAATTCAAAATTGGATACCCGTAAAGCATTTAGGTACCTCACCCTATGCGGCATGGGAAGTAAGCTTAGTAGTGGCCATTTTTATGGCAACAGTCGGTTACTTTTGGCTAAATAAAATGATTAAAAAGGCGGTTGCCAAAGGTGAGCGTTTTGCTGCAAGAGACGATGACCCAATTATTTTAGAGCGTGAACGCCCTCATCCAATCACCGGCGTAATTCCTTTGCTGGTGGTGCTACTCTTATCATTTATGTTGCATGATGTTTTACAACAAACCGCACTAATTGTGGCGTTGCTTGGTGGTGTTTTAAGTATTGTGGTCATCAATTACAAGTATTTTCATAACATGGCAAATGCCATCAATATGGGTACCACTGGCGCCTTAGTTGCTATAGGTAACACTGCTGCTGTAGTAGGGTTTGGCGCAGTGGCTAAAGTATCACCGGCGTTTATTGCTGCTGTTGATGCTATGACTCATATGCCAGGTAATGAGTTAGTGGGGGCTGCTGTTGCCGTGAGCGTAATAGCCGGATTAACGGGTTCAGCATCCGGCGGGCAAGCGATTGCACTACCGCTTGTGGCTCCTGGATATTTGGATATGGGGGTTAATCCAGAGCAATTACACAGAGTGGTTGCTATTAGTTCTGGTGCATTAGACAGCCTGCCACATAATGGTTACGTGGTCACAACTATACGTGCCATTTGTAAAGAAACACATCAACGCGCTTATTGGCCATTAGCCGCATTGACGGTGGTTATCCCATTGGTTGGGGTGGCTCTTGCGCTGAGCTTATTCATCACTTTTTAAGGAATTGCAATGAAAACAATATTAATAATAGGGTTGCTGTTTTTATTTAGTAGTACGGTGTCTGGCGCTGATAAAGCCGAGCCGTTACTAGTAGAAAAGCAACATTTCAGCACAGAAAACTTCACAACGGTTTCTGGCACAACGTTGCCACAGGTTGATATTGGTTGGGAAAGTTATGGTGAGCTTAACAAAGCCAAAGATAATGTAATCTTGATCACTCATTATTTTTCAGGAACCTCTCATGCAGCAGGTAAATATTCAGCCGACGACGCCGCAGCAGGATACTGGGATGCGTTAATTGGCCCAGGAAAAGCCATAGATACTAACAAGTATTTTGTGATCAGCTCTGACACCTTAGTCAATGCTAATTGGCATGACCCACACGTAATCACTACGGGTCCTGCATCAATTAACCCTGCGACAGGTAAACCTTATGGCTTGGATTTTCCAGTGGTTACTATTACTGATTTTGTTAACGTACAAAAACGCTTATTAGAGAGTTTGGGCATTACTAAATTACATGCCGTGATGGGCGCATCTATGGGCTCTTTTCAGGCGCTAGAGTGGGCAACGCGTTATCCAGATCAGGTTGAACGCCTAATCCATGTTATTGGTGCAGCAACCATGGATGCATGGACTGTCGCTGCGCTTGAAAAATGGGCACTCCCCATTCGTTTAGATAAAAACTGGCAGCAAGGTAATTACTACGACAAGGAGCGCCCATTAGATGGACTTGCCGCAACCATGTTAAATATTACCCAAGATGCGATGCATCCAATTATTTATAACGCTAGCTTCCCTGACTTTAACGTACTTGATGAAGGTGCGTTAAAAGACATTCGTACCTTACCTAAGTTAAACCAAGTACTAGCACAGCGTGCAATGGCGCGTGCAAAAACCCAAGATGCAAATCATGTATTGTATTTGGTACGGGCATCACAACTGTTTACTGCCGGTATGGAAGGGAACTTAAGCGCAGCACTTAAAAAAATTAGCGCTAAAACACTGTTATTGCCTGCAACCAATGATTTACTGCTACGCCCTGAAAATATGCGCACTGTATATGAGTCAATGAAGTCGCTGGGGAAAGAGGTTCAGCTTTCTGAAATTGAAGGCGGCTGGGGGCATCTCGATGGAATTTTTTCAATCTCGCCTAAAGCGCAGCTGATCAGTGAATTTTTAGAGGAGTAGCAGTATGAGTAAAAACGTATTAATCACCGGCGCGGCTAGTGGTATAGGGCTACACATTGCTGAGCAGCTAGCCCGAGCTGGGCATAGCATTATTGTGACCGATCTTAATGAACAGGTAGCTCAACAAGCCGCGCAAAAAATAGTTAATCAGGGCGGTAACGCTCAGGGCTATGCATTGAATGTGGCAGATAGCCAAGCGATTGAAGATTTTTTTAGCACTTTTACGCTACCTGTGGATGTATTAATTAATAATGCAGGAATACAGCATGTAGCGAAATTAGAAGACTTTCCTGCAGATAAGTGGCTGCTTTTACAGCAAGTGATGTTGGTAGGTCCCGCAATGATGAGTAAAGCGGTACTGCCACGCATGCGTGAGCAAGATTTTGGCCGCATCATTAATATAGGTTCTATTCACGCCATGGTGGCCTCTAAGTATAAATCTGCTTATATCGCCGCGAAGCATGGCTTAATTGGCTTTGCTAAAACCATGGCATTAGAAACAGGTGATGCCAATATTACTATTAATACAGTGTGCCCAGCGTATGTAAAAACGCCATTAGTGGAGCAGCAAATTGCCGCACAAGCCAGAGAGCATGGTATTTCTGAGCAGCAAGTAATTGACACCATTATGCTGGCACCCATGCCGAAAAAGGCATTTATCGGCTTAGACGAAATCTTGCATACCGTGAGTTTTTTAATGGCAGATGCTGCACGCAACATTACCGCTCAAGCAATCGCCATTGATGGCGGTTGGACTGCACAATAAGGGGGAGCCAATGGCAGGTTTTGATAAAGTAGTAACAAGCTACAGTGACGCTATGACTGGGCTTGAAGATGGCATGACCGTGATTGCTGGTGGTTTTGGTTTGTGTGGTATTCCTGAAGGCTTGATTGCACAAATTAAACGCCAAGGGACACGTAATTTAACCGTAGTATCTAATAATTGTGGTGTTGATGGTTTTGGGCTTGGATTACTACTTGAAGATAAACAAATTAGTAAAATGGTCGCTTCTTACGTCGGTGAAAACGCACTTTTCGAGCAACAATTACTTAGTGGCGAGTTAGATGTTGAACTAACGCCACAAGGGACGCTAGCCGAAAAAATGCGCGCAGGCGGCGCCGGAATTCCAGCGTTTTATACCGCAACGGGTGTCGGTACGCCTGTGGCTGAAGGTAAAGAAACCCGTTCAATCAAGGGGCGCGAATATTTATTAGAGCCCAGTATAATCGGTGACTTTGCCATTGTTAAAGCATGGAAAGCGGATCGCTACGGTAATTGTATTTATCGTCATACAGCGATGAACTTTAATCCTATGGCAGCCACCGCTGGTAAAATTACCGTATTAGAGGTTGAAGAAATTGTCGAGCCCGGAGAGCTTGAGCCAAGCCAAATTCATACGCCAGGTATTTATATCGATCGCGTTATTAAAGGTGAGTTTGAAAAGCGTATTGAAAAAACCACTACTCGAGCGGCAAAGTCCTAAGGAGCACATAATGGCATTAACACGAGAGCAAATAGCAAAACGCGTGGCAATGGAATTACAAGATGGCTACTACGTTAACTTAGGAATAGGGATACCTACATTGGTGGCCAATTATGTGCCTAAGGGCATTGAGGTAATGCTGCAATCAGAAAATGGGTTACTGGGCATGGGGCCCTATCCTAGCGCTGAAAATGTAGATGCCGATATGATCAACGCAGGAAAAGAAACAGTAACCGCAGCTACGGGTGCCGCTATTTTTAGCTCTGCTGAAAGCTTTGCCATGATCCGTGGTGGCCACGTTGATTTAACCGTGCTGGGTGCGTTTGAAGTGGACCAAAACGGCAACATTGCCAGTTGGATGATCCCTAATAAATTGGTCAAAGGTATGGGCGGGGCGATGGATTTAGTGGCTGGGGCAAAAAACATTATTTGCACTATGACCCATGCTAATAAACACGGTGAATCAAAGCTACTGAATGAATGCAACCTACCGTTAACCGGTGTTGGGTGTATTAATAAAGTAATTACTGATTTGGCTCTATTAGAAATAAAAGATGGCGCTTTTCATTTATTAGAATGCGCACCCGGTGTGACTATTGATGAAATCAAAGCCAAAACTGCGGGTAATTTAGTTATTAGCGACAAAGTCAAAACTATGAGTTTTGAGTGATTTTACTAACGATTTACATGGAGCAAAATAATTGTGTTTGCTTCATGTCATCATCCGATTGCGCTTTTGATGTTCAACAATGACGCTGATAAAGACTTAAGTCGTTAAAATACAGTTTATAATATGCCTCTTTTAAGCCCATCTCATACCTCAAAATATCTTTAAAGCAAGTTTTTTATAAATTGATTGCATTTTAAGCGACTTCTATGGTGATGTTCGCTTTAAGTAATGCTATACTCCCGCCGAATAATTTATCGACTTTATTAAGAGTAAAATTAATGGCAGATTTATCGAAGTACAGAAACATTGGTATTTTCGCGCACGTTGATGCGGGTAAAACCACAACTACTGAGCGTATCCTAAAGCTTACAGGTACTATCCACAAAACAGGTGAGGTTCATGATGGTGAATCGACTACCGATTTCATGGATCAAGAAGCTGAGCGCGGTATTACTATCCAGTCTGCGGCAGTAAGCTGTTTCTGGAAAGATCACCGTTTTAACGTTATCGATACTCCTGGACACGTTGACTTCACCGTTGAAGTTTACCGTTCACTTAAAGTATTAGATGGCGGTGTGGGTGTATTCTGTGGTTCTGGTGGTGTTGAGCCACAATCAGAAACTAACTGGCGCTACGCGAATGAGTCAGGTGTTGCACGTATCATCTTCGTAAACAAATTAGACCGTATGGGTGCTGATTTTTTCCGTGTAACAGCGCAAGTACAAAAAGTACTTGGTGCTACTCCACTTATCATGACTTTACCAATCGGTATCGAAGATGAGTTCTGTGGTGTTGTTGATGTTTTAAACAAAAAAGCATACATCTGGGATGAGACAGGTCTTCCAGAAAACTACACTATTGAAGACGTTCCTGCAGACATGGTAGAGAAAACTGATGAATACCATGAAATGCTTATCGAAACTGCTGTAGAGCAAGACGATGACCTAATGGAAGCGTACATGGAAGGTGAAATCCCTTCAATCGAAGACATCAAGCGTTGTATCCGTAAAGGTACTCGTGACCTTGCGTTCTTCCCTACATTCTGTGGTTCTGCATTCAAAAACAAAGGTATGCAACTTGTACTTGACGCAGTAGTAGATTACCTACCTGCTCCTACAGAAGTTGATCCTCAACCTCTTATGGATGAAGAAGGTAACGAAAACGGCGAGCATGCAATCGTATCTGCTGACGAACCTTTCAAAGCGTTAGCATTTAAGATCATGGATGACCGTTTCGGTGCATTAACATTCGTACGTATCTACTCTGGTGTGCTTAACAAGGGTGACACTATCCTTAATGCATTTACTGGTAAAACTGAGCGTGTTGGCCGTATGGTTGAGATGCAAGCAGATGAGCGTAAAGAGCTTACTTCAGCGCAAGCGGGCGATATCATCGCTATCGTTGGTATGAAGAACGTGCAAACTGGTCACACTCTTTGTGATCCTAAGCACCCAGTAACACTTGAGCCAATGGTATTCCCAACTCCAGTAATCTCGATTGCTGTACAGCCTAAAGATAAAGGCGGTAATGAGAAAATGGGTGTTGCTATCGGTAAAATGGTTGCAGAAGATCCATCTTTCCAAGTTGAAACTGATGAAGATTCAGGTGAAACTATCCTTAAAGGTATGGGTGAGCTTCACTTAGATATCAAAGTAGATATCCTTAAGCGTACTTACGGTGTAGACCTTATCGTTGGTCAACCACAGGTTGCTTACCGTGAAACTATCACTCGTGAAATCGAAGATAGCTACACGCATAAGAAACAATCTGGTGGTTCTGGTCAATTCGGTAAAATCGATTACCGTATCAAGCCTGGCGAAGTGGGTTCTGGTTTCACGTTCACATCTTCAGTTGTTGGTGGTAACGTACCTAAAGAATTCTGGCCTGCAGTTGAGAAAGGCTTTAAGTCAATGATGAACGAAGGTGTTCTAGCTGGCTTCCCAGTACTTGACGTTGAAGTTGAACTTTTCGACGGTGGCTTCCACGCCGTGGATTCATCAGCAATCGCATTCGAAATCGCAGCTAAAGGCGCTTTCCGTCAGTCTATCCCTAAAGCGGGTGCACAACTTCTTGAGCCAATCATGAAAGTTGACGTGTTCACGCCAGAAGATCACGTAGGTGACGTAATCGGTGACCTTAACCGTCGTCGTGGTATGTTAAGCGACCAAGAAGCTGGTTTAACTGGCGTTCGCATTAAAGCAGACGTACCGTTATCAGAAATGTTCGGTTACATCGGTTCACTACGTACAATGACATCAGGTCGTGGTCAGTTCTCTATGGAGTTCTCACACTACGCACCATGTCCACAAAACGTAGCTGACACAGTAATCGCTGCAGAAAAAGAGAAAAAAGCAGCTAAGTAATTAGCACTTTAACTCTTTAAAAAAACCCGCACTTGTTGCGGGTTTTTTATTGTCTGAAGGTTATTAAGCTCGAAAATTAAAGCGTGCGGTCATAAAAAAGGAGCAACAGTTAGTTGCTCCTTTTTTATTTATTATGACTATACCAATCTTCAAAATAGCTGACTTAATTAAGCGAATTGGTATTAATTTAGCTTATTAGCTGTTTTTGTAATGAGTGCTTTAAACTTCTTACGATGTGATTCACTACTAAAGCTCTGAATAGGCATGGTTACTTTGTGTTCTTGTGGTAACAGCGGTATTGCTGTTGAATAACGCCCTGCAGGTGGAACGGTTATCTCTTTGAGGTGTACTTTAAGTGCCGCTAATGTTACATCATTATCGACTTCACTCGGGCAGAGAAAAATCCCCCATTGTCTGAGCTTAACGCCTAGCTTGATACTACTTGAATAGCGCACAATAGGTGCAGCGAGTATGAGTCCTAATAAAATAGGAGATAACCACCAAAAAAAGACTGGCGTAAAGTAATAAGCAACGCTACCCCATACAATGGCAATCAGCGAAGAAAGCAATGTATAACTAAACGCTTCTTTCCATGGCACCATTCTGCCTTCACGCGGTTGAGCGTCCCATTTTACTTTTTTACCTAAAAATACACAGACTACAAAATATGCATGAAAAACCATCATTAATGGTGCCACAATAATGGCAAATACGGTTTCAATTATAGACCCTAAAGTAAGTTTTAATGCACCACCAAAGCGCTGCTTACGGTGTACTAAGGTAACAATCACGCCCATGAGTTTAGGCAATAATAAAATAATGATAGTTAGGTAAAGTAATGAGTCAATGAGTTCTGTTTTGGCTATTTGCCAAGTTGGAAATAGTTGATAGGCGCGATTAAAATAGACATCACTATTTAAAGCGCGTGTTACCGCATCTATGGTACTTAACGCCAGCATAGATAACCAAATGAGTGATGATATATACGCGGTTGCACCCAGTAAAAAATGCAGCTTACTCATTAGCTTTAATTTTGCTGATGATAATAAGCCAAGGTGTTGAATATTACCTTGAACCCAGCGTCTATCGCGTACAGCATAATCTAATATGTTGCTCGGAACTTCCTCGTAACTGCCTTCAATATCGGCAAGTAATAATACGTCCCAATTCGCGCTATGTAATAAAGAGGCTTCCACAAAATCATGACTTAAAATTTCACCACCAAAAGGCGCTTTACCTTTTAGTGTTGGCAAGCCACAGCAATCAATAAATGCTTTGACGCGAATAATGGCATTATGGCCCCAGTAATTGGCTTTGTCGGTCTGCCAAAAAGCAGAGCCGGTAGCTAACATTGGACTATAAAGAATTGAAGCGAACTGTAAAAAGCGTCCAAAAAAGGTATCTTGGCGCACAGGAATAGGGATAGTCTGAATCAATCCCGCTTGTGGATTATTTAGCATACTGGTAGTGAGCTCTAGCATGCATTGGCCAGTCATTACACTATCGGCATCCAATACAATCATATGCTCGTATTGGCTACCCCAGCGCTCACAAAAGTCGGTTAAGTTACCCACTTTACGATGTTTGTTATCTTCACGGCGACGATAAAATACCTGCTTTGCAGTATCACCTAAGCGCTCACATAACGCATGCCATGCACTTAATTCATTACTAGCAATAGTTGCGTCTTGTGTATCGCTTAGTAAATAAAAATCAAAGTGTTTTAATTGCCCTGTCGCTTTTAATGATTGTAAGCTGACTTCAAAGCCTGCAATCACTCTGTGCGTATCTTCGTTATATATAGGCATAACCACAGCTGTTTTTTGCTGTGATAGTGCTTCACTGTTAATAGAGACCGGCTTTATTTTTTTAAGTGTGAGTGGATCTATCCGAAATAGCTGCAGTATAAAACCAATACAACCACTACAAAATGCGGTGACTATCCACGCAAAAGTAATAGAAAATAAAGCAAGAAGTGCATACTCAAGCAAGGTCATGCCATTTGAGTTTAAAATTTCAAACATAATTGAAATGCCATAGCCTGAAAGACCAATAGCAGCGATAGCAAATAACCACACACGAAGTGTTTTAAAAGGCATCGGCGTGCCTGCGCTTTGTTTACTTGATGTCATTTGGATACCAAACATAGCTCCATACCTCGCTCACTTCTTTATTACGTAGCTTTAGCGATAAACGCATATCTACAGGATCACTACCTTGGGGAGCGACTTTAAAAGCAACACGCCAACCTAATGATTTTGGTAATTTTTGCACTGTAATATCGCGGGCTTCACCGGTAGTAAGCTGAAGATCTGCGCTAAGTGCTAATTTTGCTGATAACTGATTGATATCAGGGCCGGTAAAGTCAACAGTAAATTGACGATGGCTTTTTGGCGGTGGATTATCTTCACCAGGTAATGCGGCACTACCAATACGCGTTCTAGCTACTTTGGCCAAATTATTTTGGCTTAGATAATCATTAAACGTCGTCATCTTATAGCTAAACTTTAATGCCTCTCCTGCTTTGAACGGCTTTTCAGGAACCCAATAACTTACAATATTATCGTTTGTTTCAGTATCTGTTGGAATTTCTACTAGCTCAACACGGCCATTGCCCCATTCACCTTGTGGTTCTATCCAAAGGCTAGGGCGGTCATGGTAATGCGCTTCTATATCAAAGTAGTTATTAAAGTCACGGTCACGCTGCACAAGGCCAAAGCCTTTTGGATTCTCATATGAAAAAGAGGTTACACTGAGTTGGGATGGATTATTAAGCGGACGCCATACCCAATTACTCTCTTGTGACTGCGTGAGCAAACCATCTGAATCATGTACTTCAGGGCGGTAATCATCAAAAAACTTAGTGCTATTTTCACCGTGATAAAACATGCTCGTTAATGGCGCTATACCTAGCTTTTTAACATCTTTACGCGCAAAAATTTGCATGTCGACGTTAACTCGTGTCTGTGTGTTTGGGTCTATTTCAAACTTGTAGGCTCCGGCTACCGATGGGCTATCGAGTAAAGCAAAAATAGTAATATTAGTTTGCTCTGGTGTTGGTTTTACTAACCAAAACTCTTTGAATGAAGGAAACTCTTCACCAGATGTTTGTGCGGTATCAATTGCCAATCCGCGTGCTGATAAGCCATAAACTTGATTAGGTCCAACTAGGCGAAAATAAGAAGCGCCCTGAAACACCACAATTTCATCTTTATAGTCATCGTTATTTAGTGGGTAATGCAATCTAAAACCAGCATGCCCTAACTGTGTACCTTCAACACTTTTTGCTATTTCATCTTTTAGGTGTGCTGCTGTTCCATCATATTGATAAAAGTCTGTGCTAAATGGGAGACGGCTAAGCTTGGCATCTTGATCAACGATATTGATTTTGACTGGGGTTTTATATAAAAAACCTGGGTGAAACAGTTGCAGCTCATAAAGCCCTTCATCTTTCCATACCGATTGATCGTGTTTGAAGCGGATTGAGCGGTAGTCTTGATAATCAATACTATTGAGCGCTTCTATTTGTATGTTTTTAGGTGCAATGTAATCTTGCTCAGCAAGCTTTTTAGCACGCGCACTTATCACATCAAATAAGCTGCCTTGTGGTATTGCCGCTTCTAATGAGGTTGCTGCAATGGCGTTGTTCGTTCCCCACAGTGAAAAAACTATCAACATCCCTACCAAAGGTTTAAAAGCCCTTTGACAAGTTGATATAAGGTGAATGCGTTCTTTCATTTTGAATCCTTTATAAAAATATATTTACAGCGAGAGTAACGTCTATCTCAATGGTTTTTATATGGGTTAGCAGGACTGGGCAATTATCGTTTTAGCGCAGGTGTAGTAACGCAGCTTCACACTTTGTATTTATTAAACAATAAATGAAAGGTGTGAAATTTGATAAAGGCCATATCAAGGTTTGCATAGATAGTAAGCAATGTTTGCTGAAGCTTGTCTGAATTACATTTGTATAAAAAATAAAAAAGCCGCGAAAGCGGCTTTTGAGTAACTATATAGATATTTTAGGTCACAATACCTAATTGTTAACCGACTAATTAAGCTTAATCAGCATACTTTGTTGCTTTGTACGTTAATTTAACATTACCAAAAGGAATGGCGCCGTTTACACGCACTCGCCACTTACCTTCTTTAGGGTTGGTAAATGAACAGCTTTCACTATTACCGAAGCTTATTGAGGCGCAATCTTTTCTGAAAAGAGTCGGGTTTCTTTTATGGCGTACAAATAAGTTTGCATCACCCCAGCCACCGTCAAGGCTAACCGTTAGCTCGTCATAACCTTGTGGGATTTCAAAGCTGTAGCTTTTCCACCAAAACCACCCGCCAATATTATTAATTTCGCCAATAATTACTTCAGGTTCTGGCTCAGGTGGCGCGATAATGGTCGAGCGAATATCGACAATAACAGGGTCATGATCTGACGCTCTGTAAGGACCTTGAGCATATAAGGTTGATTGTTGTGCGTCAGATTTAAACTCAACGTTATAATCAAGCGAGATAGGCTCATCGGCATTAATGTGCCAATCGGTTGCACTGACTACTTTATTTAATAAGCTTGGACTGACTAGGGCGTGATCTAAACTACCCGCTCGGCCAGAAAAGCTATAAGAGTAACCTAAAGTGTTGCCATCTAGCTCAGCAACCACATTTTTAAGGCCTTTATCAGCAAATGCACGGATAGGATCTTCCATTGCATAGGCGTTCATGTCGCCAACAAGAATGATATCTTCATCATCAACCCCTGTTGGTTTGCTATTTAACCAATCAGCAAATGCATTGGCGCCAGCAGTTCGAATTTCGTTCCAACATGCTTGGCCGTCATTTTGATCAGCGTTTCCACCAGTTGCACTTCCACAACCACCTTTAGATTTTAAGTGAGCAACGGCAACAGTAAAGACTTCTTCTGTCTCTAAAGACTTAAAGCTTTGCGCAATAGGTGCGCGATTGCTGTAGTCAAAAGGCGCGTCAGTTGTAATCGCTGCTGTTCCTACTTGCTGTACTTTATCAGCACGATAAATAAGCGCGGTAGTAATAGCGTCGGTGCCGATTTTATCAACGCCAAAGTCCACAAATGCATATTGATTTTGACTGTCGGCATCATTAAGTGCATTTACTAAGCTTGCAACTGCGCTAAATTCGCCAAAGCCGTCATTTTCAATTTCCATTAAGCCAATCACATCAGCTTGCATAGCACTGATAGCACTAACTAGTTTGGCCTGTTGACGAATTAATTCTACTTCTGAGTCAGCGCCTCGGCTAGTTGGGAAACCGCTGCCTTGGCCGTCGCCATTAAAGTAGTTAAGTACGTTAAAGCTGGCAACACGTAAATCAGCGTCAGGGTTTAACTCTGGTGCATCGGTACGCGGATTCGTTGCTATAAACTGAGGTGTGACCGTTGGGTGAATACGGTAAGTGCTAAAACTGTACGCTAGGGCGCCAGTAACGGTATTTACTGTATCGCCAGTACGCAGCGTATTCTCTGCTGATAATCCAGGTACAGGGTAAGCAATAGGGTCGCGATTTTGACGAGTTGAGCCATCATCTACGAGTATTTTTTTAGTTAGATTTTGCGCTTCAACCGCATTTGCTGCCGCACCAGGAAGTGCAACTTGTGTCCCTTGATATAAACGTTCGGTGGCAAGCTCTAATTCACCGTAACGACCTAAACCATAGTTATTCGTGACAACTAATGGCTGCTCTAGGGTCACCAACATACCTTCAAATGCTTCTAACTCACTTTGATCGATAACGGGTAAAGTGATTTTAGTCGGATAAGCTGAAAGGCCGGTATCACAAATAGCAACTTGGCTAACATTACCAATTTGGGTGGCATCAAAGTACTCTTCAACAGTACCTTGTACGCGAACATGGTCGCCAACATTAACATCAGTATTGGTAAAGTAAACAAATACACCTTCAGAAGTAAGGGGATTTGCATCTTCATCACTATTAAGTGAATTTACAAAAAAGCCTTTGAGCTGATCATCTGCTTGGAAATCAGCTGTCACAACGCCTTCAAATTCAACCACAGTGTTAACCAGTGGACTGCTTGCGCCTTCACCTTGAATACTGCTAATTAATGTTTTATCAGCGCCACATAGTAAAGGATTTTCAGGTTCTGGCTCAGGATCTGGATTAGGTGAAGAATTCCCTGCAAAGATACCTAGATCACTAAAATCATCTTGATCAAATTGCAGCCATAGCTCACTTGGATTAAAAGCGCCATCGGCATCAGTGCGTCCGTTTAATTGAGTTTCTTTACGGCGCAGTGTTTTATTTTGTGTTTGTACGCCACCTTCAGACCAAAATGAACCTGGATCTACGCCGCGTTGACCAAAGCTATCAATAACGGTTGAGCCTTGCGTAAGTACCAGTGCGTCATCACCATTAAAGTTAGTGACGGCGCTGAGTTGATCCGCTTTTTCTTTTAATTCAACTGAAGCATTACCATTAACAATGACATAAGTGCTATTAGCAGCAAGTTCACCGGTTAAATCGAGCGTATTGTTTGCCTCTGTATTGCCATTTGAATAGAGACTTAGGGTGTAGCCATCCAATGACAGTGGGGTTGTCGAATTATTAAATAGTTCTACTGCTTTATTATAGCTACTGCCCTCTACGTATTCTGATATAACGAGGTTAGCGGTAGCGGGTGCACTGAGGCTTGCTAACACAAGCGCCAATGGCGTTATTTTTGTTTTCAACATTATTATTTTTTCCCGTGTTTTTGTTTCCCCAAATGGGACGCTTAGTGTAATGAAAAATGATTACAAATAGAATACAGAATGTTAACAATATTAGGTTTTGTTATTTTTTGAGGTAGAACGTACAGTTGTGTGTTTAGTTTTAGGTAAGACAGAGCCTGTGTAGTGTGATTACTATCTATAAAAATAGGGGGTAACGCTGCATAAATGCCAACTATGTGTTGTTCTTAAACATAAAAAAGGGCAATAAAGCCCTTTTATATCAATATGCTTTTATTACTTATTTAAATAGCGGGCTGCCTGCTTTGCAAAGTAAGTCAGAATGCCATCAGCACCTGCACGTTTAAATGCTAATAAAGATTCCATAATAGTGGCTTCCTCACTCAGCCAGCCGTTATCAATAGCGGCTTTATGCATCGCGTACTCACCACTTACCTGATAAGCAAATGTTGGTACACCAAATTCATCTTTAACGCGGCGTACAATGTCTAAATAAGGCATACCTGGCTTAACCATTACCATATCGGCGCCTTCTTGCAAATCAAGAGCCACTTCGCGAATAGCTTCATCAGAGTTGGCAGGATCCATTTGGTAAGTTTTTTTATCAGCGCCTTTTAAGTTTCCTGCTGAACCGACAGCATCTCTAAATGGGCCATAGTAGCTTGATGCATACTTTGCTGAATAGGCCATAATGCGAGTGTGAATAAAGCCATCGGCTTCAAGGGCTTCACGAATTGCACCAATACGCCCGTCCATCATGTCTGATGGGGCAACAACATCAGCACCTGCATGTGCGTGTGATAGCGCCTGCTTAACTAAAATTTCGGTAGTGACGTCATTAATTACATAACCTGCATCATCAATAATGCCGTCTTGACCATGCACAGTAAATGGGTCAAGTGCAACATCGGTGATCACGCCAAGCTCTGGAAAGGTTTCTTTTAATGCGCGTACAGTTCTTTGTGCTAAGCCATCATCGTTATACGCTTCTTCAGCGAGTAGAGACTTTTTATCTGCAGGGGTAACAGGGAAAATAGCAAGCGCAGGGACGCCTAAATCAACTAATTCTTTAGCTTCTTCTAGCAGTAAATCAATTGATAAACGTTCAATGCCGGGCATCGATTCAATGCTTTCACGACGGTTTTTACCTTCAAGCACAAAAACAGGATAAATAAGATCATTAACACTCAGCTGGTTTTCAGCCATAAGGCGACGAGAGAAATCATTACGGCGCATTCTACGCATGCGAGTATATGGGAAAAGGTCTAGTCCAGATTGGGCCATAAGTTATACGCTCCTACTGTGAGATTGGAAAATTAACCACTTGATTGCGGCCATGTTGTTTTGCTAGATAGAGTGCCTTATCGGCACACTCAGTAAATGTTTCAGGGTTATGAACATCATCGGCAATATGAGTATAAACACCGGCACTAATGGTGTATTTAATCGTAGTACCTGCAACACTGACAGTGTTTTTTTCTATTGCGCACCGTATTTGCTCGGCAATAGCTAACGCACCTTGATTATTAGTATTGGGTAGCAGGACGACAAATTCTTCACCACCATAACGCGCCACTTCATCAAGAGGACGTTTTAATTGTTGTTTAATAACATCACAGACTGCTCGAATTACCTGATCGCCGGTTAAGTGGCCATACGTATCGTTGATTGCTTTAAACTTATCTATATCAAGCATAATGATGCTCAAGGGTGTTTGCTCACGGCGTGAACGGCGAATTTCCATGATTATTTTTTTATCAAAAAAGCGTCTATTTTTTACCCCTGTTAGAGCATCTTCCATATTGAGTTGTTCAAGCTCGCGGTTTTTATCTTCAAGTTCCCTAAGTGTGACTTGTAACTCAAAGGTGCGCTCATCAACTTGGTTTTCAAGTTCATGACGAGTGCGCTCTTGTAATTCAATCCGCTCATTTAAGAGCGCATCTTGCGCTGCACTTTTTGCAATCAATGCCTGTTGCGTTGTGACTTGCTCATCGCGTTGTAATATAAATAATTTTATGACGGTGTAGCTTAAACAAAATGAGCAGCTTAATGAGGCCGCGAAGGTGAGTATTAAGCTGGATCTAGTGACTGTATACAGGCCTGTTAACGCAACGGAAAAATGAATGACTACAATTAAAAAGAACCCGAGTGCCATTAATAGAGATTTATTGGGGCTCGTGGGGTTTTTTCGTAGATAAAATAATGTTGTGACAACATGATAACTTAAAATGACAGGAATGCTTAAAATAGCAAACAAAGCCACGCTTGGAGTAGGCAGCAACCCTATAAGTACAATAACCAATGCATATAAGGTGGTAATTATTGTTTGCCCTTTAACTAAGTTGGATTTAATGGGTATGCAAACATGGCGCTGTAAAGGAAGAAACAATACCGTGATCAGCATTAGCAAAATAGGCAGCATTAATTGCTGTAAGGCTGCTATGCTTGGAGGGGCATAACGAAACCCAAATCCGCCTAAATATGCTAAAAATAGGCTAAGCATCAGTGTAATCACACCGGCATAGGCAAAATAATGTTTACGTGAAAAAGCAAATAAAACCAAGCTACTGATAGCCAAAGAAAAAATAAATCCAATCAGTAATCCATAGTGCAAGTTAAGCATACTTTTATGGGCTAATAATGCATCTTGTTGCCATAAGGTGAGGGGGACGCGAAGCCCGATTCCCGCATTATTATTAACGTTAAGATAAACGGTGGTTTCGCTGTTAGCGGGAAGTGTTAATTTAACCAACAAAGACTCACTTTTAATCGCTCTATCAGATAAAGGAAGAGCATCACCAAGATGTTCCGATTTTAGTTGCTTCTCACCCATAAAGTGGTACAGGTATACATTGTTTAGAAGTGGGTTATCTAACGATAAAATTGGCTCTGTTGGCTTATTAAGATAATTATTTAGTTGAAATTGAATCCACACAGGGCGAGTTTCTAGGCCTAAATTAAGCGGTTTATTATTAAGTGACTGCCATTGTTGTAAGTTGCTTTGTTGTGCATCTTCTAATGAATTTGGGGTAAATGAATAATGAATAGACTCTATTTTTTTTGAACTAAATTCGCTATTTATATCGATTGCAGTTGCAGGGAAACAGGATGTAAAAAACACCATGATGAATGCCAGCAAGGTGCTAAAGATGCGCATTATTTTTTCTCTAATCCAAATAAGCGATTAAAGTTTTCACGAGTATGTTTTGCCACTTCAGATGCTGGAATGCCATAAAGCTGAGCAAGCGTGTCACACACATAATGCAGCAATGCTGGCTCGTTTCGTCTTGATTTTGGCTTTGGTTTAACTGTACGAGGAATTAAAAAAGGCGAATCGGTTTCTATTAATAAACGTTCAATAGGAATACTCGGTATAAGTTGTTGTAACTCCTCGCCACGTCTTTCGTCACATACCCAGCCGGTAATACCAATATAAAGTCCTAAGTTTAAGTAACCTGAGAGTGCTTGTGCATTACCTGTAAAGCAGTGCAGTACACCGCGAACAGTAAATTCTTTTAAAATAGTGAGCATATCTTCACTGGCATCACGTTCATGCAAATAAACAGGCAAGTTGAGTTTTTCAGCTAATGCGAGCTGACGACGCAAAACAGCACGTTGTATATCTCTAGGGGAAAAGTCGCGATTGTAATCTAGTCCGCATTCACCTATGGCAATAACCTGCTCATTTTGAGCGAGCTGAGTAAGTTGTTGCTCAAGCTCAGGGGTTGCTGTTTTAGCGTCATGAGGGTGAATACCAGCGGTAGCATATTGATTATAGTGCGCAGCAAGTGCTAATGATTCTTCACTGGAGCTGATATCACAGCCAATAATCAGCATTTGGTTTACGCCCGCATCTTTTGCTCTGGCGAGCACCTCTTGATGCTGACCATCAAATTGATGATTAGTTAAATTTACGCCAGCATCAATTAACGTGTATTGCATTACTGAGTACGTTTTACACGAATTGAACGGTTTTGATCTGCTTTTTTAAGTAAAAAAGAGTTGAATACGCCACGGCTAATAATAACGGTATCACCTTCGTCTAATCTTAAGCTATCTGAACCAATTTGACGCCATTGCTGGTTATTTTCTAAGGTAATGATTAGCTCACCATAAGGTGCTTTTTTAACAGATGAAATCTTTGAAGTAATAGACTCTTCACCATTTTCCGCAATTTCTTTATGCTCTAAACCAAACTCTTTTGCTTTAGTGGCCACAGGCGCTGTTGCAGCGGGAGCCTCAGCTTTTACATTTGTTTGTGCCGATTTGCTTAGCTGGCTTTGTGCTGGTTGTGTTAATGACTTTCCGGCAATGGTGTTGTCGTAGCATAGTAAACGATTAAAGTCGTTTTCAATAAAACTACAGGCTTGCAAAGCTTGCTCATTAATAGGAGTAGCGGCTAAAACCGGTACGCTGACTAAAGCGAGTAAAGAAAGTAAATGCTTGTTCATATTATTCCTCAGATTCTTGTTGTGGTTTTGCGGTATAAAATTTAGCTAAAATTAAACCAAGCTCAAATAAAAGCAGCATAGGTAGTGCCAATAGGGTTTGTGAGAGCACATCAGGTGGCGTTAAAAACATTGCCACTACAAATACGCCAACCACTATATAGGGACGCTTTTCTTTTAGACTTTGTGTGGTTGTTGCACCGCTCCAGCAGAGCAACATAATTGCAACTGGGATTTCAAATGCGATCCCAAAAGCAAAAAACAGCTTGAGCACAAAGCCTAAATAACTACTTATATCGGGCGCAAGCGTCATCATTTGCGGCCCTACACTGGTGAAAAACCCTAAAATTATAGGTAGCACCACAAAGTAACAAAAAGCAATGCCACTATAAAATAAGATAATACTGGAAGCCAATATGGGCATCAGCATTTTCTTTTCATGTTGATATAAACCCGGGGCTATAAACCCCCAAATTTGATGCAAAATCCAAGGAATGGCAGCAAATAAAGCAACAAACAACGTCAGCTTAAAAGGGGCAAAAAACGGTGCAGTAACATCCGTTGCAATCATAGTGGCTGTACTAGGTAAATGAGCAACTAACGGAGCGGCTACAAAGGTATAAATATCGTTTGCAAAGTAAATTAAGCCAATAAAAATCACTAAAATACTTAATAACGATTTAATTAGCCGGTCACGCAATTCAATTAAATGAGCGACAAACCCTGATTTTACTTCCTCAGTCATTGTGTTTTATACCGTGTATTAAGTGCATGAAAAAAAGAGAGTGCTATGTTCACTTTGAGTCATCTGTTTGTTGGCTATTTGATGCTGGCGTTTGATTTTTTTTATAGCTATGGGTGACTGATTGCGCCGCTTGTTGTAGCTCAGAAACAGAGTTTTGTAGGTCAGGACTTAAATCTTTAAGGCCTTGTTGCTCTGCTTTTTTTAGATTTTCGTGTAGTTCATGCACACGAAGCTCCTCGCTCACCTCCGCTTTTACGGAATTGGCCATTGCTTTAGCTGTTTTAACCCAACGGCTCACAGTTCTAATAGCGACAGGTAAACGCTCAGGACCAAGCACCACCAAACCGACAATAAATACAACAACAAGCTCCCACATTCCCATGCTGGTTAAACCTTGTCGTTGTCTTTAGTTTTGCTAGTTGTACTTGAATCGATTGGTGTTGATTCTGATGATTTTTCAATGTGTTCTGTTTTATCTTCGCTAGCTTGTTTTTCAGCATTTTGGTCATCAGACATAGCTTTTTTAAAGCCTTTAACTGCGCCACCTAAATCACCACCCATACCGCGTAGTTTTTTTGTACCAAATAAAAGTACAATGATTGCAAGTACAATTAATAATTGCCAAATACTAATACCACCAAAACCCATGGTTTTCTCCTGCTTTTAAGCCATAAAATAATAAGGTTAAGTGCTGATTATACGCCCAAAGTGGCAAATAGCACTTAGTTTATGAGCGGCGCCAAGCCGCTATAAAGCCAATAACAGCACAGCTTAAGACAACGCCAGCAGCGATTAAGTTGTGTTGTAAATAAAATAAAGCTGAGACAATCATCGCAGCACTACTAAACAGTCCTAAAACCAATGGTTTATGTGAAACCTTAATTTCAGGTGCGTGAGAGTGTGGTGCTCGCTTTAAATTTTGATAAATTAAATCGGGTAGTTCAGGCATTTTTTCTGCCCAAAACGGTAAGTTTGCATACATTTGCTTTAGCACAGACAGCGGGCCCACTTGTTGTTTAACCCAGTCTTCTAAAAATGGTTTTGCTGTTTTCCACAAGTCCAGTTGTGGGTATAGCTGACGACCTAAGCCCTCAACATACAACAAGGTTTTTTGTAATAATACGAGTTGCGGTTGAACCTGCATATTAAAACGACGTGCGGTATTAAATAAGTTAACCAATACATGACCAAATGATATTTCAGCTAGTGGTTTATTAAAAATAGGCTCGCACACGGTGCGAATAGCAAATTCAAACTCTTCAATGCTGGTATCAGGTGGTACCCAGCCTGAATCAACATGTAGCTGTGCTACTTGGCGGTAGTCGCGGTTAAAAAAGGCAATGAAATTTTCAGCTAAATAGCGTTTATCTTCTTTGTTAAGAGTTCCAACAATACCGCAATCTATACCAATATATTTAGGATTATGCGGGTTTTCGCGTGACACAAAAATATTACCCGGGTGCATGTCAGCATGAAAAAAACTGTCGCGGAATACTTGAGTAAAAAACACTTCCACTCCGCGTTCTGCTAATAACTTCATGTTGGTGTTTTGTGCCATCAACGCTTCAGTGTCCGAAACCGGAATACCGTAAATACGCTCCATAACCAGTACATTACTGCGGCTATAATCACTATATACTGTTGGAATGTATAACGATTCTGAACCTTCAAAGTTACGCTTTAATTGAATACCATTAGCGCCCTCACGCATTAAGTCGAGCTCATCGAGCAATGTTTTTTTATACTCTTTAACCACTTCCACTGGGCGTAATCGCTTGGCTTCGTTAATTAACTTACCGACAACCTTAGCCAATTTTTCCATTAGTGCTAAGTCAGCGTTGATTTGTTGCTCAATATTAGGGCGAATAACTTTAATAACAACATCTTGCGATTCACCTTGAGGATCAACAAGGGTAGCAGTATGCACTTGAGCAATTGAGGCCGATGCCAAAGGTATTTGTGAAAATTCACTAAATAGCTGGCTAATATCATCTATTTCTAATGCTTTTTCGATGATTCTCTGGGCTAGTTCACCTTCGAACGGTTCTACCTGATCTTGTAAAAAGGCTAATTCTAAGGCGATATCATGAGGCAGTAAATCGCGCCGAGTTGAAAGCATTTGGCCAAACTTTATCCACACAGGGCCAAGTTGTTGTAGTGCTAAACGAAGTCTTAAGCCAGGAGGTTTATTTTTGTGTTGGTTGCGCAACCAAAACAAACTGCCACGAGCAAGTTTAGCAAACCAAGGTACTTTATGTTTGGGTACAAGCTCATCAAGTCCGTAGCTAAGCAGGGTTTTAGTTATGTAATACAGTCGGGCAGTTGACACAAAAAATCCTTAGCGCGTTAAAGTGCTTTAATTAGGGCGTTAATGCGTTGCTCAATGGCAGCAACTTGGCTTTTTAGTGCTCTATTTTGTTGTTTAAATTGCGCAAGCTCTAATGGGTGAATTGTAATTGCCAATTCATCTTGGAACAGGCTAATCAAGATGCTATCGAGCTGTGATTTTGCTTTTTTACCTTGCTGCTTAAACGACTGAAAGTGCAAATAAAGTTGCTGTGCAGGTGCATCCCCAACATACTTTGCTAGTTGCTCTGGCCAATCAATGTCTAAACTTGAAAAGGCGGAACTATAATTTTGAGCTATGTTTAAATCCCCTTGCAAATCAAGTTTGTCTTGACGTATAAGCTGGGTAAGCATGGCTGGATTTTTAAGAGCTAACAAAGTGTTTATATTGGCACTGATCATACAGTCAGCGTCAGCATGTGCTAATGCAGTGTAAAGATGTAGCTGCTGATTGGCATAAGTAATGGCTATTTTTTGCTGCCAATCTCTAACTTCAACTAATAAACGCTGATGTTCTACCGCTTTTAGCTTATCGATTAAGCTCGGGTCGAGTTTAAGCGCTTGATTTAATACTTGTTCAATAAGCGAAAGCACAAAGCTCGGTAGCATAAAAAAACTGCTTTCAGCCGATTGTTCTTTATTGTTTTCTTCAAGCGCCATAAATTACTAACCTTAGTATTTAAACCCACGGTGAAGTGCAACAATGCCGCCTGTAAGGTTTTGATAAGTTGCTTGTTCAAATCCTGCTTCGACCATCATCGCTTTTAGCGTTTCTTGATCTGGATGCATACGAATTGACTCAGCTAAATATTGGTATGATTCACTGTCGTTAGCAACCAACTTACCCATAGTAGGTAAAATGTTGAAAGAGTAAAAATCATACGCTTTGCTCAACAATTCTTGCTCTGGTTTTGAAAACTCAAGAATGAGTAAACGACCACCTGGCTTTAAAATACGATACATAGAGCGCAGCGCTTTATTTTGATCCGTCACATTACGTAAACCAAAAGCAATCGTAATTAAATCAAAGCTATTATCAGGGAAAGGCAAGGCTTCGGCATTCATTTGTACGTAATCAATGTTGCCTACAAGGCCTAAGTTATGCAGCTTTTCGCGGCCTACTTTTAACATTGAAGAGTTTATATCACCTAAAACAACCTGACCGGTTTCGCCAACAAGCTGGCTAAACTTTGCAGTTAAATCGCCAGTACCACCGGCTAAATCTAATACATGATGACCTTTACGAATACCTGAGCTGGCAATTGTTTGACGTTTCCATAAACGATGAATACCAAAAGACATGAGATCATTCATAACATCGTACTTTGTCGCAACAGAATGAAATACATCAGCAACCATAGAAGCTTTTTCGGTTTCGGCAACAGTTTTATAGCCAAAATGCGTGGTCTTTTCAGGGTTCTCGTTCATGATTAATCTCTATCGTGGTAATAAAGACTAGTGTACTTGATTGTGCACCAAGGGTGCAATTTGAATATGATTTATCAGTTAATTTTATTGTTTGAACAGTGTACTGGGTTATTGAGAAGAGCGTGACTTAAAAGCGGCGTTTGAGGCACTTTTAACCAGCTGGTTAAAGTCGCCTTGTTGTTGCTCAGTGATCCCTAGTGAGAGAGAAATGGGGGGTAGTTTTAGATCGCTTTTTGAACTAATAAAACGTAGCTTTTCAACTCCGCTTATAACTTTTTGTGCAATAAGGTTAGCGGTTTCGGGCTCTATGTTAGCAAGTAAAACGATGAATTGATCTTTTGCAGAGCGCCCAGCTAAGCCACTTTGCGAAACATATTTTTGCACTTGCTTAGCCACTTTATTTAAAATCACTTCGCCAATGGCATCGCCAAAATTATTAATAAAATGCTCTAAATTATCAATTTGAATGGCAATAGCTGAGATTGATTTGTCTTGTTTTAACCATAACTGTGTTTGTTTGGTTAAATAATGGCGTTTATATAAGCCAGTTTGTGGGTCAATCACATGTTGTTTGCGTAAGGTATTAAGTTGTTTTTTAGTTGCTTCGTGTAGTTTTTTGGCCTGACTTAGTTGGTGTTTAAATTGTGCTTGTTGCGTTAATAAAAGCTGAGTTTGTTCATTAAGCCTTTCTAAAGCAATACGGCTGTTGCCAATATTATTTTCATCTAGAGAGTGCATACAGTCATTAACATGACCTGCAAAGTCATTTAGCTTTTTTTCGGTCTGTTGAGCATTTTGCGATAGTGAATTGATCACGCCATTGACGTTTTCAATCATTGCTACTTCGGTTTTATGCCCTTGATTTAAATATTCAAAATAGAGTTGTTCAATAAACAGCTCATCAATATTTTGATGGGCATCTATGGCATCATCAATGGCATTATTAAGCGCAAAATGGATTTTACTAATGTATGTATACACAACTTGAAAATTTAAGGGGGTAGGAGGCAAAACATGATGCTCTAAAAACATACATACTTTTGTCATTTTTTCTTGTGCTAAAGCCATGGAATCATGGAACATCATTTGCAATTACCAACCAAATACGCATAAATGCTGATTTATAAAACTCGTCCAATGAGGCAATTTGCTTCCAAGCAACGATACAATAATCATTATATCCGTTATTTAAAAGTAAAATGAGTCGTAGTTGGCTAAAATAGCACTATAATTTCAATAACCGTTGTTTTTCTGAGCAATTACTCTAATTGTTAAGTATTAACTTAAGTTAATACAATGTCTCACGGGCGTATATTTTGCGCAGTTGGTCGTATATCTATTTGCTATTTATCTAGGCTACGATAGGTTTATCACATCTGTAATATTACTAAGATCAATCACTATGAATTTATCTCTTTCAAAACAAATGCGTCTTTCCTTATTAAGTGTCACTTTAATGTGCTCACTAAGCGCGTGTCAGCTCACCGCAATTAATGCGGATCAACAATTTACGCAAGCGGCTGAAAATATAGTACAGCATCGCCAAAATGTTAGCCCGTATAGTAACCCCGAAGGAGTTGATGGCTACTTATTACCTAATTTGTCAGCTGAATTTTTAGCGCAGCAATATCAAAAAAACACGCAGCTATTAGCAGATTTAGATGCCATAGATATAAGTAAGCTCAGTGATGAAAACCAAATTAACTACAGTATTATTCGAGCGCAAGTGCAAAATAGTGTTGATGAATATGTATTTAACGCACATTACATGCCTTTAACGTCAGAGTATGGCTTTCATTCAAGCCTATCGTTTATTGTTAATAGCTCTGATTATAAAACTGCACAAGATTATCAACACTATTTAAAGCGATTACAGCAAGTGCCGCGCTTTTTTGAGCAAAACATAGCATGGATGCGTAAAGGATTAGAGGTTGGTTTAACTCAACCCAAAGCGGTGTTAATTGGTTATCAAGACTCGATTACTGCTTACATTGTTGATGACGTTACACAATCTGAATTTTATAAGCCATTTTTAAACAATACCGCGGGTTTAAGTGATAGTGAATTTGCAGATTTGCAACAACAAGCTAAAGCAATTATCAGTAGCCAAGTTATTAATGCCTACAAAGACTACTTAACTTTTTTTAATAACGAATACTTACCAGGCGCACGTAGTGATATTGGTATTTCGTCAACACCGAATGGTGAGGCCTTTTATGCAAATCGTGCTAAATATTACACCACCACACAAATGACCCCAAAAGAAATACATGAGCTGGGTTTAGCGGAGGTTGCGCGCATTCGTAGTGAAATGGAAGCGGTTATTAAAGAAGTAGGTTTTAAAGGCACGTTTGCAGAATTTATCCACTTTTTACGAACAGATCCGCAGTTTTACGCCACAACGCCTGAGCAATTATTAAAAGAGGCCGCGTATATTGCCAAAAAAATGGATGCGCAGTTGCCTAAATTATTTCATACCTTACCGCGCAAACCTTATGGCGTAGCGCCGGTGCCTGCCAATATTGCTCCTAAGTACACTACTGGGCGCTATTCAGGTTCGAGCCGTGATGATCAAGCCGGCTTTTATTGGGTGAATACCTACGCTTTAGATAAACGACCACTCTATGCTTTAGAAGCATTAACTTTGCACGAAGCTGTTCCGGGTCATCATTTACAAATATCACTCAATGCAGAACTTGAAAGTTTACCTAGCTATCGCCGTGATGCGTATTTATCAGCGTTTGGTGAGGGCTGGGGACTGTATTCAGAGTACTTAGGCGTTGAAGCGGGTTTTTATCAAGACCCGTACAGCAACTTTGGTCGTTTAACCTACGAAATGTGGCGTGCTGCACGTTTAGTGGTTGATACGGGTATGCACATGTACGGCTGGAGTCGTGAGCGTGCAATGAATTTTATGGCCGATAATACGGCGCTTTCATTACATAATGTAAAAACAGAAACCGATCGTTATATTTCATGGCCAGCTCAAGCGTTGTCATACAAAATTGGTGAGTTAACAATTAAACGTCTGCGTGCAGAGGCCGAGCAATCATTAGGTCAGCAGTTTGATATTCGTGAGTTTCATCATCAAATATTGCGCCATGGTTCAGTGCCTTTGTCGGTGCTTGAGCAGCAAATACGTTTGTATATACAAGCAGAATTAGCAAAAACAGATAGCTAATAGCGCATTATTTTGAAACTATAAAAGCGTGGTGTTATTTAATGACATCACGCTTTTTTAGCATTTAAGGATAAGTAATGAGTCAATTTATAATGTTCAGTATCGATGTGTTTGCCAGCTTATTTATTGTTGTATTTGGATTGCTGGTTATATTAATTGCTATTTTTTATGTTCGAGATGTTACCCAAACAAAGCATGCTATTAGGCGTAATTATCCAGTAATTGGACGTTTTCGGTACTTTTTTGAACGCCAAGGTGAGTTTTTTCGTCAGTATTTTTTTGCTCTCGACCGTGAAGAAATGCCCTTTAATCGCGCCGAACGCAGTTGGGTATATCGGGCTGCTAAAGATGTTGATCATACGGCTGCTTTTGGTTCAACCCAAAGCTTAGAAACGACAGGCACCGTAATGTTTATGAACTGCGCATTTCCTACCTTAGATGAAGAAGCCCTAGCGCCTAGCAACGTAACGCTTGGGCCTTATTGTAAATTTCCTTACACCACAAATTCGTTATTTAATATATCGGGCATGAGCTTTGGCGCGTTATCCAGTCCTGCTGTACGTGCACTCTCAAAGGGGGCAAAATTAGCCGGTTGTTGGATGAACACGGGAGAAGGCGGACTTAGTCCGTATCACTTAGAAGGTGGTGCCGATATCGTGTTTCAAATTGGTACGGCTAAATATGGTGTACGCGACGAGCAGGGAAATTTAAGCACAGAAAAACTAAAAGCCGTTGCTGCACACCCAGCAGTTAAAATGTTTGAGCTGAAAATGAGCCAAGGTGCCAAGCCAGGTAAAGGCGGTATGTTACCTGGGCGAAAAGTGAATGCTGAAATTGCTAAAATAAGAGGCATACCTGAGGGGCAGGATTCAATTAGCCCAAATGGGCACCCAGAAATAAAAAATCCAAACGATATTTTAGACATGCTCACCACGATAAGAAGTACAACCGGTAAACCGACAGGCTTTAAAGCGGTAATTGGTGAACATGCTTGGTTAGAAAGTTTATTTGCCGAGATAAATCATCGTGGTATTGAGTCTGCACCCGACTTCATTACCATAGATAGTGCTGATGGTGGTACCGGCGCTGCGCCTCAGTCTTTACTCGATTCGGTGGGGTTACCGCTAAAAGAAAGTCTTCCTTTAGTTATTCAGTTACTAAAAAAGCATGGCCTTAGAGAGCGAGTTAAAATTATTGTCTCTGGCAAATTAATTGTGCCCTCAAAAGTTGCGTGGGCATTAGCACTAGGTGCCGACTTTGTTGTGTCTGCACGTGGACATATGTTTGCACTAGGCTGCATTCAGGCTATGCAATGTAATAAAGATACCTGCCCCACAGGAATTACTACGCATAATGAACGTTTACAGCGTGGTTTAAATGTTGAGGATAAAGCGCAGCGGGTCGCAAATTATAATAAATACATTCATTACGGTGCGGGGCTTATTGCACATTCTTGTGGCGTTACCAGTGCTCGCGAATTAAAACGCAAACATGTGCGTATAGTGCAAGAGAGCGGTCTTTCTGAGCCACTAGATAAAATGTACGAGCACTATCATTAAATATAGCTTAAAAGGCGCTTAAAGCGCCTTTTTTAATAAAATAAAGACTTAGTTTAGGGTCAAACAGACCCTAATTTAAATGGCTTATTAGCAAGCTGAAAAACGCGTCTTTAGTATCGCAAGTGTGGGCATTTAAAATCAATTGCTCACCCAGTGCTAATGTTTGTTTTTGTACGTTTAACCGTGCGGCCTCATCGGTAATGCCTTCTATATCAATTACATTAGCAAGGCCTATAGTGCGTCTAATTAGCTCTATGCCACAGTAGCCAATAGCATCTTGTAAAACATGTTTCATAAAATACTCTGCGTAGCCTGAAGCTTTAAGTGTCTCATCAGTTGTTTGCTTATTTATGAGCTCAAACCACTGTTGTTCAAATGTGGCGTAGCATTCAACCAATGTACTTAATAAATGGGTTTGATAATTACGACGTGCTACAAAGTCGTCAATGCGACCGTGCTGAGCACAGTAATTTAGTAGTAAGTTACCGATAAAAGATCCAATATCAAAGCCAATAGGGCCAAAAAAGCCAAACTCAGGGTCGATCATTTTAGTGGTAGTTTGATTAACAAAAATACTTCCGCTGTGCATATCGCCATGCAACAAGGTTTGTGGGTTCGATAAAAAGTTAGCTTTTAGCTTTGCTACTTCAAGTTTTAATGCCCCGTTTTTACGAATAGCCTCAACTTCAGTTTGTAATTGTGCCGGATAGTTGTTGCGTTCATGCTCTGTGTACGGATCGCTAAAAAATAAATCTTCAGTAATTTGGCACAATTCAGGGTTAGTAAATTGGCTAATACGTGCTTTTTTATCTTGCGCTAATAAATAAAAGTCAGAGTTATAAAAGCCCGTTTGGCTTAAATACACAGCTACGTGGTGAGCAAGGTTTGAAAATTGTTCAGCATTATTTTGCGCTGTTCGCAAAATTTGCATATCACCTAAATCTTCTAAAATGGTCAGGGCTAAGTCTTTATTGTAATGTAAAACAGTAACCGTATGCGCAGGGCAAATAGCCCCATGATTAAGTAAAACTTCTGCCTCAATGCGTGCTCTATCAAGTGTTAATGGCCACGACTCACCTACACAACGCGCATACGGTAAAGCTTGCTTTAATATAATACTGTTGTTTTGCTCATCCGTAATTCTAAATACTAAGTTGAGATTACCGTCACCAAATTCATAAGCGGTAAGCGCTTGCCCCGGCTTAAAAAAGTCGTATTGATTAGATTCAATTAACGAATTGATGTAATTAATAGCGTGCTGTGCATTAAAAGCAACATAGTTAGTCATGGTTTTATTCTCAATAAAGATGCATTTAAGCATTCTATACTTTTAAATGTTTAGATGTCTATAAGTCCAACTTGAGAGTTCTTCAAAGTGGTGTAAAATAACCCTACGCACTTCTAATCTTTTAAGCCTTATGCAAAATTTAATCGCAAGCAGTTTAAAATATGAAAATAGTACGCTGAGCGTACTTGATCAATATTTGCTTCCTCATCAACAAGTGTGGCATGAATGCCACACTGTAGAGACAATGAAAGAGCTGATCATCAGCTTAAAAGTGCGTGGTGCGCCACTTATAGGCTTAGGGGCCAGTTTATTAATTGCTTATTTAGCTGAGCAAGGTATGACTAGAGACGCGCTTGCAACCGCCATAAATGAGCTAGAAGCCACTCGCCCAACAGCGGTTAACTTAATGCATTGTATGGCGGCGTTGCGCCAAGCGCTTAAACAAACTGATTATGTTGCCAGTATTGTTGCAACGGCTGAGCAGTTATTTATTGAAGACATTGAGCTATGTGAGCGTATGGCAACACGTGGTGCCGAGCTAATAAATAGCGGCGACAATATATTAACTCACTGTAATACCGGCGCTTTAGCCACTGCGGGCATAGGTACGGCATTGGGTGTTATTTATAAAGCACAACAAGTCCATGGCAATGTCCATGTGTGGGTGGATGAAACACGCCCCTTACTGCAAGGCGGGCGTTTGACCGCGTTTGAATTGGAGCGTTGGCAAATACCTTACACGCTAATTTGCGATAATATGGCGGCCAGTTTAATGGCTGCAGGTAAGGTAGATAAAATTGTTGTAGGGGCTGATCGTATTGCTGCTAATGGCGACTTTGCCAATAAAGTCGGTACTTATAATTTAGCGGTGCTTGCGCATTTTCATAATATTCCATTTTATGTGGTGGCACCGGTTACTACGCTTGACGTAAATACTGCCCAAGGTAGCGATATAGAAATAGAGCAACGTAATCCACAAGAAGTGCGTGGTGTTAGTGGTAGTTTTGGCGAGGCATTGTGGGCTCCCACTAATGCTAATGTATATAACCCCGCATTTGACGTAACACCCGCAAACTTGGTTACTGGGTGGGTGTTAGATACCGGTGTTTATAACCAAAGTCAGGTAGAAAGTGGCGTGCTTTTAAAGCTGAAGTAATTTTGCGATGCGTTTGGTCCACGTTATGTTTATTAGTGTGGACCAGGGTTTTGAATGATTAAATTACGGTAATAATGGAAATTGCTCTGCAATCGGTGATTCCGTGCTTTGTGCTACCCAACCTTGTGTATTGTTAAATAGACGAATAGCGGTAAATTCTGGGTCGCTACCCATATCAAACCAATGAGGGGTCAGCTTAGGTACTGAGATCAAATCGCCTTGTTGACAAAGTACTTGGTACACTTTACTGCCAATGTGTAAGCAAAATAACCCTTGGCCTTTGACAAAAAAGCGTACTTCGTCTTCGCTGTGAGTGTGTTCAAATAAAAATTTTTTGCGCAATTCTGAAGCATCAGGGTTGCCTTTAGCTAGTGATATAACGTCAACAGTTTGATAGCCGCCTTGCTGTTTTAAGCGTTCAATATCGCCGCTGTAGGCAGTTAAAATATCATTATTGCTGGTGCTTTCAGTGATCTCGGTATTTGCCTGCCATTGCTCAAAACGCACATTAACCTTAGCAAGTTCAGCGGCAATATTTTGAACGTCGCTACTGGTCAGCAGTGCATTATTGGCGTCAGAATCTGCAAAAATAGTGAGTTGGCTCATGCTAAATGCTCCGCTTTAAATTGGCTAAAATCGTTAATGTAGCTGTGCTTTGATGAGCTTTCTTGCCCATCGCGAATTAAATGTAAAGTTTTAAGCCCAACGGTTTTTGCAGCATCAAGCTCTGCAACTACATCACTTAAAAACAATACTTCGTCTGGGTTAAAAGGCAATTGCGTTATTATGTTTTCATAGGCGCTTGGCGCTTGTTTAGCGCCTACTTTGGTATCAAAGTAATCACTAAATAGTGAGCGAATATCGCCAAAGTCAGAATACTGAAAAATTAAATGCTGTGCTTTCACAGAGCCCGACGAATAAACGTATAACTGTTGGCCAGCTTGCTTTTGTTGTTGTAAAAATTGATAAGCATCTGGGTATAAGTGACCAGTAAAATCACCGTTTTCATAGCCTGTTTGCCAAATTAAACCTTGTAATTGTTTAAGTGGCGTTATTTTTTTATCTTCTTCAATCCAAGTAAGTAAAGTGCTAATAACGGTGTCGATATCGGCATTAGGCTCGTTAATTTCAGCTTTTACAGCGCTAATTTGTTCTGCTACTTCAGGCTGTTCTGTGTGACCGCGCACAAATGCAGGCAGTTGTTGTGCGGCATAAGGAAATAGCACATCTTTTACAAACGAAATACGCGTAATAGTGCCTTCAATATCAGTTAGCAATGCTTTGATCATAGTGCGGTTCCTGTTATTTTTAAGCGTTCTAGCTCGCAACTAAATAAAAACTCTAATGCCTCTAAATGGCGGCGAACTTCATCAATGTTACGGCCAACAGCATATAAACCATGACCTCTGATCAATACGGCATGCTTAATTGGTGAGTGTAAGTGATGGTCGCTCACAAGTAGGCTTAAACGGTCTATATCTTGATCGTTATCGAAAATAGGGATGGCCAGTGATTCTAAGTGCGATGTAATACCGCTGAGCGCTTTTTGCATCTCGTAGCCGGTTAGTTCAAGCTGATGGCGTTGAATAATATTTGAAAGTACAGTTGCCGCTACCGAGTGAGTATGCAAAACATATTGCGCGTCAGGAATAAGTTGATACAAGCTCAAATGCAGTTGTGTTTCGGCTGAGGGTTTTATTGCCCCTGCAACACGCTCACCTAAATGATTTAATTGTAGAAAATGCTCAGGCATTAACGCGCCTTTGTCGTGGCCACTGGCTGTGACTACAAAGCCCGTACTGGTGCGAGCTGAAAAGTTTCCACCTGTTGCGGGTACCCAACCTTTTTGACTGACCCATTTTCCGGCTTCAATAAGTTCTGAAATAGCGGTATTGTTTTGCATACATTCCTCACTAATGAGCATAAAGCTATTTGTTTTAGACGGCTATACTTCTGTTTTAAGCAATGATAGCATCGCTTTGGGCGTAAAACCATCATTAAGGGTAACCAGTGTTTGAAAGTAAATTGCCAAATTTAGGCACCAGTATTTTTAGTCAAATGACTGCTTTAGCAAATCAATTCGAAGCGATTAATTTATCGCAGGGTTTTCCTGAGTTTGATGCGCCTGAGCTACTTAAAAAACAGCTTAATCATTATGTGCTTGAAGGAGTTAATCAATATTCACCTTCATCTGGTGTACCGCGCCTGCAGCAACAAATTGCCCAGTTAGCAAAACGAAAATATGCGGTTGAAATAGATGCCGCGCAGCAAGTAACGGTAACCTCAGGGGCAACCGAGGCGCTGTTTGTTGCCATTCAAGCGCTAGTGCGCGAAGGTGATGAAGTCATTGTATTTGACCCTGCTTATGACTCTTACCAGCCAGCGATTGAATTGGCCGGTGGTAAGTCAGTTAATATTGCTCTGCATGCTCCGAGTTATGTAATTGACTGGCAAACGGTGGCTGCGGCTATTAATAGCAAAACGCGGGCTATTATTATCAACACTCCACATAACCCAAGTGGTAAAACGTTAAAACAGCACGATATTAATGCCCTAAAAGCCTTAGTCATCGAGCATGATTTATACCTGATAAGTGATGAAGTATACGAGCATATTACTTTTGATCAGCAACCACATTTAAGTGTGTTACGAGATGAGGAATTGTTTGCTCGCAGCTTTGTGATCTCAAGCTTTGGCAAGACTTTTCATAGCACTGGTTGGAAAATGGGTTACTGCATCGCACCCGCTACACTTGCGGTCGAGTTTCGTAAAATTCACCAATATGTGACTTTTTCAAGCTTCACGCCTGCGCAACATGCACTCGCCGATATGTTAGAACAGCAAGGTGAGCATGTGGATGCGCTAAGTGAGTTTTATCAACAAAAACGCGATGTGCTCAGTAATGCTCTACAAGATAGCCGCTTTAGCATTTTACCAAGTGAAGGCACCTACTTTTTACTGCTTGATTACAGTGATGTATCGGATTTAAATGACGTAGAATTTTGCCAATGGTTAGCAGAACAAGCAGGCGTTGCAGCCATTCCACTGAGCGTGTTTTATCAGCAACCAAGCAATGATAAAGTTATTCGTTTATGTTTTGCTAAAAATGATCAAACCTTAATAGAGGCGGCACATATTTTATGTCAACTCTAACCTTCGCATTATTACAAAGCTCGCTGCATTGGCTCGATAAAAAAGCCAATTTAGCTATGTTTGAAAAACAGCTTGCTAATATCACCAATCAACCTGATTTAATTGTACTTCCTGAAACCTTTGCCACTGGATTTGCGGTTAACCTTGACTGTGGCGAAGCTGAAAATGGCTCAGTACTGAGTTGGCTCAAGGCACAGGCAAAGCACTATAATGCGGTAATTGCAGGCTCGGTATTGGTAACCCAAGGAAGTAAAAAAGCGAATCGGTTTTACTGGGTACAACCAAATGGAGAAGTGAGCTATTACGATAAACGGCACTTATTTTGTTTAGGTAACGAAGGCGAGTTTGTAGTGGCAGGACAAACGCGTGAAGTGTTTGAACTCAATGGGTTTAAAATATTGCCACAAGTATGCTACGACTTACGGTTTCCGGTGTTTCAGCGCAATAACAATGACTACGACGTGATGATAAATATTGCCAATTGGCCAGCAGCAAGGCGCAATGTATGGGACACTTTATTAATGGCACGAGCAATGGAAAACCTATGCTACGTGGTTGGCGTAAACCGGGTTGGTGAAGATGGCAATGGTATTGACCACAGTGGTGGAACTGCAGTGTATGACTTTAAAGGTGAGCCACTGATTAAAGCGAATGACGACCAGCAAGCACTACTAACAATCATGTTAAATAAAGCGCCGCTTGATGAGTTTAGAGCTAAATTTCCGGCACATTTAGATGCTGATGCTTTTACATTGGTATAAATTAGCGCCCAGCCGATAAAGTGCTAAAATAGCCGCTGATATTTTTATTGGCGGCTTTATGAATACAACCCTTATTACACCGGTAATTTTAGCTGGCGGCATTGGCACACGGCTTTGGCCGCTGTCGCGCCAAGCAATGCCAAAGCAGTTTTTATCTTTGCTTGATAATAAAAACCAGCAGTCGTTATTGCAAAGCACGTTAGTGCGTGTTGCAACTGAGGACTTTAATCCCGCTATTTTGGTCTGTAATGAGCAGCATCGATTTATTGCCGCGCAGCAGGCAGCATTTGCAAAGCCCCATGCCATAGTACTTGAGCCAGAAGGCAAAAATACCGCACCAGCCATTGCCCTTGCCGCGCACTATGCATTAAAAAATAATATTACAGGTCCTTTGTTGGTGATGCCTGCCGATCATTATATTGAAGATTTTACGCCATTAACTGCTCAGTTATCTGATGCGGTGACACTGGCTGAGCAAGGTAAATTAGTTACATTTTCAATTACGCCAACAGAGCCGCATACCGGTTATGGCTATATCAAACAGGGCACAGCAATTATAGGTACTGCTTGCTTTGAGGTAGACCAGTTTAAAGAAAAACCTGATTTAGCAACTGCATCAACCTATTTAACTGAGGGCGGTTATAGTTGGAACAGTGGAATGTTTTTATTTACTCCCGCTGCATATCTAAAAGAGCTGGAACGCTTTGCGCCAAAAATAGCTAAAAGTGTTGCTAGTGCCACTGATTTTAAACAAGACTTAGCGTTTACAAGAGCAAATACTCATGCACTTGAATCTTGCCCAAGTGACTCGATTGATTATGCTATTTTAGAGCGTAGTAATAATGTGGTGGTAATGCCCGTTGCATTAAATTGGAGCGATGTGGGTAGTTTTTCTGCACTCGCAGCGTTGAGTAAAAAAGATCCACAGGGTAATAGCCCACACCAAGAACATATCGCCCAAAACAGTAGTAACAACTTAGTTATTAGCGAAGATGGACACACAATAGCGACGTTAGGGGTAAGCGATTTAGCGGTTATTCATACCCACGACGCCACTTTAATTGCTGATCAAAATGCGCTTGATGCCCTCCCGTTATTACTCAAGCAATTGACAACAACACATAATAACAAACTGACACACCATCAGGTGGTTTACCGCCCTTGGGGAAATTATCGTACGCTGGTAGAAAGTATCGGTTTTAAAGTAAAAAAAATAACCGTTAATAGTGGGGCTAGGCTCTCAACGCAGCGTCATCAGCATCGCGCTGAGCATTGGGTTGTGGTGTCGGGCACTGCAGATATATGTATTGACCAGCAAAGCTTAACGCTGACCCATGACCAGTCTTGTTATATTGCTGCAAAACAGCTGCACAGTTTAGCGAATAATCAGCCCGAGCCCTTAGTTGTTATTGAAGTGCAAACGGGTGCCATTTTAGATGAAAGCGATATAGAGCGATTTGACGATATATACGGCAGAAAATAACAGTATAAATAGTGAAAATGCTTGATTATTTGTCACTGCAGTAAAACTTGGTAGCCCGTAGCCCGTAGCCCGTAGCCCGTAGCCCGTAGCCCGTTTTTACCCTAGTCCTTGCCGTACATACTTTAAATACGCCTCTAAACTGTGTTGCCACAGTGTGCTGGCTTCATTTAACGAGTTATTTAATGGTTTTTTATCTAGTAAGCGTCGCTCAATTTTTTTTAGAGCTAGTCCATAGCTATTAAAACCAAGTTGCATAGCGGTGCTAGCTTGGCGATGTAATAACTTAATGCATTGCTCGGTGTCTTGCTCTAATAAAGCTTGGCAACGGCTCAGCTTATTACGAGCAGAAAGAATAAATTCATTATAGATAGAAGATACTTCATCAATACTAAAAGAGCTTGTCAGGGTGTCTGTTGCGGTTTCATCGTATAACGTATCAATCAGCTCGACAGCAATATTAGCTGTTTGTGTTGACTGTGAATCACTCAATGCTTGGCGTAGTTTCTCTTGCTTTAATGGCTTGCCAACAATGTCTTTAATACCCAGTGCTAAGTATTCTTTTATTTCATCAGGGCTCAAACTGGCAGTAAAGGCCAGCACCGGCGTTCGCTGATTTTTATGCTCCACCCGTTTGAGAGTTTTTAGTACCTGTTGCCCTGTTAAATCGGGTAAGTTCATATCAAGTAGCACCACATCAAAGTGGTATTTTTTCATCAACTCAATCGCACTTTTGCCATCTTTAGCGAGCTTAATTTTATGCTCGTCGTCAGCCATAAATTCAACGGCAATTTTTTGGTTCAGATCTAAATCTTCAACAAGTAATACATCGAGTCCGGTTAAATAGTCCTTACTTTGATGGCGTTGCTCTACGAGACTAAGCTCACCAATAGCTAACGTCATGTTAAAGCTAAATACACTGCCTACTCCCAGCTCACTGGTAATTTCTAGCTGGCTATTAATTTTATCGAGAAGGCGACTGGTTATAGCTAGTCCTAGACCTGTTCCGCCTTTTTCTTTACCGGCACTGCTTTGAATGTAGGGCTCAGTTAAATAATCAATTTCATCTTTTTCAATACCAGGGCCTGAATCGAGTACGCTTACTTTAAGGGTATGATCTAGCTGGGTTTCATTAATTAAGTCTATTTGTACTTTTACCATCCCCGTATCGGTAAATTTAATCGCATTACCGACAAGGTTAATAATAATTTGTCTGAGTTTTTGTTGGTCGCAGTAGTAACAGGCTTTGTCGGGGATATTACAGGCGAGCTCAAATTTAAGTTGTTTTTGTTCGGCCAGAGGGCTTAACAGCAAACATAAGTTTTGCAGCCACGTTTTAAACTCTATGTCTTCTTCGTACAGGGCTTCGTCGTGCTGATCTAAGCTTGCATATTCCAGCACTTTATCTACCAGTAAGTTGAGTGACTCAGCTGAGTTGATAATGGCCTCACAATAGGCTTTGTTACGGCTGTCGCTGGTTTGATTTAATACCAGTTGTGCACTGCCTAATATGCCGTTTAGTGGTGTGCGTATTTCATGGCTGATGGTGGATAAAAACAGTCCGCGAATTTCTAAATCTTTATGAGCTTTTTCGGTGAGTTTATTAAGTCGTAATTCCCTGCGCTCATTACATAACAACGCCATACCTGCAGCATAGAACATGGGGGCAATAACACTATTTAAAAATAACAGTGAGTTAAACCATGAATTTAAAATGGCATCCTGTTGTGCAATGTCATCCATAAATAGGCTTCGGGTAATAAAACTTGCTGCAACTAAAGTTAAAATAATTATGTAAACAATACTGGCGTTAGGGTAGGGTTTTCGCGCATATTTTATAAATATAAATAATAAAAAAGTGGCCTCTACAATATGCTGCAAATCAGAAATATATACCCGTGAGCGCATTGAGGGCTGTAAAAATGTGAAATAAACAAGCAGCAAAGCGCTGAGCGCTGTAAATAGGCAAACAAACTTAAGGCCACGACCATGATAATTTAAAAATTGACTCAGTGACAAACAATGCACAATAGAGGCTAAAAACATCATGTTATTAGCAAGGGTAATGGCAATCTGATCAGGAATTTTGCCTATTAGCGCAAAACTAACAATGGCAGCTAATAGCAGTAAAGGATAGAAAATATAAAGTAACGTGCCGGGAACATGCTTATTGGTACGCCAGGTTAAAAAGTTCAGTAGCGTCATCACTGTCATAACGGCGATACTGGCAAAATAAAGCGTAAATGAGTCGAGCATTAAGACCCCAATAGCGTTTTTTAAAGAAGATATAAAAACAGGCACTTAAAGTGCCTGTATGGTATTTATTCAAACAAACGTTAACGAATTTCGTCAGGAATGTTTTGTTGTGCCCAAGAAAGTAATTCAATACGGTTACGACATTTAGTTTTTCTAAATGCACTGTATAAATGAGTTTTAACCGTATGCGGGCTAATACTTAACTCTTCAGCAATTTCTTTATTTTTAGAACCATTACTCATTAACGAGATAATTGCTTTTTCACGCTTCGTTAGCTTTATTGGTTCAATATCACCATCAGTTAGCTTATGCAGGGCATCTTTATTAAATTGCAGCATGCGGTTAAGCGCATTACACATAATGTCACGACGATACCAAAGCTGATCTTCGAGTAATAAACGAATCCCTTTCATGAGTACATCGGCATTATCTGTGGTGTAAAATACACCACGAATACCGCTAAGTAATGCGCGATTAGCAAGCTCTGGGTTTTCATCTAAATTGAACAACACAATATCGCACTTGATGCGTAAATTAACGAGTTGCTCTTTTAGCTTTGTCCATGCGTCTTTACTTGATGTTTCAATGAACAATAAGCGAGTACCTACCGGAACATCTAAAATATTTGTACCCGTAGTTACGTCAAGGCCTTGCGTTTTTAACAATGGCTCTAAAACGTTAATACCAATAGTGTTAATTGGTTCTTCATCTAACAACAAAAAGGCTGAACTGCTCATGTTTTTTTACTCTTTTATAAAGCTGGCTAATTAATTTTACCACAATCCCTACACACCTTTTGTATTAGAAAATCATTATTTCACTGGAGAAAAGGTGCGATTTCCGATTATTTAAACATAAAATGTTGCAAATAAGTAATTGTTTTTTTTCGTGTAGTAAGAAAAACGCCGTATTTTTGATTTTTTTAAACTAATCTAAGATTTAACTAAGCACTATAGCGCCGTTTTTTTAGTTTCTTGGTATGGAGGCCAGCCCATTTCTTTACCTGCGAGCATATGTAAATGTATGTGATACACAGTTTGGCCACCATGTTCATTACAGTTCATCACAACGCGGTAGCCGTCATCGCTAAAGTTGTGTTGCTTGGCCAGTTTTGCGGCGACCGTGTATAAATTACCAACTAAATGTGAGTTTTCATTATTTATATCATTTATAGTGGCAATTGGTTGCTTGGGAATAATTAATACATGAAATGGCGCTTGAGGATTAATGTCTTTAAACGCTAGCGTGTCATCGTCTTCGTAAATAATATCTGCTGGAATTTCGCGATTAATAATTTTAGTAAAAATAGTCTCTTGGCTCATAACGATGACTCTAATTTATTTGATTAATATATGTGTCACTAATGACAAATTTTGCTAGCAGTGTCAAACTGAAATCAACTAAAGGAGTAATTATGCGTAAATCAATATTATTAGGCAGTGTAGCGGCGCTCTTAGTGAGTGCATCGAGTTTGGCAGAAAATATTCACTTTCCTGAGGAATTTGTTCCTTTGCAAGTGGGTGAACGAATAATTGAAAGTTCGCTTTTTAGTCGTGTTGATGATGTTGAATTAGCACCGGGTACTTATCAGCTAAAACTTAAATACACAGATTTATATGACTTAGGTTATGACGATCATGAAGTGATTGAGTCAGAACCTTTTTGGGTGAATGTAACCATTGAAGCGGGTAAAGATTACACCTTAGTATTTAATCGTGCTGAAAATGCGGTAGCGGCAAAAGTATTTGCTGAGGCACCGCAAGTGAGTTTAAAAGCAAAAGGCAGCACCTTAGCTAAGCCATTAAATATTATTGCCGAACGACAAGTTCAAAGCGCACAGTTTAACCAGCAAACAACAGCAACCCCAGCGGGCCCGCAAAAACCGAGTCGTCCCATTAAACCGATTACGCCAATTAATGGAAAAGGCATGCCAAGTGCGGCAAATATGCTCGACTTTTGGTGGCAACAAGCAACGCTCGCTGAAAGGCAGGCTTTTTTAGATAAAGTAACAAAATAATTAAGCATTAAAAAAGGGCCAAATTGGCCCTTTTTAGTTTATTGGTAACGCTATTATTTATTCAAATAACGCGTCAATGGTACCTTGTGCAAGTGGGTGATAACCCGGACGTGCTTTTAAGTACACGCTTTGTGCCCAGCCTTTTTTACCATGTGTAATAAGTGCTTTGTAAAGTGGCACTATTAGCTTACGACGACCAATACCCGATAAGTGTTTATCAAGCGCAGGGTAAATCGGTTGGTAACCGTTACCCACTGCTAGCATGTACCATGCAAATGCGCGTTCTGCGTTAGTTGATTGGGTTAAGTTAAACTCGCCGTCTAATTCAGTCATTTTTTCAATGCTTAAATCGCGCGGTAGGTTATTTAAAAAGTGCAGCCACTCATGCACTGTCCAATTTGCAGTAGGTAATTGTGCGGCAGTTGTATCCCCCTTTAACCATGCTTGTGTTGCAGCATCTACTTTATCGAACGCATCAGAGGTAGGGTTAGGTGCATCACTTGGTAAACCTGGCTCAAAAATCCACTCGTTCACTTTATCCATGCTCACTACACCAGGGTACTTTTCAATTAAGTTAGCTTTGATGTAAGTCACAAATTGCGCAGTGGTTAGCGATTTAAACGCAAATTCATTAAAGTAAGTTTTAACAAAGTCATCAAACTTATCACGGCCATATTTTTCTTCTAGGTAGATTAAAAATAGCTGACCCTTTGTGTAAGGCACTGAGCTAAACGCATCATCCGGATCGCGGCCATTAAGTTTTAAATTAAGGCGAGTGTCTGGTGCATCAATGGTTTTAAGTTGCGCACGCAGACCAGCAGCATCAAGCGCTTGCTCCATTACTGCACGGTCGCGACCAAATACTTCTTCCATAATGCGGTTTTCAACGTAAGAGGTAAATCCTTCGTTTAACCATAAGTCTTCCCATGTGGCATTGGTTACTAAGTTACCAGACCAAGAGTGAGCAAGCTCATGTGCAATCAGGTTAACTAGGCTTTTATCGCCAGCAACAACGGTTGGGGTAATAAATGATAGACGCGGGTTTTCCATGCCACCAAATGGGAAGCTAGGCGGTAGCATAAGTAAGTCATAGCGACCCCATGCATAGTCGCCGTACATCGCATTGGTTTTGTCGATCATCGCTTGGGTGTCATTAAACTCAGCAACTGAGGCATCCAAAATAGTCGGTTCAGCAAAAATACCGGTTTGTTTAGACATCGCTTTAAATTCTAAGTTACCAGCACCAATCGCAATTAGGTAAGGCGAAATTGCTTGTGGCATATTGAAGTGGTAATCACCGTCTTTATAAAGGGCATCTTTATTATCGGCACTCATTACCGCACGCACATCTTCAGGGGTATGAATACGTGCAGAATAAGTCACACGCATTGCTGGGGTATCTTGCACAGGGATCCAACTACGTGCATGTATCGCTTGCGATTGACTATACATAAACGGGTGCGTTTTACTGGCTGTTTGCTCTGGCGTTAACCACTGTAAGCCCGACGCTTCTGGGCGACTGTTGTAGTAAATACGGACTTTTTCAGCTTGGCTTTTAAATGTAATGGTTAGTTTTGAGCCTTTAACATCGTCGCGATTAGCAAGGTTAAAACTGGCTTTATGCCAATTGCCATTGGCTGTTTGATACATCACTTTATCAATATCAAGATCGCGGGTATCAAGTACTAGCTTTGTGCTTTTCGCGTTTTGCCACTGTAGCGTATGCTCAACAAAACCTTCCAATTGCTTATCAGCAAAGTCGATGTCTAAATCAAGGTTTAAATGCGTGGTGATAACATCATCAAGGTTGGCGTAGGAATTTTGATCAATAGCGCTAGCCATTACTTGCGAGCACATACCGGCCATAGCGAGGCTTAAAAAAAGAGGTTTGATTTTCATAATTACCTTGAGTACAAATAAAAAAGTACCCGTTTTATAACATGATTGCCACAGTGGGTTGAACAATTTTTACAAGCTGATGCGCAATTTGCGACGATGAGTTAAACTAGAGCGATTAATTACTGGTACCTTTAGGACCCTTGTGGCGCACTCATTACAACCCCTACATACATTTGCATTAAGTAGCCAATGCCAAAATTTTATTGAGATCACCGACTCAGCGCAGCTTCAAACTCAGAGCTTTAACGCGCCTTTTTGTCTGTTAGGGGAGGGCAGTAATACCATTTTTTTAAATGATTATGCTGGCACGGTTATTAAAATGGCGACCCAAGGAATTAATATTACTGAACGGGAAAATGATTTTTTAGTCAGTGCGGCTGCCGGTGAAAATTGGCATCAATTAGTGACTTACTTGCTTGAGCAAAGCATAGCAGGGTTTGAAAATTTAGCACTCATACCTGGCACAGTCGGTGCTGCGCCAGTGCAAAATATTGGTGCCTACGGTTTAGAAATAGCACAATTTATAGAAGCTGTTGACTATTTTGATATTAATAGCAACTGCTTCAAATCTTTAACTAATCAGCAATGCCACTTTGCTTATCGTGAATCGGTTTTTAAACACGCGTTAAAAAATAAAGCGGTGATCACCCAAGTGCACTTTAAACTGCCAAAAATATGGCAACCAGTACTCAGTTATGGACCGCTACAACAACTAAAAAACCCGACGCCACAGCAAGTATGTGAGCAGGTGATACAAACACGCAATAGCAAACTCCCAGACCCTTATAAACTAGCTAATGCTGGGAGTTTTTTTAAAAACCCCATTATTACGAATGCTGCGTTAGTGCCGTTACTTGCGCAGTTTCCTGAGTTACCTCATTACCCACACGGAGCCGGTCATCATAAAGTTGCAGCGGGGTGGTTAATAGAGCAAGCGGGATTAAAGGGATATAAGATTGCCGGTATTGAAGTGCATCAGCAGCAAGCTTTGGTGCTCGTTAACCATGGTCACAGTACAGGGGATGATTTGATCAGCATGATCACCCATATTCAAAACACTGTTTTAGCGCGCTATAACATAAACTTAGAACACGAAGTGCGGTTAATTGATCAACACAATGAATGCCATATCTCTTTGGAGCAATCAGCATGAAAGCACCTGATGGAAACAAGCTGGCTATTTTAAATGCGCTTAATAAAGGCGGGTTTGTCTCTGGGCAAGCTTTAGGAGAGGAATTAGGAATTAGTCGTGCCGCTGTTAGTAAACACATTCAAAGCCTACAAGCTATGGGCTTAGATGTATTTAAAGTTACAGGTAAAGGCTATTGCTTAAATAACCAAGTAGGATTACTTAATCAGGAAAAAATACAACAGCTTTATGCTGAGTTAGGGCAAAATACCGCTAATATTGAAGTGCAGCCGCTCATTGATTCAACCAACAGCGAACTAATGCGCCGCATTCAGGCTAAAACACCACTTCAGTCGGGCACGGTAATCGTTGCCGAAATGCAGCAAGCAGGTCGGGGGCGTCGAGGGCGTGTATGGCAATCGCCATTTGGTGCCAACTTATACTACAGCTATTTTTGGCGATTAGATGATGGTTTACAAGCCGCTATGGGTGTATCGATTGCGGTTGGTTTAGCGGTGTATGATGCGATAAAAGCACTTTATGGTATTGATGTAGAGTTAAAGTGGCCAAACGACATTTACATAAACAAACAAAAGCTCGCTGGCGTATTAGTTGAATTAGACGGGCAACCACAAGGGCCCTGTCAGTTGGTGATAGGAATTGGTATTAATTTAAATATGCCACAAAGTGCAAGTCAGCACATTGACCAAGCATGGACAGATTTAAGTCAGCACACCCAGCAGCTAGATAAAAATCAATTAGTAGCTTCATTAACTTATTGGTTAGAGCAGCGCTTAGCGCAATATCGCGAGAACGGCTTACAAACTATGTATCAACAATGGAATGCATTAAATGCGTTTGCAGGCGAGCAGGTAGAGCTTAATACTGGGCATCGTAGTTGGCGTGGCATTTGTGAAGGTATAGATGCGCACGGTGGTGTACGTATTCGCCAAGACGGCGAAGTAAAAAGTTATTATGGCGGCGAGATTTCATTAAGAAAGGCGCAAGCATGAGATTGTTAATTGATGTAGGTAATACTTCACTCAAAGCCGTATTGTGGGAAAACGGGCAAATACAGCCATGTGATATTAATAATATTTCATGGCAGCAAATTACGGTTGTTATTTACGCTTGTGTTGGTCGTAGCGAGTTACTTAAACAATTATTAGCGCAAGCCAAAACGCATAATATTGATTGTTTTGAGGCTACGGTTAGTAGTGAGCTTGGTGGGTTGCGCTGCGCGTATCAGCAAGTAGGTAATTTGGGTATAGATAGATGGTTGGCGCTTATTAGCGGTTATACGCTTTACCCTAATACGGCTGCTATTGTTGTTGATGCTGGCACGGCTACTACTATAGACGTTCTCAATAATGATGGGCAGCATCTAGGAGGCTGGATATTACCTGGGCTTGATTTAATGACCTCATCACTCACTCAAAATACTCAGCGGGTATTTGATGATGCAAACACGCCATTTGCTAATGAGCTTGGAAAAAACACCCCTAATGGGTTAAAAAACGGAGCCTTAGTGGCAACTATGGGTGCCATTGAGCAAGCAAGATTGCATTTAAAGACAAAAAATAGCCTCTTAATTTTTGCGGGTGGTTATGGTCAGCTGTTACAAGGGCATTTTTCACAGAGTATTTTCGACCCAATGCTAGTAATGAAAGGCTTAAATTACTGGTATGAGTTAGCTAAAAAGAGTTAAAAACAACAAAAAAACAGCTTTTTGCGCGAATAGTGAGCATTTGAAGCATTAAATCACATTTTTTTTAATTTTTTGGTTGCATCCCAATAAACCTTACTCTAGAATCTCGCCCCGTACTAAAGCAGTGCCGACTTAGCTCAGCTGGTAGAGCAACTGACTTGTAATCAGTAGGTCAACCGTTCGACTCGGTTAGTCGGCACCACTTTCCTTTTACCGGAAGTGCTTAGTAAAGAATTATCGTGGAGGGGTTCCCGAGCGGCCAAAGGGATCAGACTGTAAATCTGACGGCTCAGCCTTCGCTGGTTCGAATCCAGCTCCCTCCACCACTTTATTCTAGACGGTTAGAGGTAGTTTAAGAACAGGTTCCTTAAAGCGGGCATCGTATAATGGCTATTACCTCAGCCTTCCAAGCTGATGATGCGGGTTCGATTCCCGCTGCCCGCTCCAATTTGATGATGCTGATATAGCTCAGTTGGTAGAGCGCACCCTTGGTAAGGGTGAGGTCGGCAGTTCAAATCTGCCTATCAGCACCAGTCAATCGAATCGCCTTAAACACTTCCTTTATCTGTCAGAAAAAACTATTTGAAATTTGAAAAAATTAACTTAATCTACCTATGGTGGATTATTTTCATATGTAATCTAGATACACAAAACTGATAGGTTCCGTCATGGCAAAAGAAAAGTTTGAACGCGTAAAACCGCACGTAAACGTTGGTACAATCGGCCACGTTGACCACGGTAAAACTACACTAACTGCAGCAATCACTAACGTACTTGCAAAAGTATACGGCGGTG